>CAJANN010000204.1 GCA_903941095.1 uncultured Rhodospirillaceae bacterium | reverse complement strand
CTGAGCGCCATGTCACAACGTCGACAACCACCATCCGCCTCAGATTGACCCGGGCACTCGCACGGAAATTACCACGGTGCCCCTGCTGCCAACGGCCGGCACCCCAATCCAGTCAACTTGTGACACAGTAGAATTAACCTGAGTTCGGAGCCCTGCCCGACGCTTGCAGACGTTGACCACCCGCGACAGGGACTGGCATCATGCGGCCAGACCCTGGTGGAAAAGCCGGCAAAGATGAACCTGTCCTCGGAATCCCTACACGGTAAGATCGCCCGCTTCGGCCTTGTCGGCTTGGCCGGCGTTGTCATGAATTACGCGATTTTCCTGGCGTTCTTCCAATTACTCGGAACCAACTACCTGCTGGCCGGCATCGCCGGTTTCCTGCTCCCCCTCCCGGTCGTGTTCATGATGAACCGTAGCTGGACATTCCAATCTTCTGTATCTTTTCTTTCTGGGATGCCTCGGTATGTTGCGACAACCTTGTTTTCTTTGGGATGCCACTCGGCGACCCAATGGTTCGTGAGCGCGGTGGTCGGAATTCCCGAGATGTTCTCGCAGATCTTCGGCATCGCCGTATCCGCGGTGATCAGTTTCGTGCTGGCCCACACGGTGGTATTCCGGCAAGCCGACCCGACCGGAGCGCCCTGATGAGGCCTTGCGCTCGACGGATCCCGGCCCGCCGCCCGAATCCCGGCCCATCATGACCATCAATGTCTGCACCGTCGTCGGAGCACGGCCGCAATTCGTGAAAGCGGCAGCGGTGTCGGCGGCCTTTGCCGAATGGAACGCGGCCGGCGGCAATGCCGTCCGCGAAACCATCCTGCATACCGGTCAACATTATGACGACGCCATGAGCGGCGTGTTCTTCCGCCAACTCGGCATCCCGACCCCCGCCATCGACCTGAACATCCATGGCGGTACGGCGTCGGAAAACACCGCAGCGATGATCGTCGCGCTGTCCGGCCAATTCGCCGAGCGCCGGCCGGATCTGGTGCTGCTTTATGGCGACACCACATCGACCCTTGCCGCCACCATCGCCGCCGAGCAGTTGCGCCTGCCCATGTCCCATGTCGAGGCGGGGCCGCGCATGGGCAACCGCGACCATCCCGAGGAATTCAACCGCATCGTCGCCGACCACGCGGCACGCTGGCTGTTTTGCCCATCGGAGCTGGCGGCGGACAATTTGCGCCGCGAGAACGTGACCGGCACCATCGAGGTCTGCGGCGATGTGATGTTGGATGTCGTCCGCCGTTTCCTTCCCTTCGGGCGCCGCCCCGACTTACCCTCGGGCTTCGTTCTAGCCACCATTCACCGCCCGCAGAACACCGATTGCCGCGACCGGCTGGCGGCCCTGGTCGATGGGCTGGGCGCGCTGGGCCGGCCGGTCCTGTTCGCCTGTCATCCGCGCACGCGCGCCGCCCTTGTCCGTTACGGGCTGGACCTGCCGCCCACTGTCATCCCCAGCGAACCGCTGGACTATCTGTCTTTGCTGGGCGCCGTGCAGGAATGCGCCTTCGTCGTGACCGATTCCGGCGGATTGCCGAAAGAGGCCGGCTTCCTGGGCAAGCGCAGCCTGACCGTCTCGTCGGAAAGCCCATGGCCGGAATTGATCTCGGCCGGCACGACCCGCGTGGTCGGCGCCGATGCCCGCGCGTTGGTCGAATCGGCGGACTGGGCAAGCCGCCCCCAACCCGACGCGGCGCGGCCATTCGGCCACGGATATGCCGGGGAAAAGATCGCGCGAACCATTGCCTTAGTATCCGAAACCCCTTAGCTTCCGTTGTCCTCGCAATCAAATGAGGCCACGCCGTGCGCTCAGCCGAAGAGTCCGCCCCTCGCCTAGCCGTGATTGGCTGCGGGTATTGGGGTAAAAACTTGGTCCGCAACTTCGCCCGATTGGGCGCCTTGGCCGCCATCACCGACCGCGATAACGTCCTGGCCGCTGAAATGGCCTCGGTTCATGGCGTCCCCGCCTTGTCGTCAGCCGAGGTGATGGCCGACAGTTCCATTCGCGCCGTCGCCATCGCCACCCCGGCCGAGACCCATGCCGCCCTGGTCCGCGGGGCCCTGCTGGCCGGCAAGCATGTCTATGTCGAGAAGCCGCTGGCCCTGGACCTGACCGAGGCGCAGCAATTGTGCGAGTTGGCCGAAGGCCTCGGCCTGACCCTGATGGTTGGCCATCTTCTGCAATATCACCCGGCCTTTCGCCGCCTGAAGGCACTTTGCCTGGATGAAGGACGACTGGGCCGGCTGCAATACGTCTATTCCAACCGCCTCAACCTGGGGAAATTCCGTACCGAAGAGAACACCTTGTGGAGCTTCGCGCCCCACGACATCTCGATGATCCTGTCCTTGCTTGGCGAAGAGGTCGAGGAAGTCGCGGCGGTCGGCCACAATTATCTGCACAAGGCCATCTCGGACGTGACTACCACGCACATCACCTTTGCCGGCGGCCAGGCAGCGCATATCTTCGTGTCGTGGCTCAACCCGTTCAAGGAACAGCGGCTGGTGGTGGTCGGCGACCGCGGCATGGCGGTATTCGAAGACACGCTGGACTGGGACAAGAAATTGCGCCTGTTCCCGCACACCGTCGAATGGCGCGGTCGAACACCGGAACCGGCCCGGGCCGAGGCCATCGACATCCCAGTGGAACCGGGCGAGCCACTGGCCTTGGAATGCGCACACTTCCTGACCTCGGTCGCCACCGGGGACACACCGCTGACCAACGGCCGGGAAGGACTGAGGGTGCTGCGCATCCTGGACGCGGCACAGAAGGCCATCGAAACCAAGACCCCGGTGAGCCTGCGCGCCGCCGCGCCGCCGATCGTGCGCCCCTATTTTCTTCACGAGACGGCGATCGTCGATCAGCCCGCCGAGATCGGTGACGGAACCCGCATCTGGCATTTCAGCCACGTCTTGAAGAACAGCCGGGTCGGCCAGGGCTGCAATATCGGCCAGAACGTGGTGATCGGGCCAGACGTCACCATCGGCGACCATTGCAAAATTCAGAACAATGTCAGCGTCTATCCGGGGGTGACCTTGGAGGACGGCGTGTTCTGCGGCCCCAGCATGGTGTTCACCAACGTCTTCAACCCCCGTGCCGAAATCGAGCGCAAGCACGAATATCGCCCGACCCTGGTCAAGCGCGGCGCCACCATCGGCGCCAATGCCACCGTGGTCTGCGGCCACACCGTCGGCCGCTATGCGTTGGTGGGAGCCGGCGCGGTGGTCACCCGCGACGTGCCGGACCACGCCCTGGTGGTCGGCAACCCGGCGCGCGTGATCGGCCATGTCTGCACGTGCGGCATCCGCCTAGCCGATGGCGACTGGACCGAAACCGCCTGCCCGGCCTGCGGCGACCAATATCTGAAGATCGAAGGCCGGGTGGCCCCGAAGGCAGGCGTCCGGTGAGCCCGCCCACTGAAGTACCGCTGTTGGATTTGAAGCGGCAATTCGCCTTGATCGACTCCGATATCCGCGCCGCCATCGACCGGGTGCTGGTCAGCCAGCACTTTATCATGGGACCCGAGGTCGAAGCCTGCGAACGTGAAATCGCCGCCTATAGCGGCTGTGCCCATGGGGTCGGCGTTTCCAGCGGGACCGACGCGCTGCTGGTGGCCTTGATGGCCCTGGATATCGGGCCGGGTGACGAGGTGATCACCACTCCCTACAGTTTCTTCGCCACCGCGGGTGCGGTTGCTCGCCTGGGCGCCAAGCCGGTTTTCGTCGATGTCAGGTCCGAAGATTGGAATATCGACCCCGACCGGATCGAGGCCGCCATCACCGCGCGCAGCAAGGCGATCATTCCCGTGCATCTTTACGGGCAATGCGCCGATATGGATCCGATCCTCGCGATCGCCGGCCGACACGGATTGGCGGTGGTCGAGGATGCCGCCCAGGCCATCGGCGCCGAGTACAAGGGACGTCGGGCCGGATCGATGGGAACCATCGGCTGCTTCTCGTTCTTCCCCTCGAAGAATCTGGGTGCCTTCGGAGACGCCGGCATGGCCGTCACCAACGACGATTCCTTGGTGGAAAGGATGCGGGTGCTGCGCGGCCATGGCTCGAAGCCCAAATACTTCCACAAGATCGTCGGCGGCAATTTCCGGCTTGATGCCCTGCAGGCGGCGGTCGTCAGGGTCAAACTGCCCCATCTCGACGAATGGACCGCGGCACGCCAGGCCAATGCCGCCCTCTATGACCGTAAATTCGCCGAAGCCGGGGTCCGGCTGGGCCTGCCGGCCAGCCTGCCGGGGCGCCGCCACATCTTCAATCAATACGTTATCAGCACACCTCGGCGTGACGCGCTGCAGGACCACCTGAAGAAGGCCCGGATCGGCTGCGAGATCTATTATCCGCTGCCGCTGCATCTTCAGGAATGCTTCTCCGATCTGGGCTACCGGCCCGGCAGCCTTCCGGTCTCCGAGACCGGGGCGAAGGAAACCCTGGCGTTGCCGATCTTTCCGGAATTGACCACGACGGAAATCGACCGTGTCGTGGCGATCGTCAGCGAATTCCTGAAATCCTGATGCGCGTCTGCCTGCTCGCCATCTCGATCATCGCGGACGACGCCAGAATCCGGCGTCACGGCGACGCACTGGCCGCTGCGGGATACGATGTCACCGCCGTCGGCTTGGGCGGCGGTCGCGGCACCTTGCCGGTCTGGCCGATCATCGCCATGGGACCGGGCGGCTCGGGTCTGCTCTATTATGCCCAGCGCATGGCGTCACTGGCCGCCGCCAGAATGGTGCCCGCACTGGCCGAATTCGCCTACTGGCACTCGGGCGCCAATGCCGAGCTGTATAAGGCGGGACTGCGCACCCAGGCCGACATCTGGGTCGCCAACGATTGGCTGGCGCTGCCGGCGGCTGTTCGACTGGCCCGCGAGAAGGGCGGCATCGTCGTCTATGACAGCCACGAATACGCCGTCGAGGAAGGGATTGACCGGCTGTCCTGGCGCTTGTTGTTTCCCACCTATATCCGCGCCCTGGAGCAACGCCACATCGGCCAGACGGCAGCGGTGATGACCGTGGCCGACGGCATTGCCGACCTGATCCAGGCCGATTACCGTCTTGCCGCCCGCCCGCAGGTGGTCCGCAACATCGTCCCCTTCATCGAAACGGCGTTCCGCCCGACCGGCGAGCGGATCGAGGTGCTTTACCACGGGACCATCCGCGACGATCGTGGATTGTGCGCCCTGGTCAAAAGCGTGCGCCACTGGGCACCGCAATTCCATCTGCTCATTCGCGGCTTTGGCGAACAAACGGTGGTCGACGGACTGAGATCGTCGGCCGCCGCCACCGCCCCCGATCGCATCCGTTTCGAACCGGCGGTCAAGCCCGATCGGGTGGTCCAGGCGGCCAATCGTTCGGACATCGGCATCCACCCGATTCCGCCGACCTCGCGTCAAACCCGCTTCTGCCTGCCCAACAAGTTCTTCGAGTATGTGATGGCAGGCCTAGCCTTGTGCCTGAGCGACGCCGAGGAAATGGGCCGCCTGTTGCGTGCCCACGATCTGGGCGCGTCCATTGCCGGCCTCTCGCCCGAAGCCATCGCCGCCGCGGTCAACGGCTTCACCCGCGACCGCATCGACGGGTGCAAGCGTCGCTCGCTCGAAACCGCGAGAACGCTGTGCTGGGAGCAGGAAAGCCGGAAGCTGGTCGCCTTGTTCGATTCCTTGAAGGGAGTCTGACCGATGTGCGGCATTTGGGCTTCGGTGGGTATCGACGCCACCACCGCCGCCATCCAAGCGGTCGCCCACCGTGGCCCCGACGGCCAGGGATGGGAATCGCACGACAGCCCGGCCGGTCCGCTGCTGTTGGGCCATCGCCGGCTATCGATCCTGGATCTGTCGGCGGCCGGCGCCCAGCCTATGGGTCTGCCCGGCCACGACCTGCGGATCGTTTATAACGGCGAAATCTATAACCATGTCGAGTTGCGCGACGAACTGGAATCCAAGGGCCACCGTTTCGTCACCCGAACCGACACGGAAGTCCTGCTGGCCGCCTATGCCGAATGGGGCGAGGCGTGCCTGGACCGAATGAACGGCATGTTCGCCTTCGTGCTGTGGGACCGTCGCCGCAACCGGCTATTCGCGGCCCGCGACCGTTTCGGAGTCAAGCCGCTTTATTGGTGGCGCACCGAGACGGGGGGCGTCGCCTTTGCCTCGGAAATCAAGCAATTCGCCACGGTAGCCGGCTTTGAAGCCAGGCTTGAGCGAAGTGCCACCTATGATTTCCTAGCCTGGGGGGTCTTCGACCACTCGGCAGCCACCTTGCTGGCCGGAGTGCGCCAATTGCGTGGCGGCGAATGTGCCGGGCTGACGCTGGACGGCCGCGGCCAGATAGAGGTGAGGCGGTGGTATGCGCTGCCTCGCCCGGGGTCACTGACGATGCCGGCAAGCCAGGCTGCCGAGACGTTCAGGCATCTGCTGGATGATTCGGTCCGTCTGCGACTGCGCTCGGATGTTCCGGTGGGGTCTTGCCTGTCCGGCGGATTGGATTCCAGCGCCATCGTCTGCCTGGCCACCCGCCGACTGCAGCAGCCGATGGTCACGGTCAGCGCCTGCTATGATGACGACGCCATCGACGAGCGGCATTTCATCGACATCGTCAATGCCGCCCGACCGACCCGGCCGGTCCACGTGTTTCCCGACGGCGCGGATCTTTCCACGCTTCTCGACACCCTGGTCCATCACCAGGACGGTCCCTTCGGCAGCACCAGCGTCTTCGCCCAATGGTGCGTCTTCCAGGCCGCCCGCGCCCAAGGGGTGCCGGTGATGCTGGATGGTCAGGGGGCCGACGAACAATTGGCCGGCTATCACCCGGCATTCACCGCCTACCACGCGGATTTGCTGCGGACCGCACGCCTGTCCCTGTTGATGCGGGAGTTGGCGGCGCAGCGGCGGCGCCACGGAACCGGGCGGATCTGGCAGGCCGCCGTGCTGGGCCGCGCCCTGCTGCCCCAGGTGGGACGCCAGGCCTTGCGCCGCCTGCGCGGTATTCACCGCCCCGCCTGGCTGCACGCCGACTTCGCCGCCGGTCACCATGTCCCGCTGCCGGCCACCGCCGATCTCGACACCCTTATGACCAGCCAGATGCAGGAAACCAGCCTGCCCATGCTGTTGCATTACGAGGACCGCAACAGCATGGCCCACGGTGTCGAAAGCCGCCTGCCATTCCTGGATTATCGTTTGGTGGAGCTGACGGTCGGCCTGGGATCGCGCCACAAGATCGTCGATGGCGAGACCAAGTGGATCTTGCGCCACGCCATGGAGGCGATCCTGCCTCCCGAGATTCGCCATCGGCAGGATAAGGTCGGCTTCGCCACACCCGAGCGCCGCTGGCTGGCCGGACCGGCCCGCGATCTGGTGCGCGATTCCGTGGCCCAGGCCACGCTGCGCTTTCCTGAATTCTTCAATGGGCCGGCCTTGCAATCAATAGCGTCGGACGTGCTGGAAGGCGTGCGGCCATTTGATTTCACCTTGTGGCGGATCGTCAGCTTCGCCGCCTGGGGCCGGGTCGCCGGAATCTCGCCATGACGTCTTGCCCCCGGACAAGCCCCGTACCGAGCGAGAAGAGGAAATGCTGGACCTTACAGCCCGGTCCATGGTGCAACATGCCCAAGCGTGAGAGGCACACCGTTAACCCTCTGGATTCTTATGTGCGGCATCGCAGGAATACTTGACGCGCGCAGCGCGCCCCAGCCGGATCTGGTCGGCCGCATGGCGGCGGCGATGGCCCATCGCGGCCCGGATCACCGGGCGGTGATCGAGCAAGCCCCGGTCACCCTGGGCCACGCCCGGCTGGCGATCATCGACCTCGACCCGTCGGGCAACCAGCCGATGGCCCTGCCCGACCGGGATCTGTGGATCGTCTTCAACGGTGAAATCTATAATTTCGTCGCGTTGCGCGACGAATTGGAGGGGATGGGGGTCAGGTTTCGCACGCGCGGCGACACCGAGGTCATCTTGAACGCCTATGCCACCTGGGGCATGGATTTCCTGAGCCGCCTGAACGGTATGTTCGCCCTGGCGCTGTGGGACGGCCGCACGCGGCAGCTGATCTTGGCCCGCGACCGTGCCGGCGAGAAGCCGTTGTTCTTCACCAGACTGCCCGGGGGCGGCCTCGTCTTCGCCTCGGAACTGAAGGCGCTTCGCCTGCATCCGGCCGTTTCGGACGTCATCGATCCTGGCGCCCTGGCCCAATATCTGGGACACAATTACGTGCTGGGCGACCGCTGCATCCTGCAGGGTGTGGAAAAGCTGCCGCCGGCCCATGCCATGGTGGTCGAGGCCGATGGCTCGGGCGAACCGTTCGAGTACTGGAGCCTCGCCCGATGCTTCGCCACCAAACGCCAATTCGCCAGCGAGGCCGACGCCGCCGAGGAATTGAGCGCCCTGCTGGACGACGCGGTACGGCTGCGCATGGTCAGCGACGTTCCGCTGGGGGCGTTTTTATCCGGCGGCATCGATTCGGCGGCGATCGTGGCCTCGATGGTTCGCAACCAGGCCGCGGGCAGCATTCTCACCTTCTCGATCGGCTTCGCGGAAAAGAGCTTCAGCGAGCTGCCTGAAGCCCAAGCCATGGCCCACCATCTGAAGGTCGATCATCACGCCCGGATGGTCGATGGCGAAATGGCCCGCATCCTGCCCATGCTGACCTCGATGGCCGACGAGCCGTTCGCCGACACCTCGATCATCCCATGCTGGTTCCTGGCCGACTTCGCGCGCAAGAAGGTGACGGTGGCGCTGTCGGGGGACGGCGGCGACGAATTATTCGCGGGCTACGAGACCTATGCCGCCGACCGGGTGCACCGACGGGCGGCACCACTGGTGCCACCCCGGCTGGCACGCGGGCTGGCGGCGACGGCCCGGGCGCTGGTCCCCACCAGTTTCGGCAAGGTCACTTTCGACTACAAGCTGAAGCAGTTCCTGGCCGGCCTGGCCTTGCCGTTCGAACAAGCGCATGCCAGCTGGCGGGAAATATTCGCCGGCAGCGAACGGGCGATGCTGCTGCGCCCCGACCGGGCCGAGGCAGTCCTGGCCACCGACCCCTTCGACAGTTTCCGCCGCCACTTCGACGGCGTCCAGGGATGCGACTGGCTCGATCGCGCCTGTTACGTCGATATCAAGACCTTCCTGGTCGATGACGTGCTGGTCAAGGTTGATCGCTCGACCATGGACTGCTCGCTCGAGGCCCGTGCCCCCTTCCTCGACCATCGGCTGATCGAGTTCGCCGCGGCGCTGCCGCCCGAATGGAAATTGAAGGGCGGCCGCAAGAAGCATCTCCTGAAACTGTCTCAGGCCGGCCGCCTGCCCGATCAGGTGCTGAACCGTCCCAAGCGCGGCTTCAACGCACCGGTGAGCCACTGGCTGACCGGCGGGCTGGCCGACATGGCCTATAGCGCCACCACCTCTGGGCCGATGCTGAACTGGTTTCGCCGCGACGCCATCGACGCCTTGTGGGCGGAGCACCGGACCCGGCGGCGCGACAACAGCCATCGCCTGGGCGGCCTGACCATGTTGGGATTGTGGATGGAGGGCACATGCGCATCCTGATCACCGGCGGCAGCGGCTATATCGGCACCCCCTTGCTGGCGGCAGCGATGGCGCGCGGGCACGAGGTGGTCGTGCTGTCCCGGCGACGCCCGGCCGCGCCGGTACAATGGTTCCCATGGGATTTGACCGCCCCGGTCCCCCGGGATTGCCTGGCCGGCATCGACGCCGTGCTGCATCTGGCCCATCAATGGGACAGCTCGCGCCCCGAGGCCGAGGACGAGAACCTGATCGGCACGCGCGCCCTGCTGGCGGCCGCTCGCCAAGCCGGGATTCGGCGCTTCGTGCTGGCGTCCAGCATCTCGGCCCGCGAGGGGGCGCTGAACCGTTACGGCCGCCTTAAATGGACCCTGACATCCGAGTTGACGGGGACGGACGAGGTCGCCGCCCGCATCGGGCTCGTTTATGGCGGGCCGCGGCTCGGCCAATGGGGAACCATGTGCGCGCTGGCCGGCAAACTGGCGATTTTGCCGATGATCGGCACCGACAAGGGAATCCAGCCCATCCACCTCGACGATCTGTGCGAGGGATTGCTGCGCCTAGCCGAGCGGTCCGAGATGGATCGAAAGACCTGGGGGCTGGCCGACCCGGTTTCCGTGACTTTCGGTGCGTGGCTGCGCCTGCTGGCGCGCACCATCCACCACAAGCGCCTGATCGTCGTACCGCTGCCGTTGCTGCTGGTCTTGCTGGCGGTTCGGGTGGTCAACGCACTCCCGCTGCCGATCAAGGTCGATCCCGAGCGCGTGATGGGCCTGGCCGGGATCACCACCATCGACAGCTCGGGCGACCTGACGGCCTTGGGCCTTGCCCTGCGCCCGGTTGAGCTGGCCCTGGCCGCCGAGGGACCGGGGCCACGCCGCTTGCTGTTGCGTGAGGGCGTCATCTTGCTGCGCGCCGTCGCCGGCAGCCGCCCGCGTTTGCGCCATTTGCGCGCTTATGCCCGTGGTGTCGAGCGTTTCGGCGGCGCCAAGCCCTTGTCGTTGCCCACCACCTGCCCGACGGCGCTGCGGGCCTTCGAACCGATCTCCGGCCCCGCCGACCCGACTCGGTTGAAGGGCCGTTTGTCCATGGCCTTCACCATCGCCGACATCGGGGCGCATGGGGGCGCTACCGCCTATGCCCAGAATGGCGAGGGCCGGGTCAGGGCGGTCCTGGGTCTGGTGCGAACGCTGGCCGTCGAGGGATTATTGCTGCCGATCCGCCTGATCCTTGGGCGGGGACGATGACACGCTTCGTCATCGTCGGCACCGGCCCGGCGGGAATTTCCGCGGCGCGGCCCCTGCTCGAGGCC
Organism: uncultured Rhodospirillaceae bacterium; assembly: GCA_903941095.1. Lineage (GTDB taxonomy): Bacteria > Pseudomonadota > Alphaproteobacteria > Rhodospirillales > Magnetospirillaceae > Magnetospirillum. The sequence continues at coordinate 34,602 of CAJANN010000204.1, read as the reverse complement.
GGTCACGAGGTCGTGCTTCTGGATGCCGGAACCGGCCGGCTGGCCCCACCGCCCGCCGACCGCCCGGCCCTGCCGGATCAGCGGCGCCTGGGCCGCAGCCACTTGCTGGGCCCCGACCTGGGCGGCTTGCGCGATATGGCTGCCTACAGCCCGAAACTGAGGACCTGCGCGTCTCCGGACTTCGTCGATGGCTATGCGCCCGGCAATCGCCTGGAGCCGCATGGATTCGCCCTGGTCGGCACCATGGCGGCCGGCGGCCTGTCCAATCTGTGGGGAGCCGTCTGCAGCGCCTTTGACGACGACGACCTGGGCGGGGCGCTGCCTGCCGCCGCCTTGGACGAATCCTACCGCCGTGTCGCGCAGCGCCTGGGCCTGAGCGGCACGGACGGCGACGACATGGCCAGCTTTCACGGGCGGGGACTGCCCCTGCAGCCCGCCTTGCCGCTGACCCCAATGGCCCAGGGCCTGCTGGACCGCTATCGGCAGCAGGGCGGGGCCGGGGACTTCTCGCTCGGTCGATCGCGGCTGGCGGTGCGAAGCGAAGGCGCCCATGCCTGCGTCCTGGACCAATTGTGCCTATGGGGATGCGGCGTCGGCGCCATTTACAATTCCGCCGACGAGTTGGACCAATTGCGCGCCTTCCCCCACCTGACCGTCGAGCCGTCCGTCACCGTGACCCGGGTCGGCCCAGGCTGGGCCGAGGCGGTCCGAGACGGCGAAATATTGTCCTTCCGGGGAGATCGCGTCCTACTGGCGGCCGGGCCGCCCGCATCGGCCCGGCTGGCGCTGGCCGCCATGGGCTGGGTCGACAAGCGGCTGCCCATCCGAAACGCCCCGGCCTTCGCCTTCGCGATGGCCTTGCCTGCGCGCTTGGGCCGCGGATTGCCGAACCGGGGATTCGGGCTGTCGCAATTGAGTTTCCGCCTGGATCTAGGTGGCCCCATGCGCAACCACGCACTGGGCCTGCTTTACGACGCGGCGACCTTGGCCGCGCCCGACATCGCCGCCCACCTGCCCCTGACCCGAAGGGGCGCCGCAGACTTCCTGCGCGCCCTGATGCCTGGACTGGCGCTGGGCCTGGTCTACCTTCCCGGCGAATACAGCGCCAATAGCGTGACGTTGCGCGCCGACGGCATTCTGGACATCCAGGGCGGCCATGCCCCCGATTTTTACCCAGCCATGCGCCGGACACTGGCCGGCCTTGGCCGGAATTTCCGCCGACTGGGGGCGTGGATCCTGCCCGGCTCGGCATCGGCCTACCTCCCGGGGGCCGAGGTCCATTACGGCGCCGTCCTGCCGGTCGGCCAAGTGGTTTCCGCGTTGGGCGAACTGCCGGGCGTGCCCGGCGTCCACGTCATCGACGGAGCCGTGTTGCCCCGGGTTCCGGCCAAGCACCATACCTTCGCCGTCATGGCCAACGCCGACCGCATCGCCTGCAAGTTGGCCGGCGAAGCCTCCTCGTAACGGAATCTGGCGAATATCGTTGAGATGGCAGAGACTTGGTAGATATAGTCTCGCACCCGCATCATTCGTTCATGAGAAGCACCGCGTGGCTCGCGAGGATTCCTTAGACTTTTTCCCCCAGACCATGGTGGCGGCGGTGCTGGTCGACAACGCCAGCGTCCAATTGACCGAAGTTCCCTGTCAGCCGCCGGCCGCGGACGAATGTCTGGTCAGGATCGAGGCGGCGGGGATCTGCTCGTCGGACATCGCCCGGTCGTCCGACCGGGGGGCCTATTTCTACCCCCTGATCATGGGTCACGAATTGGCCGGTACGGTCGTCATGCGCGGCGCCGAGACCCCCGACGACCTCACGCCTGGGACAGCCGTGACGGTGTTTCCGTTGCTGCCGTGTTTCGCCTGCGATGCCTGCGCCAACGAACGCTACGCCCAGTGCCGGTCCTATGATTATTACGGCTCACGCCGGCACGGCGGATTCGCCCAATATCTGACGGTCAAGGCCTGGAACCTGCTGCCGCTGCCCGATGGGGTCGGCACCGATGACGGCGCCCTGGCCGAACCGGTCTCGGTGGTGGTGCACGCACTGGACCGCCTGGGACTGGTCGGGGCCAGCCAAGCCGGAACCGGACCGCTGCTGATTCTGGGGGCCGGCTTCCTGGGGCTGCTGGCCGTCAAGATCCTGCGGCTGTGCGCCCCCGATATCGCCGTGACCATCATCGATCGCAACGCCGGGAAACTGGCGATTGCCGCCGCCGATGGCGCGCGGGCCATTCATCTTGCTGATCCCCGAGATTGGGACGCCTTCGCCCAGTCCCATCGAGCCAGCTTCCCCATGGTGCTGGAAGCCGCCGGGGTTCCCGACACTTTCCGCCATGCCCTGGATTTGTGCCGCCACGGCGGACAAGTGGTCTGGATGGGCAACATCTCGGGCGATCTGACCTTGCCGCAAAGCTTGGTGTCTCAGGTCCTGCGTCGGGAAATCACCATCTCCGGGACCTGGAATTCCACTTGGCGCGGCCGCGAACTCAGCGATTGGACGGTGGCGCTGGATATGATGCGCCAAGGCCTGGCACCGTCACGATTGGTCGATAAGTTCGTCGGGCTGGACGGCATCGGCGACTTGCTGGCCAACCTGGCCGCCCACAAGCGAAGGCAAATGTCCTATCCGGTCCTCAAGGCCGTGGCTCGTCCCAACGCGTGATGCCCGCCATGCCGCCCCCCACCTTGTCCCTGATCATTCCGTGCTACAACGAGGCGGGGAACCTGCCGCGTCTGGTGGCGCGCTGCGTCGAGGTCTTCGCTGGCAGCGGCCACGAGGTGGTGCTGGTCGATAATGGCTCGACCGACGACACCGCCCGCCTTCTGCCCGGCCTGATCGAACCCTACCCGTTCCTGCGCACTACCCGCGTCGAGGTGAACCAGGGTTACGGCTTCGGCATTCTGTCCGGGCTGCGGGCAGCTACGGGCGAATATCTGGGCTGGACCCATGCCGATCTGCAAACCGACCCCGCCGACGCCTTGAAAGGGCTTGAGTTGATCTTGTCGTCGCCCGATCCTGTGCGGGTTTTCGCCAAGGGCTCGCGCTATGGCCGGCCGCTGCGCGACCGCCTGTTCGCCTGGGGCATGGCGGCGTTCGAATTCCTGATCCTGGGCAAACGGCTGTGGGATATCCACGCGCAGCCGGCACTGTTCCATCACAGCGTCTACCGGGCCTGGGCCGAGCCGCCGCACGACTTTTCCCTGGATCTGTTCGCCTATTGGCGAGCGGTCGCCGACGGCATGACCATCAGGCGGTTCCCGGTCTATTTCGGCCCTCGCCTGTCGGGCACCGGGCACAATGAAACCCTGGCGGCAAAACTGCGCTATTCCCGTCGAACCATTCTATATTCCTTCGCCTTGCGCCGCCGCTTGCTGAAAGAGACCTCGTGCTGAAGATCGCCCACCGGATCAACAATCCACGCGCCCTGAGCGATCTGTCGCCGGATCTGGGCGTCGAGATGGATCTGCACGCCTATGGCGACCGCCTAGTGGTTCACCACGACGCCTTCGCCGACGCCGTGGATTTCGAGGAATGGCTGGATTCGTACCGGCATGCCTTCGTCATCTTGAACATCAAGGAAGAAGGCATCGAGACCAGGGTGCGCGAGATTGTCCTGCGCCGGGGCATCGACGATTTCTTCATGCTGGACCTGTCATTCCCGGCCTTGATCAAGATGGTGATGGCCGGCGAACGCCGGGTCGCCCTGCGGGTCTCGGAATACGAGCCGGCTGCGGGGGCCTTGACCTTGGCCGGCCAGGCCGAGTGGGTATGGTTGGACGTGTTCCACGGCCTGCCCATCGATGACGATTCCTGGAACGCTTTGCGGCGGGCCGGCTTCAAACTATGCCTGGTCAGCCCCGAACTGCACGGTCGCCCGGTGGACGAAATCGCCGCGATGCGGTCTGAAATGGATCGGCGCAACCTGACCGTCGATGCGGTCTGCACCAAACATCCCCATCTCTGGTAGCGGAGACGGACAGTGTCGATCACAACCAACCGCAATGAAGCACCTGTCAGAAAGCGTCACGAACCGCGCGACCGCATGGGCTGGATCGTGCTGGCGCTTTCCGTGGTCTGGGCCGCGGCGGTCTTCTCGGCCTGGGTCCTGCCTGCCGCCCTGTTCGGTGAGGGGCCTTGGCGGACCGCGCTGCCCGCGAGTTATCAGGACTTCGCTGAATTCGCCAACTGGCTGCCGCTGGCAGCCAAGGTCGCCGCCGGCAATCTGTTTCCGGCGACCCCAGCGGTCGATTCCTCGCTGGCGCAGATGTCCTTCTACCCCTATCTCGTGTTGTGGACCCAAGGAGCGCTGATCGGCCTGTTAGGTCATGTCGGGGCCGACACCGTCGGCCGCCTGCTGTTCCCTTCCGCCGCCTTCGCCCTGATCTTGGCGATCCACATGCGCTATGTGACCAAAAGGTGGGCGGTGGCGATGACGGCGGTCAGCCTGATGGGATTCGCCGCCCTTCCGCTTCGCGCCTTCCTGGCCGGATTGCTGGATCAAGCCAGCCTGAACTGGCCGACCGAACCGGACATCTTGTCGTTTCCGGTGCCCTCGGTGACCCTGGTCTTCTTCCTGGCGGCCTTCTATCTGACCGTTCGGCCAAGTCCCCGCCTGGATATGCGCCGCGTGTCGGTGCTGACGGTCCTTTGGGCCCTACAAAGCCAGGTTCACGTCATCAATGCCGCCATCGGCCTGCCGTTCTGGTTCGTCGTCCTGTCTATCAGACTGTGGCGGCACAACAAGGAACGGATCGACGGAGCCCTGGCTGTCGCGCTGGCCTGCCAATTGCTGATCGCCATCCTGGTCAGCGCCCCAGCCATCGCCGGCTATGTCGGAGCCGGCGATGATGCCGGCGGCCTGGCGTTTCTCGGCCTGGCGTCGGAAGTCCCGGGCGATCATTACAGCAGTTACTCCTATCTGGCCTACTTTTTGGTACCGCTGGGTTTGCTGGGCCTGCTCTATCGCGTCGATCGCATCGACGGCTACGAATTACTGTTCAAATTCTCGCCTGCCTTCCTGTTGATGGCGATCGAACTGTTCTGGCTTCTCCTGCAGAAGGTCTTTCACGTCGGCATCCCATCCGACCTGATGTTCTCGCGGATCGGAATGCCGTTCCTGCATATATATTACTTCACACCCGTGGTTTATTACATGTGCCGTCCGGCTCGGTTTTATCCCAGCGGAATCGAGGGATCGGCGTGGGCAGAAAAGGCGCGGTTTGGTTTCGCCTGGATCGTTCGCGACGCGTCGCTGGCTTATCTGCCGCTGCTGCTGGTCCTTCTGACCCTCTTCCTGCTGTCCGGTGCCCGCGCGGTGTGGACCGGCGTGGTACAGGCCGACGCGGCCGAGAATCTTCGCCTGACCCGGCTGTACGAAGCCCTTTCCAAAGATGCCGCAGCGGGCGAAGTCCTGGTGTCGAACAGTTTGACGGTCGATATTCTGGTGCCGATCGCCGGCCCGCAGACCAACCTGCTGCCATCGCGATTCTCGAATGCCATCCCGTTGCCCGAGGCGATCGAGCGCATGGCCTTGCGCGCACACCTGCTGGGCTGGAGCGAAGAACGTTTCGCCAGCTTCATGGCCCGCCCATCGCCGCCATTGGAAGGACGGTTGCGAATCCGCCCCGACCAATCAGAACCCGGGCTTGGTTATTGGCTGACGCTGCATAAGATGGATTTGGCCCCCTTGTGGGCAAGTGCCTGGGATCTGCTGATCCGGTCCCGGTATCGCGATATCGATGTCGTCGAAACGGCCAAACGTTTGCGCGTTCGCCGCATCTTGACGCAAGCCCCCCTCCCTCCCGGTCTCCCGGTGGCGTTCTCCCAGGACACCGGGTCGGGAATCCTTTACCGTTTGGATTGGTGACATGACAGAGTTGATGAAGGCGGCCCGCTGGCACGGCCCGCAGAAGCTGGAAATCGAGTTGGTGCCCGTCCCGCAGGTTTTGCCCGGATCGGCACTGATCAAGGTCGAGGCCTGCGCGGTCTGCGGGTCGGACATTCGTATCTTCCGCGAGGGCAACCCGCGCATCTCGCCCCCCCGCATCATCGGCCACGAAGTCTCGGGCCAGGTGGTCGCGGTGGGACAGGGCGTCACCCGGATCAAGCCCGGCGACCGCATCGCCGTCGGTGCGGATGTCCCCTGCGGCGAATGTGACCATTGCCTGAACGGCAGGGGCAATTGCTGCGACACCAATTTCGCCATCGGCTACCAGTTCGATGGCGGCTATGCCCAGTATTTGCGCCTGGACCCGGTCGTGGTCGAGCATGGTCCGATCTCGCTGATCCGCACCGATATCTCGTTCGACGCCGCCGCCCTGGCCGAGCCGCTGGCCTGCTGCATCAACGGATACGAAGTGGCCCTGGCACGGCCCGGCTGCTCGGTGGCCGTTTTCGGCGCCGGCCCCATCGGGCTCATGCTCGGCCTGCTCGGGCAGGGGCGCTATCAGGCCAGCCAGGTCTTGATCGTCGAGCCGTCCGAGGCCCGGCGCGCCCAGGCCGAAAGTTTGGGCCTGCGCACCATCGATCCCGGCGCGGTCGATCCGGTGACGGCGATCATCGACGCCACCGCCGGCCGCGGTGCCGACGTCTTGTTCACGGCCTGCCCCGCGGTCGAAACCCATGAACAGGCAATCGCCGCCGTGGCCAAGCGAGGCGTGGTCAACCTGTTCGGCGGTCTGGCGAAATCGGCCCGCCCCATCACCTTCCTGTCGAACCATCTCCACTATCGCGAAGCCTATGTGACCGGTTCGCACGGTTCGACACCGGCCCATCACCGCGAAGCGCTGGAGTTGATCGAGAGCGGCTCCATCGACGCGGCGCGGTTGGTGACCCGGACCATTAAGCTCGACGATCTGGCCGAAGGGCTGGAAATCGCCCGTAGCGGGACAGAAATAAAAGTGATCGTGCGGCCGAACGCCTGATTACGATGGGGGATCCGGTGACCAGGAAGAAAGTCGAAATATCTGCTTCGATCATGTGCATCGACTGGCTTGATGCCGGGCGCCAGCTTCGTATTCTCGACGAGCAGAACATCGACTATCTGCACTTCGACGTCATCGACGGCCGCTTCGCCCCCGATTTCACCATGGGCTCGAGCATTATCAACCGATTCCGAGCCAATTCGCGCTTGCCGTCGGATTACCACCTGATGGTCGATGAGCCCAATCGCCTGTTCCCGGCCTTCCAGGTCCAAGAGGGCGACACCTTCACCATTCACCAGGAATGCTGCCGCAATCTTCACCGCGACTTGGTGACGGTGCGCCGGATGGGGGCAAAGGTCGGCGTGGCGATTTGCCCCGGCACCCCGATCGACGCCTTGGAATACGTGATCGAAGATGTCGATGTCGTGCTGGTGATGACCGTGAATCCGGGCTACATGGGGGGACAGTTGGTCCCACAAACGCTGCGTAAGGTCGAAAAACTGCGCCAATTGATCGGCGACATGAAGCTGGATATCCGCATTGCGGTCGATGGCAATGTGAATTATGAAAACGTGCCCAACATGGTCGCGGCCGGCGCCGATATCCTGGTCGGCGGATCGTCGGGGCTGTTCCGGTCGGACATGTCCCTCGAGGACGCCATCGCCAGGCTGAGAGACTGCATCGAATTGGGATTGGAGCGCATATGACCGAGGCACCAACCTACACCCTGGGCATCAATACCGGATTCGCGGTCAACCGCTATTCCGAACCCGACGAGTGGGTGCGAATCGTAGGCTCGGAATTGGGCCTGAAGGCGATCCAGTTCACCGCCGACATGCTTAATCCCGACCTGCCGGCCAAGATCGTCGCCGACAACGTCAAGCGTATCACGGCAGCCTGTGAACGTCACGGCACCGCCATCACCAGCACGTTTACCGGCGCGTTCACCCGGGTCAACCATCTGGCCCACCCCGATCGCGAGGTTCAGCTCCACTGGATCGATTGGTTCAAGCGGTTCGCGGACATCTCAATCGATCTGGGCGCGCGGGCTATGGGCAGCCATTTCGGCATCTTCACCCATCGCGACAATGGTGACCCGGCCCGCCGCGAGGAGCGGCGCCGCCAGAACATCGACAATTGGCACGAGATCGGGCGCTACGCCAAGGAACGCGGCCTGGGCTACCTGACCTGGGAACCGATGTCCATCGGGCGCGAACAGGGAGAAACCCTGGCCGAGTGTCGCCGCCTGCAAGACGACGTCAATGCCGGCGCCCCGATCCGTTTCGGCGTCTGCCTGGATGTGGATCACGGCGACGTCAGCTCGCCCAACCCCTCGGACACCGACCCTTATGCCTGGTTGTCGAGCTTCGCCGCCGACAGCCCGCAGATCCACCTGAAGCAATCATCGAAGGATAAGGGCGGCCATTGGCCGTTCACCAAAGCCAATAACCAAAACGGCCGCATTCAACCCAGGCTGGTGCTGGACGCCTTGAAGACCGGCGACGCCCACGGCCCCATCGAGATGCTGCTGGAGCTGAGCTTCCGTGAAAGAGAGCCGGCCGACAGCACGGTGGTCGAGGTTTTGAAGGAATCCGTCGCCTTCTGGCGCTCCGATATCCCCAACTGAAGCCGCGCCGACAATGAACATCGTCGTCACCATGGCCGGTCATTCCCGCCGCTTCGCCGCAGCCGGGTACCAGGGGCCGAAATTCCTGTTGCCGGTCGGCGATGCGACGATGCTCCAGCACGTCGTGGAAATGTTCGGCCCCGAGGATTATTACCATTTTGTCGTCAGTACCGCTCAGTTGGCGGCAAACCCCGACCTGGAACAATTCCTGAGAGGGCTGGCTCGCCGGGTCAACGTGGTGGCGATCCCCCAACACGAAGAGGGTCCGACCTGGACCGCTTTGCAGGTTGCCGGCATCGCCGACGACGACGAGGTGATCGTCACCTATTGCGACTTCACCGTCACCTGGGACTATGCCCGCTTCCTGCGCCACGCCCGGACCCACGACGCGGTCGTTCCCTCGTTCAAGGGATTCCATCCGGCGTCTTTCGGCTCGACCTACTATGCCTATATGCGTACCGACGGCAACCGTATGCTGGAACTGCGCGAGAAGGCCAGCTTCACCGAGGACAGAACCCAGGAACATGCCTCGGTCGGCATCTATTATTTCCGTACTTGGTCCCTGTTTCGCGAGTATGGGCGCCGCCTGATGGCCGCCAAGAACCGGGATCTGCCCGAGGCCTATGTCAGCTTGGTGTTCAACGACCTGATCGCCGACGGCTATGACGTCTCGGTGCACGAGGTCGAGCATTTCATTTGCCTCGGCACCCCCGAGGATTATGAACAATACCAGTACTGGTATCACTATCATTGCCGGCTGGCCCAGCGCACGGCCGAGATCCACCACGCCCCGCCGCCCGGATCGGTCAATCTGCTGCCGATGGCCGGCGCCGGCAGCCGATTCCGGCAATATGGCTATCGCGTCGCCAAGCCGATGATCCAAGTCCATGGCGTGCCGATGGTGGTGCGCGCCGCCCAGTCCATGCCCACATCCGATGGGTGGATTTTCCTGCCCCGAAGCGAGGATCTCGACAAGCATCCGCTGGAACGGATGCTTCGGCGGGAATATTCCAACTGTACCGTTGTGCCGGTGCCGGGCCTGACGTCTGGCCAAGCGGCCACCTGCATGCTGGCGGCCGACGTGCTGGCCGATGATTGCTCGTTGATGATCGCCTCTTGCGACTACGAGCATTTCTACGATGCGGAGCAGTGGCAGGCGATCTTGAATGACCCAACCATCGACGGGGCGATCTGGACCTATCGCATGGGAAGTGGACTGGTCCGCGATCCCCGCGCTTTCGCCTATTGCGACACCGCCGCCGACGGCCGCACCGTGACCGAGGTCGCGGAAAAGCGCACCATCAGCGATAATCCCGGCGCCGACCCATTGGTGGTCGGCACCTTCTGGTATCGTCGGGCCGGCGACTTCAAGCGTGGCGTCCGCAAGATGATCGAAGCCGGCGTCACGGTGAACGGTGAACATTACGTCGGCACAAGCATCAATGGTTTGCTGCAAGAGGGGCTGAGGTTCGTCATCTTCGACGTCCAGCAATGGGTGTCGTTCGGCGATCCGTTCGAACTGAAGGTGCTGGAATACTGGACCGACTATTTCGGCGCGACCGGCGCCAAATAACGATCGCAGGTCATTTCTGAACCTGCTTGTGCGATGAGGCAAAAATGGCGAGCGCTTTGCTGAAGAAGCTAACGGAAAACACGTTCTTGCGCCTTTTCGACGCCCCTGTCCTCAAGCGCGTTCTCACCGTCCTCCTTATTGTCTACGTGCTTCTTCCGTCCTTCTGGATCGTTCCCTACGAGGGGTTCGAATCCCGCATCATCTGGGAATCGGCGCACGGCATAGCACAACTTAATTATGGTCGCCGGGCCTTGATGCGGTTCCTGCTGACTCATGCGTCCGAATATTTCAATATTTCCATCTGGACCTTGATGGCGTGGTCCACCGCCCTGTGCGGACCGATCGCCATCGGGCTAACCTACCTCGTGGTTCGCCGCTTTCAGGCCGTCAGCCCGCTGGCCTTCCTGCTTTATGCCTTTGTCGCGCCTTACTGGCTGATTTCGGCCCAGACCTTGGGCGACAGCTCGACCGCCTATTTGTTCTTCATCATGTCCATCGCTTTGGCCTTGAAATCGGCATGGCTGATGCCGCTGGCCGGCTTGGCGGCCGGCCTGGCCATCGGCTTTCGCGGTGACGCCATGGCTATTTTCGGCGCCCTGCCGATGGCCTTGCTGGGTTACGCCGTCAAGCTTCGCCTTGAAGAGGGCCGGTACTGGAACGGCCTGGGCGACTTCTTGTACGACCGGAAAATCCTGATGGTTCTGGTCCAGACCGGGGCGTTCTGGATCTTCCTTTACCTGGCCGGCTATATCGTCGGCCTGCCCTTCAAGCTGGACCCGATCGGATTGGTCCGCTCGATCTTCGCAGATATCGGCGCCTATGAAGTGCTGCCGTTCTGGATCGTCGATTCGTGGCTGAAGGTTTTCACCATCTCGTGGCTGGTCTTGTTGCCGTTCTACGTCGCCCGCACGGTCCAAAGGGCGCGACTGTCCACCTGGACCTTGCTGGAACTCTGGCCGGTGGTCCCGATCCTGGTTTATGTCTACGCCTATCTTCTGGGCATGAACCAGCCACGCTACGTCATCTATGCGGCGCCGTTCCTGATGATCATGTCGATCCAGGCGGTCGATTTCATGATCGCGACGCTACGCGCCCGGCTGCGCTGGTGGCGCCCGCTGTTCATCGCCGGAGCCGTCGTTCTGGTCTTCAATCCCTATCCGATTTTGATGAACTATCGCGGCCTGCAGTCCAACAACCTGATCGAGCGCGTCGCCTATAACCAGAACGAACATCATTTCTATTCGTTTACCTTCTCCGGCGTCATGCCCTACATGAACCTGAAGCGCGCACTTAGCTTTGGCTATTGCGAGAGCTTCATGAAGGATACCGCCAGCAACTTCCTGGGGTCCGACAAGAGCACGTTGATCGTGTTTCTGAACGGTGGAGATTCCGTCAACTTCTTCCACCAGTATGTCATCGAGACCTTCTTTCAGAAGTACAAGATCCCTTACAAGCCGCTGAGTGGCGGCGACCCGTTCTCCAAGAAGGAGACGCGGCTATATCCTGATAAATTCGATCTGGTCGATGATTTCTCATACGCCGGCAAGCGGGTGATCTTCTTCAAACTCGACAGCCCGCGGACCAAATCCAATGAGCAGAAGTTCCTGACAGACTTCGTCAACCTTCATACCGGACCAGGCAAGAGACACGCTCCTATCGACTTCGCAACGGTCGGACCCATTATCGGCTTCAATATCTATGGCGCGTATTTCCCGGAATATCTGAACCCACCGTCCCGGTGCCTGATCGACTCGTATGGGCTCGCCGATGGTGTGAATTTCACCTCCAAGGCGCCTCCCCCGGAGAATGCGGCTGCGCTCGCAGCGGCAGAGCCGCTGGTGCGTAAGCGTACGACCAGCGAAATGATGCTAGAGCGAAAGCAGCAGAACCAGGACTGGCTGGAGACGATTCCCGACTACGAACTGCGCCTTTACGATAGAATTAGCACCATCAAGAATCGACAGGTCGATCACAAGCGCCAGAATTGGCTCCAGACCCTTCTGATCCTGGCCGCCATTGCCGGTGCTGCCTGCTGGATTCATCCGCCGCGCAATCTGAACGCGAGTCTGAAGCAAGCCCTCGGGCAGTTCTATCGCAACGCGGTCATGTGCTACTTGCTGGCAAACATCTCGGGACAGTTGCGCCGCCTTGACAGCACGCTACGCCGGTCCGAAACGGCCGCTCCCGAGATTGAAGCCCTGATGGCGGAAATCCAGGCGACGAAGGCCCAGATCGAAAAAACCATGAAGGAATAAACAGGGCGCGCCCGCTTATTCCTTCAGGGATATTTGATTGATCTGCTCGGCAAGAAGGCCGATGGCGAAGACCAGGACGGCCGCGACCACGGCCACCATGCCACCGGAAATGGCCGCTTCGCCGGCCCCCAGGGCGGCGGCGATGAAGCCCCCCACGCCGAAGGCCGCCAGGATTCCCGCCAAAAGAATGAACAGCTTCAGCGGGTTATAATAGGCAATCGCCGAGACGATATATTGCAGCGTCCGCAACGAATCGCGCACCAGCCGCACCTTGGATGACCCGATCCGCTTGTGATAATCGATCGGGACGTACAGAACAGTCTTCTTCTTCAGCATATAGCCCAGCGTACTGGACGTGGTGAAGCTGAAGCGGTCCGACAGGTGGGGAAAGAACGGCATGATGGTCTTGCGGGAAAACACCCGCAATCCGGAATTCGGGTCAGGAATCGATCGGCCGGCGGTGAACTCGACCAGCCCCTGCAACAGGCGGCGTAACGGCGCCTTGATGGCGCTTTCCCGGTAATGCGAGCCGGTCCGGGCGCCGACCACCATGTCCCAGCCTTCCCGGTACCGGCTGAGCAGATCGGGAATGCGGTCGATCGGGTAGGTGCCGTCGGCATCGGAAATCACGATGGTATCGTTGGCCGCTTCGGTAATGCCACGCTTCAAGGAAAAGCCATAGCCAAGGTTTTCCAGATTGCGCAAGACCCGGGCGCCGGCACCGACCGCCCGCTCGCCGGTGCGGTCGCTAGACCCGTCATCGACTACGACCACTTCGGCACCAGTGATCCCGGCAGCATCCAACCTGGACCGAAGGGTCGCGACGGTGTCGGCGATGGCGTTCTCTTCGTTGAATGCCGGAATGACGATACTGATCACCTTAGTCCCCCTTGGAAGTGGCTCCGGCATCGGCCTGCTTGTGGACGATTTGATAACTTGCCGGCGTCGGCGGATTGTTCTTGAAGTCCCAGATCGGCCAACGGTCCCTGGCATAATAGAGCGATTCTTGCTTTTCGCCGATGGACGGCATGAAGAAGAACTTCATAGCATAGTAGATGTCCCAGAAGAACTCGCCAGTCCTAAGCCCCCTAAGCAATCTTCTTTTGATAAATCCAGGGTTGTACAGAATGCATTTCTTGTAAGCAAGATCAAGGCACTTCTGGATCACGTCAATGGTAAGATTCTTATGAGAAAATAGAGGCTTGTCTGTATAGATAAAATATTCATCCCAGTCATATGACCGGACCAAGCCCTTCGCAACGTATTCATTGAACATCGCCGTGCCCGGGAAGGCGATGGAAAGGCCGAACTTCATCATATCCACGGGAATTTTGCTGGCGAACTCGATCGTGTCGCGCATGGTTTCCTCGGTGTCGGGGGACAGCCCCAGCAGGAAGAAACCATTGGTGTCGATGCCGGCGCGACGGGCCATATTCACCGCCGCGCGCCCCTGCTCGACCGAGGCGCGGCCACCCTTGCCGAACTTCTTCAAGACCTCGTCATTGCCCGATTCGAATCCGAAGGATACCCGGTAACAACCGGCCTTGCGCATGATCTGGAACAATTCCTCGTCTGCGCTTTCGACACGAATGCCGTTGGTACAGCTCCACGCCATATCGATGCCGGTCGCGATGATCGCCTCGCAGACCGCCCGGGCCCACTTCTGGTCCGAGGTGAAGATGTCGTCCGCCAACATGAATTCCCGGAACCCCAGTTCGTGCATGCGCACGACTTCCGCCGCGCACCGTTCCGGGCTTTTCTTGCGATAGCCCTTGGCCATCGTCACCTTCGACGCACAGAAGTCGCAGGTGAAAACGCACCCCCGCGAGAATTCCGCCATCGTCACCGGCGGCCGCCGCGCCATCAGCCGCGAGATTTGCTTGTAGTCCTCAATCCCGTAAAGGTCCCAAGCTGGCATCGGCAGGTCATCGAGATTGTGGATCGGCGCCCGCGGACCGGTCGATAGCACCTGATCGCCGTCACGGTAGAAGATCCCCGCGATCTCGGGCAGGGGCTTGCCATCCATCAGTTCGGCGAAGGAATAGTCCGCCTCACCGACGAACAACACGTCGCAACGGCTTTCCATCATCGTTTCAAACGGCATGGACGAAGGATGGGCGCCACCGGATACCACGGTGATGTGCGGTGCGAATTCCTTGATCATCACCGACAGGTCACGCATCTGGTTCATCAGCGCCGTCGTGGCGGTGACGCCGACGATGTCGGGCCGTGATTCCTCGATCCGACGGCGGACCATGGCATAGTCGTAGGGCCGCCAGGACATGTCGAGAATATCGACCTCGTGGCCGCGCTCGCGGGCGACGGCGGCGATGGTCGCCAGGCCAAGGGTGGGGTGGATCGGATTGACGATCGAGGCCTTTGCGCCGCCATAGCTGGGCGAATAGGAAGGATTGATCAGAAGAGCCTTTTTCATTCAAACGATCTCGATGCTATCCGTTTCGAAAGGCGACCATGACGACAGCCCGCGCCCCAGGTCAATGGTGAAGGATCGAAGCGCCGCGGTTCATTGCCCTTGGACCGAGGGACTTGGGACCCTTCTGCCAATAAGCCAGCCCAGGCCGGCCACCGGCAGAAACAACAGAAGCGACGGCGCCGACGCGACCACCACTAGGAAGCGACCGATGGGAATCTGTGCGACGCACATCATCAGGTGATAAAGGATGGTGACGGTGCCCAGACAGGCCGCGGCGGCGGCCCGGGCACTCACCGCCCGCCGCCGCGCCAGCGCCACCGCGACCAAACCGAGCCCGACCATCGTCGAAACCAGGATCACCCCCGGAACCGGAACGACACGGGCCAAGCTGATCAAGCGTTCGGCGACCAGATTGAACCCCCGGATGCTGACGCCCGTGATCGGTGACTTTGCCGGCTCGGCGACGATCGTGGTCATGCCAAGATCAGGCGCACCGGGCGTGAGTGTCCGGTAACTTGAAAAGTCAGGTCCGATGCCACTCCACGGCAAGACTGATTGCCAAGAAAACCGCAGCTTCAACAGGGTAAGCGACAGGAATTGGTCAAGGTTGGCCACATGCGCCTGGCGCCCCAATTCAAGCAAGATCCCGTCTTGCCAGATGGATTGCCGGAAGGTCATGGGCGGCAGCGCGCCAAGACCGCCATTGAGCGGCGACAGACTGTTCATCCAGTTCACCAGGCGCCGCTGGCTCTGATCGTCGTTGAGGGTGATGATCCCCTTCTCCTGGCCATATTGCATGGCTAGGCTGCCGGTATTGCCGATCAGCGGATTGGCTGTATTGATGAGGTGAATATAGCGCGCCTGCGCGGAATCGATCTCGGCCAGCTCGTCCTGGTAGGGCTTGGCCATCGCGACGATCCGATCGCGAAGTTCAGGATGGGCGACAGGGGTGGTCGGCGTCAACATCAGCGCCGTATTGCCCGCCCAGGGATAACCCGAGAAGCGCGAGAGGCCGAAAAAACCGAAGACCGCCTGATTGGCCGCCATCTGCGCCGCCAGCCCCAGTCCCAGCGGCACCACCAGCCAGATCGCCAATCGGCGCCAATCTCTCCAATACACGAGCGCGAGAAAGACCGGCAGCACCAGCAAGACGATTCCCACCGGCCGGATAGCGATCGAAACGCCGATCATCACTCCCACAAGCCCCAACATGGCGCGCGACGGATGGCGAAAGGCAGCCAGAGCCGCCGCCAAGGCCAAGGTGTAAACCGCGAAGAACGGATAATCGCTGAGCACGAAGGCGGCATGCTCCAGCAAAGACCAGCAAAAAAGAATCGCGATACCGGCCGGCACCGTGACCAGAACGTTGCGGAATAGCCTCTGTGCCACCTCGGCAAACGCCAGAGTGGCGACAACTCCAAGCATTAGAAAAGGCCAGACCAGAACCTTAGGATCGTCGGACAAACAAGCAAGAAAGCGCAGCAACACCGGATAAAGCAGGGTTCGCGTCGGACTGAACCCGATATAGGTAGCGCTGTCGGGTGCGATCCATGGCACTCCGGGCATCGCCGTGGTCATGAAGACGACGATATACAAGCCAAATGGCGCCAACACCGCCGCCACCCGCCAATCGCGATTGATCCACGCCCAAAGGCGAATGCTGAAAGGTGCGGTCTTGCGAACGATCGGAACGACGCGCGGCCCCATGCTGACCGCCAAGGCCGCTGCCGCAACCGCCATCGACAGGCCAAGCCCGAGGCGGACCATCGAGGATCGCGACAGCCCGGCGAGCTTCCAGAACAGGAAGTCGTCCCCCTCGCCAAGCCCGATGGCAGGCGCCCCCACGGCGAGGATGGCCGCACCCAGCCCCACCAGAAACAAGACCAGAGCCATCCAGCCGACACGCCCAAACATTCCCACGATCCCCAAAATCTCTCAAGCGGCGGGACTATATCATACTCGCCCGGACGGCATCATGCCTTTGGCCTGCCGACGAACCAGGCGACACCGGCGAAAATGGCGATTGCCGCCAGCATCGCGACATCGATCCCCGCACGGCGGCGCCGCGCGAGCACAACGTCCAGCCTGCGCTCCAGGGCCTCGATCTGCCGCCCGAGATCGGCCTTTTCGCGCACCGTCGCCAAGCCGGCCGCGGCCATGGCCGCCCGCCGTGTCGGGTCCGCCAGCAAGGTGGCGATCCCCTGGGCCAGCGAATCCGCGTTCAGATCGACGAACCACGCGGTTTGCCCGTGCTGGACCATTTCCTGGTAGCGCGGCAACCGGCCCAGGATGGACGGGGCTTCGCACGCCATCGCCTCGAGCAAGGTCTGCGGCATGCCGTCCGATGGCGGCACCCCAACCACCAGATCGGCCATGCTGTAGAAATCGGGCATTTCGGCCGTCCCGACGCTGCCGGCGAACACAATCCGCCCGGTCAGCCCCAATTGCGCCACCCGCTCCTGCAGCCAGCTCCGATAGGCCGGATCGGCGCCGTGTTCCAGCACCACCAGCACGGCATCCGATATTCCGGCGCGGGCGAATCCCTCGATGATCAGCTCGATATTGTAGAATGGCTGAAGGATGCGGGGGCTCAGAACAATGGGAGCGCTGGCCGGAATGCCCAGCCGCCGCCGCAGCCCGGACGCATCGACGCGACGAAACCGGTTCAGATCGACACCCCAGACCAGCGGCAAGATTTTCTCGTCGTCCACGCCGAGATGGCGTAATTTCTCGCTCAGATACTCTGATTTCGATGTCACGAGATCTGCACGGGCCAGCAATCGACGGGTCAGCCACCAGCTCGCCGGTGTATGCCCGCCTTGTTCCTCGGGCAAGACGTCACCGCCCATGACGCTGATCACCAATGGCCGACGCCGGGACGCCGCGGCCAGCCAGGCCCCGTAGCCGGCGGCATAGTGGACGTGAAGCAGATCGGCCGGATAGGTCCCGATGGTCCGCCACAGCAGCTTGAGTGCCGCCATGGTGCCGCTTCCCGGTGGCGGCGCGATCTGCGGAACCGGACAATCCTGCCCGGCATTTTCAGTCAGAAGGCTCACCTTATGCCCACGCGCGGACAGCGCCGCCAGCCGAGTCTGGACGTGGACGCTGCGTCCATTGCCGATGGCCAGGATCGCCAGGCTCATGGCCCCTCGACGGACAGCCCCGCCCCCCACCGATCCAGCCAGGCCAAGCCCATCAGAACACCCCAGAGCGAATCGTAGGTCCGCCCGGAATCGTCTTGGAAGGCCTGCCACTCCCGCCGCACCGCATCGGCGTCGAACAGACCGCACTCGCCCAGCCGCCGAGACGACAAAAGATCACCGGCCCACCCGCGCAGCGGCCCGCGCAGCCAGCGGCTCATGGGCATGGCGAAGCCCATCTTGGGACGTTCGATCAGCTCTCGCGGCAGCCGCCGTCGTAACAGGCGCCGCAGCGGCGCCTTGCCGACACCGGCCCGGCCCCGCCCCGCCGGTGCGACCCGGAAGGCGAACTGCACCACCCGATGATCGAGCAGCGGCACCCGAACCTCTAGACCGGCCGCCATGCTGGCGCGATCGACCTTGACCAGCAGGTCGTCGGGCAACACGGTGACGGCATCGGCATATTGCATCCGATCCAATGGGTCGGCCACCGCCGCCGACAATTCGGGCCACTCGCAGGGGTGCAGGGGGCTGACGGCGCCGGCCGGGACCGGCGGGTTTGGCCACACTCGTTGGGTATCGGCATAGAAGCGGTCGATGACCGGCAGCCGCAACAATCGGCGCAACACCGGCAGGCTTTGGCGCGCGTCGGCCAACAGGCGCAGGCGCGCAGGCATCATCGATTGCATGCCATGGACCATGCCGGCGGGCACCCGATCCAGGGCCGCGGCCAGCGGCGGGCGAAGCCATGCCGGCACCGAGGCGGCGCGGCGCCACAACGCCGCCTTTTCCCAATAGCGGTCATAGCCGGCGAAAAGCTCGTCGCCCCCATCGCCCGACAGCGCCACGGTCACCTGCCGACGCGCCAGCCGCGACACCAGCACGGTGGGCAATTGCGATCCGTCCGCGAATGGTTCGTCGTAAATGCCGGCCAGATCCGGAATGGTGCCCGCCGCCAAGGCGGCATCGATCCGCAATTCGTGGTGAGTGACGCCAAAATGCGCGGCGACCGCGCGGGCATGGGCGCTTTCGTCGTGGTCGGCCTCGTCATAGCCGATGGAAAAGGTGTGCAACGATCGGGAATGATCCCGCATCAAGGCAACGACGACGGACGAATCGATCCCTCCTGAAAGGAATGCGCCGACCGGCACGTCGGCAATCAGATGATCGGCCGCGACTTCCCCCAGCAATGATTGCAAGGCTTGGTCGATGGTGTCGGGATCCGATGGCAGGCGATCGCGTTGGCCGGCCGCCACGGTGTCGGCCAGGCTCCACCACCGGACCAGGCTGGGCGGCTGGCCGACTTGCCAGTTCAGCAACGAGCCCGGCGCCAGGGTTTGAACGCCCCGATAGATCGTCGCCGGAGCGGGCACATACAGTCGCGTCAGATAGGCGGCAAAAGCATCATGATCAAGGATCGGCTGCCACCCGGGGCAGGCGCGCAACGCCTTCAGTTCCGAGCCAAACATCAACCTGCCGCCGTCCAGGGACCAATAAAGCGGCTTGATCCCCATCCGATCCCGTCCCAGCGTCAGCCGCCGTTCGCGGCGGTCCCACAAGGCGAAGGCGAACATCCCGTTCAGGCGGGGAAGGGCTGCCGCCACCCCCCAATGGGCCATGGCCGCCAGCAGCACTTCGGTATCCGAGCGGGTGCCGAAGCCGACGCCCGCCGCCTCGAGTTCGCGGCGCAGGGCGGCTGCGTTGTAGATTTCTCCGTTGTAGACGACGACGTAACGGCCACAGCCTGACCGCATCGGCTGGGCGGCGGCCGGCGACAGATCGATCACCGCCAATCGGCGATGCCCCAGCACCGCACCCCCATCTTCGTCGGACCACATTCCCTCGCCATCGGGCCCGCGATGACCAAGGGCGGCGATCATCGCCGCCACCGCGTTTCTTGCCTCGTCCGGCTCGACCCGACCGATCAGCCCCGCGATGCCGCACATGACGGTACTTCCCCCAGCAACTGTGCGCGCCGACGCTCGCTTGCCAAGGTCGCGGCGATCATGGCGTCAAGGTCGTCGTGCGCAGGCACCCAGCCCACCGCACGACGTATAAGGCCGACATCGGCAATCATCGCCTTGATGTCGCCGGCGCGGCGCGGCGCCATGGTCACCGGGAACGGACCGCCCGCCACCCGCTGGACCGCGGCCACCACCTGACGCACCGAATAGCCATGGCCGTATCCGCAATTCAGCACCGGCAGGGAACACCCGGCCAGCAAGACCTGCAGCACGGCGACGTGGGCGTCGGCCAAATCCCGCACATCGATGAAATCGCGCACGCACGACCCGTCCTCGGTGTCGTAATCGTCGCCGAAGACCTGAAAAACCTTCTCGTATCCAAGAGCGACGCGACAGGCCGTCCGGATGAGGTGGGTCGTGACCGGGCCAAAATGCCCGGTCCGCCCTTGCGGGTCCGCACCGGCGACGTTGAAATAGCGCAGAGCGCAGTGAGCAAAGCCGTGCCGGCCCGCGGCATCGGCCAAAATGCGTTCGGCCATCAGTTTCGACCAGCCATAGGGGCTGCCCGGCCGCACCGGAT
The DNA here is from genome assembly GCA_903941095.1 of uncultured Rhodospirillaceae bacterium. Taxonomy (GTDB): domain Bacteria; phylum Pseudomonadota; class Alphaproteobacteria; order Rhodospirillales; family Magnetospirillaceae; genus Magnetospirillum. Next base: position 14,105 of record CAJANN010000204.1, on the reverse strand, counting down.
CGTCCTCGCGCACCGGCAGCCTCTCGGGATCGCCGTAAACCGCGGCAGTCGATGAAAACAAGATGGCGCGGACGCCCGCCTCGACGCAACCGGTGACCAGGCCAATGGTTCCGGCGACGTTGTTGTCATAGTATTTCAGCGGATTATCGACCGATTCCGATACCAGGATGCTGCCGGCGAAATGCAGGGCCGCCTCGATCCGGTGCTCACGCACCACCGATGCCACCAAGGCAGAATCATGGACCCGCCCCCTGATCAGCAAGACCCCGGCGGGAATCGCTTGCACGCTGCCAGTCGATAGATCATCCAAGATGACAGGCCGGTGGCCCGCGGCCAACAAGCTCTGTACCGCGTGACTCCCGATATATCCGGCTCCGCCGGTGACGAGAACGGCAATCGAGGGCGGCACACTCATATCTCCACTGGTGCAGGACGAGGTTATAGCGGCTTCTTATTCGGCTTGAAATAGTGAGTTTGGCGCCATACCCTGCCCACGCTTTTCCAGATCAGGGAGAGAACAGGGTGTCGCCAGGGACTGGCCCGTCATTTTCATATCGAATTTTCACCCAGCCGCTTTGGCGTGGCGTCGAGGCGCTGACCGCGCTGATGCTGTGGCCGATCAACCAAGTCCTGGTCATTTTCCTGCGTGGTCGGGTCAAACCGAATTCTGTCCTGCATGTGTGCTATCCGGTGCACATCGTCCACTACACCGTGGAATTGCTGCGGGCCGAAGGTTTCAACGCCGACTACCTGGCATTGGGCGATTCCACCGACTGGACCCTGTGCGACTACCGCTTGCGCCGGTGGAAGAAGTGGATTCCTCTGACCTTGACGGAGTTCTGGTATTTCTGGCGCGTTCTGGCGAAATACCAGACGGTCCAGTTCCACTTCATGACGGGTATTTCGCAAAGCGGCTGGGAATGGCCGATCCTGAAGCGTCTGGGCCGCAAGATCGTCGTCTATTACAGCGGCTGCGAGACGCGGGATTCCGCTCTGAACAAGCAGTTCCACCCGGACTTCAACATCTGCGAGGAATGTGACTATAACGCCGTCCTGTGCGACGGCGCCGTCAACCAGTTGCGCCGAAAATTGGCGCAGCGCTATGCCGACCTTGAATTGGTGACGACACCCGATATGAAGGATTTCGTCCCCCACGCCATTCATTTCCCGTTCTTTGCGCCACCCGCCCAGATCGTGCCCTCCCGAACCAGGCCCCATTGGCCGGCCAATGGCCTCTTTCGCGTGGTTCATGCGACCAACCATCCCGGCATCGAGGGGACCGGCCAGATCGCGGAGGCGATCCAGCGGTTGGCGGGAAAAGGCCTACCCATCGAATTCAGGCACCTTTACCGCACCCCGTACCGCCAGGTCCTTCAGGAATTTGCCGATGCCGACCTGTCGATCGGCAAGATGAAAATGGGCTATTACGCCAACGCCCAGATCGAGGCGATCTGCTGCGGCACCCCCACCTTGACCTGGGTCCGCCCCGATCTGATCGATGACGCGGTGCGCGAAAGCGGCGTGGTCTTGTGCGACATGGAATCCATAGAAGATGTCGTCGGGACCTTGATGTCGAACCCGGATAGGCTTCAATTGCTGCAGCAGGAAGGACCCGAGCGGATTCGCGCCATTCACGACAACGGCCTGCTGGCCCGCCGGCTGATCGCCATGTACCAGGCACTTCAGGCCGGCGAGAACACCCGGACCATGGCCCGCTTCGATGGCTTGCGAGTGGATCAATGAGCGCGCCCCGCTTGCAGCGCCCCATCCGTGTCTGCTTCGTGGCACCCCATACCTATTCCCTGTTCGATCCCACGACCTCTTTCGCGTTCGGCGGCATCGAAGTCCAATCCCACCTGCTGGCCGTAGAACTGGCTCGACGCCCGGGGTTCGAGGTGTCGTTCGTGGTCCTGGACCATGGCCAGCCCCGCCGCCAGTTCGGTGCCATCGAGGTCATCCCCTATTGCTGGTCGAGCCGGCGTGCAACTCCGATCCAGCCTCCCATCCCGCGGACGGCCCTCTCGCCCGAGGTGTCGCTGGTTCCCAACATCGTGGCGCGCATGACCTGGCTGGCCAACAAGTTCAAGCGCGCCCGCGAATATCGCACCCTTCGGCCGGCCGCGAAGGTTGCCATCGGCAGCATCAATTTCGCGCTGAGGATCGAGCGAACCATCCGGCCTTTACTCGCACTCGCTACAGGAGAGAAGCCTTTGGGCGGTGTGAAACCGCTCTTGATGGCGTCCATTTTCCGTGACCTGGGACGGATTTACACCTATGCCGACATCGACGCCGACATCTTCATAAGTTTTGGGGCCAGCGAAATCACCGCGGAACTAGCCGCGACTTGCCGGCAAATGAAGCGGCCACTGCTTTTGTTCGGGGCGAGCGACGCCGATTTTTCGAGCGAGTATCGCCGCTGGTCATGGGGGCGCAACCAATGGGGCTGCCGCCACGACCGCTGCTGGTTCGCGATCACCGCGGCCACCCGACTGATCGCACAGTCCGAGATCCAGGCCGAACTGATTTGGCGACGCTTTGGCAGGATGTCTCGCCTGATCCGCAACCCTATCGACCTGACGATCCAGCCCAATCCCCACACTCCACGGAACGATCGCGACTATGTCCTGTGGATCGGCAAGGCCGATAACGTCAAACGGCCCTACGACCTCATCGAAATCGCCAGCCAATTGCCGGATATCCGCTTCAAGATGGTCGTCAACCCCAACCGGGCCGACGTCATGGAACGCTGCTTGACCGATCCGCCCGCAAATGTCGAATTGATCGAGCGGGTCAGCCGCGCCGATGTCCCCGCTTTGATGGAACGGGCGGCGGCTCTGGTCAACACCTCGGCGTTCGAGGGCCTGCCGAACGTGTTCCTGGAAGCCTTCCGAGCCGGCACGCCGGTCGTCGCAGTATCGGTCGATCCCGACGGCATGTTGACCCGTGAAGGATGCGGCTTCTTCGGCGAGGGCAGCCTGGACGTGACACGCGACCGACTGCGCCTGTTGCTGTCCGACGACGCCGCGTGGCAGACCTGCCACTTGGCGGGGCTGGATTACGTGTCGCGCCATTATGACCTCGCCGGCCGCGTCGATGAGTTGATCGATGAGATCGGCTTGTGGGTTTCCAAATAGTGGTGCCGGCACAAGGCCTGTTTTTTCGCAGAGCTTAAAGGCTCGCGGCCCGGCGTCGCTCCTGATTGGTGATGACGGCTTGCTGCAGGACCAGTGCAAAACGGCGAGACACCTGCTCTGGGGCAAAGTCTTGCGCAACCCTGTGGTACGCACTTCCAACCTGGAGCTCGCCCACGGACCAATCCTGATGAAGAGCAACCAGAGCGTTCATCAACCCCACACTGTCACCCGGCGAAAGAACGGGGCATTGCAGTCGCTTCAAGAGCTGTCCCGTCACCCCATCGGTTGGGGTTATCCCCAATATTGGTCGGTGCAAGCCCATGTAATCGACGATTTTGCTGGGGAGAAACACACTGACCTCGAGATCGGCATCGATCACCAGGGCCAGATCGGCGCAAGCGGCTTCAAACAGAGTTTCGCGATAAGGCCGATGGCCACACAGGACCACCATGTCATCAAGCCCCATCTCGGCAACTCGGTAACGCAACCCTGGCTCGACGAGCCCAATAAATCGCACGTCTAGGTTTGCTGCAACTTTCGGATAATTGTCCTTTAATTGCAGCAACCCTTCAAGAAATGGCTGCGCGGATCGAAGACCGTAAAAATTGCCGGTATGGACGATTCGCATCCGCCGCCGGGCTGGGCCGGCCGACCTGCCGGGAAGTGTCACGCTTTCGAAGGCATGGGGGACAACATAGGTACGCTCTCGCCATTCGCGAGGGTATTTTGCCATCACTTGATCGCGAGTCATCTCGGAGACAAAAACCAATGCATCGGCTTGGCCAGCGACCAAAGCCTCGGCTGCACGCCAACGCTCCATAACGTTCGGGTCTATACTCGCGAAATACGGATTGTCTACCCACGGATCCGCAAAGTGCGCCACCCACGGCAAACCCGTTCGCTTTGCCGCCTCAAGCCCCATTTCATGCGTTTCCCAGGGACCTGCGAATGTTGCGAGGGCGACATAGCGCCCAGTTGCCGCCAATCGCATCGTTGCGGCCAGCGACCGTTCATGCCACCGGGCCATGAGCGGCTGTTCGACATCGCGCTTGAGTAAGTGACGCACCAGATCCCTACGGGATTCCCTCAGGATCGGAACCAACGACACCTGTTCCCGATGCTGGAGGATTTCGATGTACGATTCACAAAGATCGAAGTCCAGAATTTGGTGGGATGGGTAGGTGTCGGCATTTTGGGTAACCACCTTGGCCGCCCAGCCCGCGGACCGCAAATGGGTCAACAAACGGCTGACCTGAATAGCCCGCGGCGTCAGAGTAGGCGGCATCCACATCGAAACGGCAAGAAAATCCAACATCCTGGCAACAACTCTTCCGCTTGCGAACCGTCGGGATTGGGCACTAGACTATTTTCAGCTCGAGCGGAAACCGGTCTAGAGTCTTACGCTTGGCCCGTGCCGGACCGCTCAGGCGCCGCTCTGGCTCGTCGCGCGTTCACGCTTTGCGTGAAAACGCTCTAATGACGCGTGCGCAAGTCTCGGCATAATGCCGCAGAACGGCTCGGACACACCAGCCCCTTATTTTCGCCTCAAAGCGTCCTTCGGCCGTAAACTGAACCGTCTCAGGATTGCCGGAGGCTGAATGGACTTGCCCGGAAAGAGGACACTTACCGACGGATTCAAACGGGAGGCGGCTTGGCTGGTTCAGACCAGCGGGCGGACCATTGAGCAGGTCGCCGACGATCTTGGGATCGGACGTTCAACGCTGGGCAAATGGCTGACCCGCGAACGGGAAACGGACTTGCTGTCCGGTCAGCATGCCGACATGGCGAAGGAATTGGCGCGCCTGCGCAAGGAGAACGAGATCCTGCGGGCGAAGCGTGATTTGCAATAAGGTGCTGCGACCCCGGCCCTCTTCGCCAAGGAGACACTGCAAAAGTGCCGTTTCTAGAACGCCGCCGACAGCGCTCACGGCCTTGAAACGCGCCTTGGCGGTGCGCCAGCCGGCGGCGGGCATCATCCACCATTCCGATCGCGGCAGCCAATATTGCCCCGACGCCTAACGCAAGCTCCTGAAGGACCACGAGATCGTCGCCTCGATGAGCGGCAAGGGCAATTGCTACGACAACTGACACGACAACGCCATGGTCGGAACCGTGTTCAAGACCATCAAATCCGAGATGATTTGGCGCACCATCTGGCAATCACGCAGCCAAGCCGTCTCCCAGCTGACAACCTGCGACCGAGCTATGATCGAAAATGAATTGATGCTATAGGAGCGAGTCTCCTCTGTCCGCACAGCAGCATTCCATGGGGTAACATGAGCGCGCAGCTAGGCGTCTCCGTCGTCTCACCATTCTTCAATGAAGCGTCGATCATTCGCAACGCCGTCTGCCGGATGGCGAGAAATCTGGATGCACAATTTGGGGCGGACTGGGAGCTGATCCTGGTCGATGACGGCTCGACCGACGATAGCCGGCGGATCGTCACGGAACTCCTGCAGACCGAAGAATTTCCGCAGGTCAGCTTGGTCGGCTACGATAGGAACCAGGGTCGCGGCCGCGCGCTGATGAGCGGAATCATGGCCGCCCGGGCCGATATCATCGTAACCACCGAGGTCGATTGCTCGTGGGGGGACGATATCGTTCGCCGGCTGGTGGATGCGATGGAGGCTCCGTCCAAACCCCACATGGTCGCCGCGTCCGTCCATGCGCCAGGCGGTGGATTGATCAACGTGCCCCTCATCCGCCGTTTGCTGACGTCGTATGGAAACGCCCTGATCCGGCTGCTCGTCGATCCGAAAATCTCCATGAGCACCGGAATGACCCGAGCCTATCGGAGACAGGTCATCCAGCCGCTTATTGTCAATGAAAACGGAAAGGAATTCCATCTCGAGGTAATTTTGAAGCTACGCACACTAGGCTTCAGAATCGATGAAATACCAGCGACAATTACATGGGATAGCCACAGGCTTGAGAATAACACTCCCGGTCAGGCGAGAAAGTCAAAAACAAATTTGCTAAAAACCATAAATAGCCATGTGATATTTGTTGCAATTGGCCACCCATCCAGGTACTTTGGTGTGGCATCAATTTTATCGATAGCAATATCATCAATATTACTTTTAGACTCCATTTGGCGCCTCCTCACAGGTGACGTCGCAATATATGTCGCACTTATAGCTATTCTTGGGTACATGTTCGCATTGACGTTAGCTGGATTTGCTGTTGTCTTTTCGCAGCTAAAGGAAGTAATGCGCGAAAATTGGATGCGCCCATATCCACATCCTTGGCCACCATCGGCATTGCAAGGGCGCCTTCTGGCGACGGGAAAGAGGCCGCCGGTCAGCGAATGACTCCGCCCTATTGGCCGATCGCCCGCACTCTACTTGGGCGCGCTTTTTCGATGCTCGACCGGGAAGAGGGCTCGGTTAGCCGCGGAAGCTTCGACCGCACATGGTGGTGTTGGAAATTTACCGATTTCTCCGCCCCACGCATGCAGGAGGGCATCTACCCCCTGGCGTTCTGCCTGACATCCCCCTTGGCGAATGTCGAAATGAGGAACAGCGGCCGGCTGCTGGACGGTGCGGCAAGTGCCATCGGATTCTGGGCACGATTGCAGCACGCGGATGGATGCTTCGACGAGGCCTACCCATTTGAACGCAGCCTGGCCGCCACAGCATTCACGGGCTTTTATGTCGGCGCCGCCCTGGAGCGATTGCGGCCCATCCTGGATGCGGGCACCCGTGACACGGCTATGAAGACCATAGAGCGCGGCGCCACTTGGCTTGACCGCAACGGCGAGTGGCATGGAGTTCTGAGCAACCACCTGGCAGCTGCGGCCGGCGCACTTCAATTGGCCGGAGACATTCTTGGCACGGATCGCTTCAAGGCCGCTCGAGATCGATATATCGGGAAGATCCTGGCCGAGCAGCACGCCAAAGAGGGATGGTTTCGGGAGTACGCGGGTGCCGACCCCGGCTATCAGGGCCACGCTATTTTCTACCTGGCCGAGATCTGGCGGCGAACGCAAGATGGTCGGTTGCGGGAAGCCTTGCGCCTGGCCTGCGCGTTCTCGGCCTGGTTCGCCCATCCCGATGGCAGCATGGGCGGTGAGCATTGCAGCCGGGGAACCACATTCTCTTTTCCGGCTGGATTTGAAATCCTTGCACCGCAGCTTGACGACGCCGCAGCGGTAGCCGGTCATTTACGGCGAAGCATGGCCGGCGAAGGCTGCGTGGGCGCGGCCCAGATGGATGTCTGGAATTTCTTCCCCCTGCTCAATAACTTGTTGTTCGCGGCAGAGATGTCGTCAACTTCCCTCGGGGACCACGCCCTTCCGTGGCACCGCGACGGAGCCCGGATCGTCTATCCCGATGCAGGATTGGCGGTGGCACGGTCAGGCAACAGCGTAATTGCAGTCGGATTGGCCAACGGGGTGCTCAAGCATTGGCTAGCCGATGGCACGCTGGTCTACGAAGATGCGGGCTACCTCGTGCGGGAGAATGCCAAGGCAGCAATCAGCCATGATCGGCGCCAGGCCGAAGCGGTGGATCTGGCTGATTGCTTGCGATTAAGGATCGAGACTGGCTTTTGCTGGGTCACGTCCCAACGTTTCGATCCCATGCGATTCATCTGCTTCCGGCTGTTTACGACGACAGCAGGCCGCATCCCCACGGTGGCGCGCTGGCTGAAATCCCTTCTGGTTCGCCTTCTCGTCAGCCGGACGCGGCCAGCCTCGGGGCGCCTCGTCCGCGAGATTTGCTTCCATGGTGATGGCGCGTTGACCGTAACGGACGCACTTGATTCATTGCCTGCGCCCCCGGTCGCTATCGCCGATGGGTTGCCCTATCATATGGGGTCCAGCCGCTATTGTTCTTTATTGCAGGGGATCGGACCCACGCACCGCCCCCAGCCACCCCTCCGGCAAGACGGACATTGGAAGCGACGGATCGTCATCCCTGCTGCCCCGTGATGGCGCCTTGCCATCGATGAATCGTGCTTGCGACCAGCTAGGCTTTACCCGTAACGTTACCGCTTTCGCGGCGTCGCTGCTGGTTTGGCCCCGCCTATTCACCCCCTTTGCTCGGTGGCTTTCCTATGATCGGACACGCATATTTAAAGGCAGCGCACCAGATCAACAAACTGCGCTTTCGGCCGGCGATGCTTGCTAAAATCGCCTCTGGGTATTTTAACACTCTGGTCCTTCGCAAGACAGTGTTGAGGGTGGTCGATATTTCCATCAACACTGCCTGCCAGTCCAAGTGTAATTATTGCTATGCCGAAAGCTTCAAGCAATCCGGCGCGCAACTCATGACCGTGAAAGAAATTGGCGAGATGTGGCGCCAGGCCACGGCGATGGGGGCTTTCTCGGCGCTGGTGCTCGGTGGCGAGCCCACTTTGCGCCAGGATTTCCTGGACATCATCTCGACCCTTGAGCCGAAAAAGAATCTCGTCACCTTCACGACCAACGGGATTTCGCTCACCGAAGAAATTGTGCGTGAATTGAAACGGCTGGGCGTTTTTTTGGTGAACATCAGCATAGATTCGACAGATCCCGCCTTGAACGATCGCCGACGGGGCTATTTAGGGCATTTTGAAGCAGCGCTGAAAGCAGTGGAGCTGTGTCGGAAGTATGGCCTTGATGTCTGCGTGCCGGTCGTCACGTCCAAGTCGCATCTGCAAGAAACAATGAAGATGATCGAGTTCGGAAAGAAGCATGGATTCACGGTCACCATGAACCTGCTTTCGCTGCAAGGACGGGCCAAGAAAGAGCGTGCCGATCAGTTCGACGCTGAGTTCTGGGAGGCCCTGTGCGAGCTTTACGCGAAAAACCCCGGCCTGCGCGCGGATTTCGATCTCAATTTTACCATGAAGGTTCAGTGCCCAGCCGGGTACGAACGCGTCCACATCGCGCCGTTCGGCGATGTGACCGGATGCTCCTTGCAAAGCGTGTCATTCGGAAATATCCGTGAGGAACCCTTGGCCGATATTGTCGCGCGCATGAGGGAGTTCAAACACTTCAAAAAGCGTTCCTCCCGTTGTCTGATCGCCATGGATGACGAATATATCGAGGATTATCAGATGATCGCATCTGAACAGCCAGTCACGCCATACCCAGTGACGAAAATCGAAGCGCTCCGGCAGGCCGATGGACCGAAGGAATGACGGCCGAACACCCCCGATGTGTCGTTTGCGCCTCGCCAGATGTGGGACTGCACCGCACTGACGTCCGCGACTTCGAGTATTCTGTCGAGCCAGAAAGGCGTCCGGATGTTTTCGCCTGTCGCCAGTGTGGGTCAGAGTTCCTTGCGCCACGCCCGAGCGAGGAAGACCTGCCCGCATTCTACCCCAGCCATTATCATGCGTATCACGACGATCATTCAGCGCTTGCCAAGTCACTCGTTTCAATGCGCAGTCGGCAAAGAGCCACTTACTATCGAAAATTATGCGGTGGCGTGAAAAGTTCCATCTTTGACGTCGGTACCGGAGACTGCCGGCATTTCAAGGCACTCGAGGAGTTCGGAGACTTCAAGTTCGCCGGGGTCGAAATCAACAAGGATATCTTCGCGAAGGCTCGAGCACTGGGCTATGACGTTACCCTTGGAACCCTCGAATCCATGGACATCTCTGACCATCGGGGCCGTTATGACGTCGTCTCGATGAACCATGTGCTGGAGCATGTGGTCGAACCCAGGCTCATGTTGAGCCGCGCCCTGGAGCTTCTTCGCCCGGGTGGCTATGCCATCGGCCAATTGCCCTGCAACACATCCTGGGAAGCACGCATCTTCGGCCGTTATTGGGCCGGATATCATTATCCGCGCCATCTTCAGATGTTCTCTCGCACGGGGCTGAAGCGCCTGCTGGACGAAACGGGCTTCGTCGATGTCAAAGTCATCCCGGCACCGCATCTGCAATCGGCGCTGTCCTTGCAGAATACCTTGATCGGTCAAGGGTGGAACCCACCCATGAAGTTCGGCAAATGCCCGGCTTATAGCCTGATGCTGTTGGCGGTAGCGCCGTTCGAGTTGCTGGCTTGGTGTTTCGGCGCCACCGGCATCGTCAATTTTGAAGCCCGCAGAGCAACGGCTTGAGTGGTTTGCTGAGCGCTGCCCAAAAGACTGGTCTGCGCAGGACCATCATCTGCTTGGCGATTCTTTCAGCCCTGGCCGCCATGACGTTGGGAGGGCTGCGGGTGGTCGGCGTCAGCGTTGAGGAACACGTCGCCCCGTCGCGAATTAGCCCGGCAGACGGCAAGGCGTTCGTCTTCACCCTATTGCCGCCCCAGGGGCTGCTTCAGGGCTGGGTGCCGATCGGAGATTCCCCGGAGAGCCCCAGTTTCTCAAATCTGAGGGTGATAGTTGGCGGCACGGCCCTGCCCACCCCCCATGCAGTTGTTGCCGATGTGGCGCACCTTGGAAACGGGCGGTTTCGCCATGACAACAATTGGCACGTCTTTTTTTCCCTGGTAGCGGCGAGCTCGGCAGAGGATGTGGTGGTTACCTATCCTGTCTATCCGCGCCTATTGTTGATCTTGGCCCTTCTGGCCTCCTCGGGATTGCTTCTGGTCGCTTTTTTCAGGCAGCACGCCTTAGCGATCACTCGTATCGTGTGGCTAAGGACGTGCGTCCGGCTGACAGGCTTTCTGTCTTGGATCGTCGCGATCGAGCGAATTTTGCCGGATCGCCTGCCGTCACCGTTCGCCCCTCGCCTGGCATGGGCAGCGGCGACTGTGCTGGGGGGGACGTGGATTCTCTGGTTTAACGCCCACAGTCCCTTCGACCTCGCCTATTGCGACTACTGCCTCATGACCAACGTGGCAGAGGGAAAGCTCGCATTCCCTCCGGGTTCGATCGTTGGCGACTTCTTTCGCTCGGCGGCGACTGTCGGCCCAAGCGTGTTGACCTGGCTGTCGCACGTCACCTCCGCCGGGGCCGAGAACGCCGCGCGCATCCTCGCCGGATCCTTCATTGCCGTCGGTTACCTGGCCGCATGCTGGCTGGTCTGGACCCTGTCCAGATCTGCCATCTCCATCGGGGTCTTGGCGGTTTTGTATCCACTGGGATGGCTACCCCACATGATGGTGGGATACGTCTCGTCATTCTGGATCGTCAGCCCCGCAAGCGGGATATGGGTGCAGGGTGGGGCCATGTGTCTATGGTGCCTTTGGCTGATCAAGCCTGGAAGGGGCTGGCATGCGGCCATTCCCTATGCCGGCAGCGGGTTGCTGTTCACGCTCCACCCCACCATGGGCGCGATCCTGGCGGCGATTTTTTTCTTCGCCGACCTGGGGGAAATGCTCATCTCACCTTCCGACCGGCTCCAGCTGTTTCGGCGCATGGTCGTGAAGGGCTGCGCATTCTGTGCGGCAACGCTTCCGTTCTGGCTTAGTCTGCCAGGAAGTCTCGGTCTGGCTTCCCAAGATTTCGACCCGGGAAATTGGTGGAAGCTCATGGCGTTCAGAAAGGCCCACCATATTTTCCTGTGGAATGGCGATGAGATCCTCCGTAGCGCCAACTTGTTGATCGGGTCTGGACTTTTGGTGTTCAACGCGCGTTGGGCGTTGGGACCTGCGCGAACTCTGAAGGTCGCCATGACCATCTGCTGCGTCGCGATATTCTTTATCATCAGTTATATCAGCATCAAACTTGTACCAACGCCCAGGGTCGCCGGGATGGTCCTTTCCAGGGCTGGCTTCCTGCCGTTCAATATCTACATGATCACCCTTGTCGCACTGCCCTGGCTGATCTGGCGTCATGGCGCCAACCGTTGGATCAACACCGTCTTGGCGATCGGGGCTTTGGCACTGGTACCGTTGTCTGAGCCAGCCTGGTATTCCCCATCTCCTCGCTACCCTTGGCTGCCGGAGGCGTTAGTCCTGATCCTAGCCGCCATCACCCTGCTTCGGGAGTTGCCGCGGCCAAGTGTCCGCCCATCTTCACCCCAAGCGTTGGCGGTGGGCAGATTAGCGGCGCGAGTGCTGGTCGTGATCCTGACGGCAGTGCTGATCTTACAGGCGGGGTCCGTCAAATGGCGTCAATATCGAGACACATCCAGCCACGTGTCCTCGACCGCGCCCGAAATCAGCGTGCAAACGGCATGGAATGAGACGAAGGACTGGCTAGTCGAACACACCAGACCAGAAAGCGTTCTTTTGCTGCCGCCAGTTATTAGCAGCTATTATCCGAGAGGGCTGCCCAGAATCGGACTCATCAGCGACAGTTCTATGGGCGTTTCAGTTTACGGCCTTTCTTTCACGGGGCGGGAACTGGCGATGATCAAGCTGGTTTTCGATCTCGATCTTGCCGCCATGTCGGTGGAGGAAATCAACGCGACCATGGACCAAGCCGGAGGGCGGTTAAATCTCATCGAGATGCGCTATCTTGACCTAATGTCAAACCGTAATCGCCTGTTGGCCGTGAAAAATAGCGTGCCAGATCTGGAATATGCCGTCACGGTGAAGAAAGGGTCAAGCCTGCCGGACTTCCTCACAAATGTCAAAAGCAACACCTCGCCGGCAGCGCTGCCCATAGCCTTCGAGAATGACATCTTCGTCATCATCGACCTACGCGACACCGCCCATAGTAAATAGTCGTCATTGCTGACGAATGGAAACTATTTCATGAATACTTTGCCGCGATAGCGCAGCCTGCATGAAAAATATCGGGACTATTGCCGCCTTCAACACAAGTCCATGGCCAAAGTCGGACAGAGGAAACTCATACCGCTGATAGTGTCGGCCAGACAAGCCCGCTTCCCCGACCAACCTTTTTAAGGATGCTTCGGGGAAATAGTGTTCATGGTAAGGAACGTAGAGCTTGTCGAGCACCCACCGCGCCCTATCGCCGATCAACGCGTGCAGAAGATTTCCGGCAGAAAAGATCAGGGCGTCGGGATTGGGCGTGTTGATATAGATGCGGCCTCCTGGCTTGAGCAGCGGCACAAGACCCCGCAGCAAGGCAAGGGGGGATGCGACATGCTCGATCACGTCGATCAAGGTGATCGCATCGAAGGGCGCCGCCGCCAGGTCAAGAGTCAAGACATCGCCGACCGCCACGTCGATTCCGCGTCGGCGGGCAACTCGAGCTGAATGTTCCGAGACTTCAACGCCGAAAGCCTCCAACCCGGCGGCCTTGGCCGCTGCCAAGAAGTCGCCCGTGTCGCAGCCGACATCCAAAACAGATCCCGTGGCCGGGATTCCTTCTGGAAACAATAGGGACAGAACACGGTCATGCCGCTTTTGTCGGAGATCCGCGGTACGCCGGGCTTCGAAATACGGGTGGGACTGGTATTCCGGGGTGGCGTGCAAATTTGCCAGCGCCTCGGCGTTGCGAGGTGGAATAACCCGTATCACGCCGCATGTGGAGCAACGGCCGATGATCCCCACGCTGGTCCGGCAGCACACTGTCCAACGGCGCGAACCGCAGGTGGGGAACACGCAATCGGGGCCGTCCTCTATGGACGAACTGCCTTCCGACCTTGGATCAGGGCGTGTCATGCCGCAATTCCTCGGCCGAGAACGGATCGCGCAGGTCCTCAGCCGCGAGGATTGTGGCCATGGTGGTGTCCACAAGGGATTGTAGGTCGATCGGAGCTTGGCCGTTCTGACACATGTCGGCGAACGCCTGCGCTTCCTCCTGGAACCCCTTCTGCTGGCCGAAGGCCGACACCGTCCGACAGGAATTACCGGCGGCAAGGGTCAGTTTGCGGAAATTGTCCAAAATGGCCACTCGCTGCTCGGCGAAAGCTTCGATCCGCTCCTTCGGAAGGGACGGATCGCCATTCGACCAATAATGAATAGTACCCAAGGAACCATCGTCGAACCCGATGGTGGCTGTGACAATATCGTCAAGGGCTAGATCCTGGCGGGAATGGCGAACACCCTGGCAGCTCATACCGACGAACCTATGAAATGACCTTCTGCACCCAGGGCCGGAAGCAAAGGCTTTTGAGCCTGTCTGCGTCAGCAACGAGTGCATTCCATGCATCGCAGCAGGCGTCGATGATGGCGTTACG
>CAJANN010000203.1 GCA_903941095.1 uncultured Rhodospirillaceae bacterium | reverse complement strand
GGCGGTGCCGGCCGGCACCCCCACCGAGGCGAAGAAGGCGCAGGTCCGGGCGATGGCGGCGTCGATGCGGGCATCCTCGGCCCCGTCGGCCAGCCCCCACACCCGGGCGGCGAACTGCAGCAGCTTGGCCCGCTTGCCGGCGCGGCACACCGCCGCCACCCCCGGCCACACCGCCGCCAGCGACCGGGCATGGTCCAGCCCGTACAGCGCCGTCAGCTCGTGCCCGATCATGTGGGTAGTCCAATCCTGCGGCACGCCCTGGCCGATCAGCCCGTTCAGAGCCATCGTCGCGCACCACATCAGGTTGGCGCGGGCCTGATAATCGGGCGGGTCCCGCAGGACGGCGGGGGCGATCTCGACCAGGGTCGACAGCACCGATTCGGCCAGCCGGTCCTGCAGCGGCGCCGCCGCCGGCACGGTCAGGTACTGTTCCAGCACATGGACGAAGGCGTCGACGATGCCGTTGCCCAATTGCCGGGGCGGCAGCGAATAGGTGGTCTCGGGATCGAGCACCGAGAAGGCCGGCATCACCAGCGGCGAGCCGAAGCCCAGCTTTTCCCCGGTTTCCTGGCGGCTGACCACCGAGAAGCCGTTCATTTCCGAGCCGGTGGCCGGCAGGGTCAGCACCGCCCCCAGCGGCACGGCGCCGTCCAGGCGCGCCCGGCGGGCGACGATGTCCCACGGATCGCCGGCAAAGGGAATGGCGGCGGCGACGAACTTGCAGCCGTCCACCACCGAGCCGCCGCCCACCGCCAGGATGAAGTCCAGCTTCTCCGAGCGCGCCAGTTCCACCGCCTTCATCAGGGTCTCGTAGCGGGGATTGGGTTCGATGCCGGCGAATTCGACGAAGGCCAGACCGGCGGCGTCCAGCGCCGCCGCCACCTGCCCATGCACGCCGTTGGCCTTGATCGAACCGCCGCCATAGGCGAACAGCACCCGCGCGCCCTTGGGGATCTCGCGGCCGATACGGGCGATCTGGCCCCGGCCGAACAGCAGCTTGACCGGATTGTGGTAGATGAAATTGTCCATCGGCGGAATCCTCCGGGAAAAGTCAGGCCTTGACCCCGGCCCCGCGCGCCTTGGGGGCGTCGGGGTCCAGCGGCCAGCGGGGACGGGGGGCGAAATCCAGTGAATCGGTCAGGCCCAGGCGGAACCGTTCCAGCCCGGCCCAGGCGATCATCGCGGCATTGTCGGTGCAAAGCCCCAGCGGCGGCGCCAGGAAGGTCAGGCCGGTTTCGCCGGCGACCCCTTCCAGGGTGGCGCGCAGGGCCGAATTGGCGGCGACCCCGCCGGCCACCACCAGATGGCGGCAATCAGGCCATTGCCGCTGCATCAGGCCGACGGCCCGGCGGGTGCGGTCGGCGATGCTGTCGGCCACGGCGGCCTGGAAGCCGGCGCAGATGTCGGCGGCATCGGTCCCGGACAGCGGCCGGGGCAGGCTTTCCACCAGCAGGCGCACGGCGTTCTTCAGGCCGGAAAAGCTGAAATCGCAGCCGGGCTTGCCCTTCATCGGCCGGGGCAGGGCGAAGCGGGCGGCATCGCCCCGGGCGGCCCAGGCCTGCACCTGCGGCCCGCCGGGATAGCCCAGCCCGACCATCTTGGCCACCTTGTCGAAGGCTTCGCCTGCGGCGTCGTCGATGGTGGTGCCCAGCCGGCGGTAGGATCCGACCCCCAGCACCGCCAGCAACTGGCAATGCCCGCCCGAGGCCAGCAGCAGCAGATAGGGAAAGGGCAGGTCGTGGGTCAGCCGGGCGGTCAGGGCGTGGCC
Organism: uncultured Rhodospirillaceae bacterium; assembly: GCA_903941095.1. Classification (GTDB taxonomy): domain Bacteria; phylum Pseudomonadota; class Alphaproteobacteria; order Rhodospirillales; family Magnetospirillaceae; genus Magnetospirillum. The sequence goes on along the minus strand of CAJANN010000203.1, from coordinate 9,981 downwards.
CTCCAGATGGTTGACCGCCAGGAACGGCTTGCCGGCGGCCAGGGCGATGGCCTTGCCGGTCATCACCCCGACCATCACCCCGCCGATCAGCCCCGGCCCGCCGGTGGCGGCCACGGCGTCGAGACCGGCAAAGCCGATTCCGGCCCGGCGCATGGCCTCGGCCACCAGCCGGTCGACATGTTCCAGGTGGGCGCGGGCGGCGATTTCCGGTACGATTCCGCCGAACGGACGATGGTCTTCAAGCTGCGACAGCACCACATCGGCCAGAATGGTCCGGTCGTCGCGCACCACCGCGGCGGCGGTTTCGTCGCAACTGGTTTCGATACCCAGCACCAGCACGCGTGAATCCCCTTTCCAGAAGCCTCGCCATTTCCTACAACAACCAGGCCATGACCGACAGACCCATCATCGCCATCGGCACCCGCGGTTCTCCGCTGGCGCTGGCCCAAACCCACGAAACCCGCGACCGCCTGGCGGCCGCGTGGCCCGACCTGGCCTGTGACGGCGCCATCGCCATCCAGGTCATCAACACCACCGGCGACATGGTGCAGAACCGGCCGCTGGCGGAAATCGGCGGCAAGGGCCTGTTCACCAAGGAACTGGACGAATCCATGCTGGATGGCCGCATCCACCTGGCCGTCCATTCCATGAAGGACGTCCCGACGGTGCTGCCCGACGGCATCGTCCTGCCCTGCGTGCTCCCGCGCGAGGACGTGCGCGACGCCTTCATCAGCCTGACGGCGAAATCGCTGTCCGACCTGCCGGCCGGCGCGGTGATCGGCTCGTCGTCGCTGCGCCGCGGCGCCCAGATCCTGCATCGCCGCCCCGACCTCAAGGTGGTGAACTTCCGCGGCAACGTCCAGACCCGGCTGCGCAAGCTCGAAGAAAAAGTGGTCGACGCCACCTTGCTGGCGATGGCCGGCCTGAACCGGCTGGGCCTGTCGCGGCACGTTTCCAGCGCCCTGGAGCCGGAAGACATGCTGCCGGCGGTGGCGCAAGGGGCGATCGGCATCACCTGCCGCGCCGACGACGGCGAATCGCTGCGCTATCTGGCGGCGCTGAACCATCCCCAGACCATGATCCGCATCACGGCCGAACGGGCCTTCCTGGCCCGCCTGGACGGGTCGTGCCGCACCCCCATCGCCGCCCTGGCCGAACTGGACGGCGACGCGCTGTTCTTCCGCGGCCTGATCGTCAGCCCGGACGGCCGCACCGTCCACGCCACCGAACGGCGCGGCCGGGCCGCCGACGCGGCGGCGCTGGGCACCGACGCCGCCGAGGAACTGATCGGCATCGCCGGGGCCGGCTTCTTCGACTTCAAGGCCTGATCCGATGAAAGCCCTGGTCACCCGCCCTCGCGAGGATTCGCAAGGACTGGCGGCCGAACTCGCCCGCCTGGGCTTCGAGGTCCAGGTCGAGCCGCTGCTGGACATCCGGGCCATCCCCGACGTGCCGGTCGACACCGCCGGCATCCAGGGCATCCTGGCCACTTCGGCCAACGGCATCCGTGCCCTGGCCCGCGCCGTGCCGGACCGCCACTGGCCGGTATGGGCGGTGGGCGACGCCTCGGCCCGGGTCGCCCGCGACCTGGGCTATACCCGGGTCGCCAGCGCCGGCGGCGACGTCGAAAGCCTGACCGCCCTGGTCGGCGAACGCTGCGACCCGGCGGCCGGCGACCTGCTGCACGCCGCCGGAAGCGTCACCGCCGGCGACCTGGCCGGCGGCCTGGGCAAGGCCGGCTTCACCGTGCGCCGCGTCGTCCTGTACCGGGCGGAAACCGCCGGAGCCGTCTCGGACGGGCTGGCGGCGGCACTGGCCGGGGGCGAGCTGGACGTCGCCCTGTTTTTCTCTCCCCGCACCGCGGCGACCTTTGTTACCCTGGTGCAGGCCGCCGGGCTGGCCACCGCCGCCGGCCGGATCGCCGCCTATGCCCTGAGCCCGGCCGTCGCCCGCGAACTGGCCGCCCTGCCCTGGGCGGCGGTTCACGTCGCCGCTGCTCCGACCCAGGCCGCCCTGCTGGCGGCGCTTTGCCCAGATTCCGGCGGGACGCCTTCTTCCGCCGCCACCGACCGGGGACCGCCGATGACCGAGACCGAAGCGCCCAAGCCCGCCGAAGCGCCCGCCCCGCCGGTGGCCGAGCCGGCGGCCAGACCGTCGTCGCCGTGGCTGGCCATCGGACTGGCCGTGACCCTGGCGGCGATGATCGCCGCCGGGGCCGCCACCTTCGACGAATGGAAGACGCTGCTGCGGCCTCCGGCACCGCTGGCCACCGTGGCCCCGGTCGCCGTACCGGCCGATGGCCTGCGCAGCGAGCTGACCACCCTGCGCGAGCGGCTGGCCCAACTGGAAAGCCGGCCGGGTCCGGCCGGCGGGGATGCCGGCCTGGATGCCCGGCTGACCCAGGCGGAAGCCGGATTGCGGACGCTGCAGGCCCAGCCGGCGGTCCCGGCCCGGCTGAGCGGCGAGGTCGAGGAGCTGTCGCGCCAGGTCGCCGACCTGAAGCGCAGCAGCGCCGACGCCGCCGCCGTACTGCGGCTGGCCGACCGCCTGGAGCGCATGGAATCCCGCCTGCACGAGCTGGAAAGCCGGCGCGGTTCCGCCGTCGCACTGCTGCTGGCGGTCGGGCAACTGCGCGAGGCGCTGGCCGCCTCGCTGCCCTTCGACGCCGAATTGCGGGCGGTCAAGGCCCTGGCCGGCGACGATGCCGAGGTCGCCAGGACCGCCGACATCCTGAGGGGCCGCGCCGCCGCCGGCCTGCCGACCCGCACCGTGCTGGCCGCCCGCTTCCACGGGCTGGCCCCGGCCATCATCCGCGCCGATTCCCTGCCGGAAGAACGCACATGGTGGCGCCAGACCCTGGAACGGCTGGCCACCCTGGTGACCGTCCGCCGCGAGGACGGCGACACCGTCGGCGACGATGCCGCCGCCCGGGTGGCCCGCGCCGCCGCCCGCCTGGGCGACGGCGACCTGAGCGCAGCCATCGCCGAACTGAGCGGCCTGGAGGGCGGCCCGGCCACGGCCGCCGCCCCCTGGCTGACCGACGCCCGCGACCGGCTGGCCGCCGACCGGGCGGTTTCCGAACTGACCGCCCACGTGGTGGCGGCGGTCGGAGTCCGGCCATGATCCGCCGGGTTCTGACCTTTGCCGTCCTGGCCGCCCTGCTGGTCGCCGCCACCGTCTGGCTGGCCGACCGGCCCGGCACGGTGACCATCCGCTGGGAAGGCTGGCGGGTCGACACCACCGTTCCGGTGCTGGTGCTGGCGGTGCTGGCGCTGCTGGCGGCGATCCATCTGATGCTGCGGCTAGGCGCCTCGCTGTTCGGCGGACCGGGCCGGTTCTTCGCCGGCCGCCGCGCCCGGCGCACCCGCGACGGCTATCGCGCCCTGTCCGACGGCATGGCCGCCCTGGCCGTGGGCGATGCCCGCCAGGCCCGCGCCCTGGCCCGGCGCGCCGACCGGCTGCTGGCCGATTCGTCGCTGACCGGGCTGCTGTCGGCCCAGACCGCCGATCCGGCCGAGGCCCGGGACCGCTATGCCCGTCTGACCGAACGGCCGGAAACCGCCTTCCTGGGCCATAAGGGCTTGACCGATCTGGCCCTGCGCACCGGCGACGATGCCGCCGCCCTGGAGCATGCCCGCCACGCCTGGGCCGCCGGCGGACCGGCGGAAGGACTGGCCGCGACGCTGTTCGCGCTGCAGGCCGGGGCCGGCCTGTGGGACGAGGCCGCCGCCACCCTGGACGAGGCCAGGCGGCGCCGTGCCATGAGCGGGGCCGACCTGCTGCACCGCCGCGCCCTGGTGGCGCTGGAACGCTCGGCCCGGGCCGAACGCGACGGCCGCAGCGCCGATGCCCTGGAACAGGCCCTGGCCGCCCGCAAGGCCGATCCCACCCTGACGGCGGCGGCGGTACGCGCGGCGGCGCTGCTGCACCGGGCCGGCAAGGCCCGCAAGGCCACCGCCATCCTGTCCGACGCCTGGGAAGCCGCCCCCCACCCCGACCTGATCGCCGCCCTGCTGGCTCTGGCGCCGATGGAAACGCCGCTGGAGCGGGTCAAGCGCATCGAGAAACTGGTGCGGCTGAACCCCGACGCCGCCGCCGGCCATGCCGCCCTGGCCGAGGCCGCCCTGGCCGCCAGATTGTGGGGGCAGGCCCGCACCCACCTGGACCGGGCGGTGGACCTGCGCCCCGGCCCCGGCCTGTTCATCCTGCTGGCCCGTCTGGAACGGGAAGAGCGCCAGGACGAAAGTGCCGCCCAGGCCTGGCTGTCCCGGGTTCCCACCGCCCCCGCCGAGCCCGCCTGGACCTGCCGTGCCTGCGGCAAGCCCACCGATTCCTGGGCGGTGCAGTGCCCGTCCTGCCGTGCCGTCGACAGCCTGACCTGGGCATAGCCGCGCCAGGCCCGCAGAGAAGTTCTTGCATTCGCGGGCGAGTCCCACGATAGTCCGCCGCGGGAGATCGGCGCGGACGGACCCGTCGCCAACCCGGTCAGGTCCGGAAGGAAGCAGCCGTAACGATTTCCGGTCCGGGTCGTGTCCGGTCTCCCACCCGCCACCGGGGCCTGCGGCCCTCAGGCCCCCTGCGTACGCAGGCTGGCGTCGCGGATCGGCAGGTGGACCAGCGCCGCCAGCACCCCCAGCGCCGCCGTTCCCATCCACATGACATCGTAGGACAAGGTGGCGTCATAGATCGCCCCGCCCAGCCACGATCCCAGGAAGCTGCCGATCTGGTGCGAAAAGAACACCACGCCGAACAGCATGCCCATGTGGCGCGGCCCGAACACGTGGGCGATCAGGCCCGAAGTCGGCGGCACGGTTGACAGCCACAGCAGGCCGATGGAGGCGGCGAAGGCCAGCAGCGTCGCCTCGGTCTTCGGCCCCAGCACGAAGGCCAGCGTCACCACCGCCCGCCCCAGATAGATGGCCGACAGCACGTATTTCGGCCGATAGACCTGGGCCAAGCGCCCCATGCCGTAGGTGCCGATGACGTTGAACAGGCCGATGACCAGCAAGGCGGTGGCTCCGGCCCCCTTGCTCATGCCGCACAGGGCCAGATAGCCGGGCAGATGCACGCCGATGAAGGTGACCTGGAAGCCGCACACGAAGAAACCGATGGTCAGCAGGCGGAAACCGGGATGGCCCCAGGCCTCGCGCAGGGCCTCGCGGGCGGTCTGGCTGGCCGCCGCCGCCGCCGGACGCGGCACCGCCTGTTCGCCGCGATGCAGGATCAGCGCCAGCGGAATGGACAGGAAGGACAGCGACGCCAGCACCCAGATGGCCCCGACGGCCCCCAGATCGGCGATCAGCCACTGCGCCACCGGAATCAGCGCCATCATGCCCAGCGAGCCCAGCGCCGAGCCGGCACCCAGGGCGGCGGTGCGATGCGCCGGCGGCACCGCCCGGCCGACCGGCCCCAGCACCACGGAAAAACTGGTGGCGGCCAGCCCGAAGCCCGAAATGATCCCCAACCCCACCGTGGTCAGCCCCACCCCGCCCAGGGCGGTCAGAACCATGCCCAGCCCGAAGGCGAAGGCCCCCAGGGCGGCGACCCGCGCCGCGCCGAAACGGTCGGCGGCAGCGCCGGTGAACGGCTGGAAAGCCCCCCACATCAGGTTGTGCAGCGCCACCGCCAGCGAAAAGGTGGCCAGCGGCCAGTCGCGGTCCAGGGACAGCGGCCCGATCAGCAGTCCCTGGGCCTGGCGCGATCCCATCGACACGCTCATCATGCTGGTGCCGGCGGCGAAAATGGTGAAGACCGCAGGGGTCAGCCAGGAAGGACGCTGCATCGCAACTCTCGCCGGAAAGGGGGGGCCAGATTACCCCAGGCCCCGGCAGTTCCCACCGGAAAAATCCGCAAGGGTGGTCAGCGCCGCGAATCCAGGCTTTCGATGTAGGCGGTGACGTCGTCGACTTCGTGACGCTTCAGGGTGAAGCCGCGCATCGGCCGGGCATGCGGCCGGGACAGAGCGGCCCGGATCTCGGCGGCGGCACGGTGCTGGGCGATGGCTCCGAAGCTGGGGGCGCTGCTGCCGCCCGCCCCCGACACCGAAACCACATGGCAGGCGGCACACCACCGGGCCGCCAGTTCGCCGCCGGCCTCGGGCGAGGGGCCGGGCGCCGCCGCGGCAAGACGTCCGGCCATCAGCATGCCCAATCCCGCCACCATTACCACCGGCACCACGCGCATCCGTCCGTCTCCTGCCGCCGTCAAACCTGGGAAAGCGGCAGAATGCCGTCTTTGCTGCGCTGCGGCAAGAGTGTTTCACGGACCCGGAACGATCAGATCCACGGTGGTGTCGGCGATGCCGATTTCCGCCGGCAGGCGGGCGACGATGTCGCCGTCGCCCTGCAGCGGCGCCCCGCGCGGCCCCAGGATGGTCATCGTGCTGGCGGTGACGTGTTCGATTTCGGGCAATTCCGACAGCCGGTTCAGCGGCAGGGCCAGACCATAGCGCATCAGACCGGCCATGCCCGATCTCGGCAGGATGCAGACGTCCAGCTGCGGCTTGTCCAGACCGGCCTGCGGCGCGGCGACGAAGGGACCGCCGTAATAGCGGCCCTTGCAGGCGACGGCCATGCGGCCGCGATAGGTCCGGCCGTTGGCCCGCACACGGATTTCCGGGAAATCATAGCCCAGTGCCTGCCGGACGCTTTCCACCACATAGGCCAGACGGCCGGTCCGGCGCTTGAATTCCGGATTCAGGCCGGCGACCACCTGGGCATCCAGGCCGGCTCCGGCCATCAGCAGGAAATGGCGGCCATTGGCCACTCCCGGATGCACCCGCCGGATCGGGCCGAAGGCGATGGTGTGCGCCACGGCATCGCCATCGGCGATATCCAGACCGATTTCCAGGGCCAGGATGTTGGCGGTCCCCAACGGGATGACCGCCAGGGCCATACCGCCGCCACCGGCGGCCAGGCCGTTGACGATCTCGTTGACGGTGCCGTCGCCGCCGGCCGCGGCCACCACGTCGTATGCGTCGCGGCTGGCCTGGCGGGCGAAATCCTCGGCGTCGCCGCGGCGGGTGGTGGCGCGGCATTCGACCACGCAGCCCAGATCCCGCAAGCGGGCCAGGACCTGATCGAGCCGGCGGCCATGCCGGCGGCCGGCGGCCGGATTGTGGACGACCAGCACCCGGCGCGGCGAAGGGGCCGGAGCGGCATGGGATCGGGACTGAAGAAGATGATCGTTCGACATGGCCGAAGCATATCAATACGGCCGGCTGCCGATGATGAATTTCAGATTACACAATATTGACGGATCGATGAAATATAACGGCAGGCAAATGATTGATCTATACAGTCCGCCCGGCCGGGACATATCAGTACGGCATGACCGTCGATGCCGTTCCGACCCGGCGCTACCGCGCCATCTGGATTTCCGACGTCCACCTGGGCACCCGCGGATGCAAGGCGGAGATGCTGCTGGACTTCCTGCGGGCCACCGAGTCCGACTTCCTGTACCTGGCCGGCGACATCGTCGACGGCTGGCGCCTGCGGCGGTCCTGGTACTGGCCGCAATCCCACAACGACGTGGTGCAGAAGCTGCTGCGCAAGGCGCGCAAGGGCACCCGGGTCATCTATGTGCCGGGCAACCATGACGAATTCGCCCGCCATTACCTGGGCCACAATTTCGGCGGCATCCTGGTCGCGGAGCGCCCCATCCACACCACCGCCGACGGACGCCGTCTGCTGGTCCTGCACGGCGATTCCTTCGACGGCGTGGTGACCTACGCCCGCTGGCTGGCCCATCTGGGTGACTGGGCCTATGGGGTGGCGCTGGCGGCCAACCACTGGGTCGGCCTGATCCGCCGCCGGCTGGGCCTGCCCTACTGGTCGCTGTCGGCCTATCTGAAGCACAAGGTCAAGAACGCCGTGCAATTCATGGCCGATTACCGGCGCACCGTCGCCGACGAGGCGCGGCGCCAGGGAGTCGACGGCATCGTCTGCGGCCATATCCATCATGCCGAACTCAGCCGGTGCGGCGATGTCCTTTACGGCAATGGCGGCGATTGGGTGGAAAGCTGCACCGCCCTGGTCGAGCATGCCGACGGCCGTCTGGAAATCGTGCGCTGGCGGGGCGAATCCCCGGTGGAAGCGGAGGACGCATGCGCCTGCTCATCGTCTCGGACGCCTGGTTTCCCCAGGTCAACGGCGTGGTCCGCACGCTCGACGTCCTGAGGGGCGAACTGCGGAAAGACGGCCATCAGGTGGTCATGCTGACCCCGGATCTCTTCCCCTCGGTCCCGTGCCCGACCTATCCGGAAATCCGCCTGGCGCTGGCGCCGCCCGGCCGCGTCGCCCGCCTGATCCAGGCCGCGCAGCCCTGCGCCGTCCATATCGCCACCGAAGGCCCGCTGGGCTGGGCGGCCCGGCGCTGGTGCCTGCGCCGGGGGCTGCCGTTCACCAGCGCCTATCACACCCGGTTCCCCGAATACGTCCAGGCCCGCTGGGGCATTCCCCTGGGCCTGTCCTATGGCCTGATGCGCCGCTTTCATGCCCCCTCGGCGCGGGTGATGGTGGCCACCGCCAGCGTCGAGGCCGACCTTGCCGCCCGCGGCTTCCCACGGATCGGCCGCTGGTCGCGGGGCGTCGACACCACGCTGTTCCGGCCCCGCCCCGAATGCCGCGGCGAACGGGGACCTCTGGCCGGACTGCCCCGCCCCATCTTCCTGTCGGTCGGGCGGCTGGCGGTGGAAAAGAACGTCGAGGCCTTCCTGTCCCTGGATCTGCCGGGCAGCAAGGTGGTGGTCGGCGACGGCCCGCAACGGGACGGCCTGGAAAAACGCCATCCCGGAATCATCTTCGCCGGCACCCGCAGCGGCGAGGATCTGGCCCGCCACTACGCGGCCGCCGACGTCTTCGTGTTTCCGTCGCGCACCGACACCTTCGGCCTGGTGCTGCTGGAGGCCCTGGCCTCGGGCCTGCCGGTGGCCGCCTTTCCGGTGGCCGGGCCGCGGGACATCCTGGCGGGATCGGCGGCCGGCATCCTGGACGAGGATCTGGGCCGCGCCGCCATCGCCGCCCGGGATATCCCCGCCGCCACCTGCCGCGCCCATGCCGCCCGCTTTTCCTGGGCGGCCTCGGCCCGGCAGTTTCTCGACAATCTGCGGCCTTTCACCCCCGCCGGTCAGTGACCGTGCCGGTGGTCGTCCAGTTCCGTCTCGTCATGCTGGTGGTCGTGCGGCTTCCAGGCATGCTTGGGTTCTTCGTGTCCGTGCGCGGCCTCGGGTCCGTGCGGGTGCGAATGCTGGTGCAGGTGCGGGTGGGCATGGGCGTGGGCATGGGCGTGAACATGGCTTTCCCCGCCATGCCGGTGTTCGTGGGTATGCACGTGGCTGTGCTCGTGGGCATGCTCGTGCTTGTGCTCGTGGCTGTGGTGGCCGTGATGGCTGCCGTGCATGGGTCGGGCCTCGTGACGATCCGGAGGCGGCCAGCCTACACCATCACCCGGCCGCCGTTCAAATGCGCCCGCCGGCAGGCCAGACGGCTCAGCAGGCCGTCATCGTGGGAAATGATCACCATCGCCTGGGGCAGATCGGCCAGGACGGCCAGCAGGCGTCGGCGCGCATCGTCGTCCAGTCCGTTGGACGGCTCGTCCAGCAACAGGATTTCCGGCTCCATCGCCAGTACCGTGGCCAGGGCGACCAGACGCTTCTCGCCGCCCGACAGCCTGTGGGTGACGCGGTCCCCGAACCCGGCCAGGCCGACCCGGTCCAGGGTGGCGGCCGCCAGCCGGCGGGCCTCGGCCGGCGAACGGCCCAGATTCAGCGGTCCGAAAGCGATGTCCTCGGCCACCGTCGGGCAGAACAGCTGGTCGTCGGAATCCTGGAACAGCAGGCCGACCCTGGCCCGGACGTCATGAAAATCGCGCTCGCCGCGCCGCTCCCGCCCGAAGGCCACCACCCGTCCGGCAGCCGGGGCCAGCAGGCCGACCATCAGGTGGAACAAGGTGGTCTTGCCGGCGCCGTTCGCCCCGGTCAGC
>CAJANN010000202.1 GCA_903941095.1 uncultured Rhodospirillaceae bacterium | reverse complement strand
GTGCCGCCGCCGCCGCCGGTTCCGGCCGTTGCGCCGCCGCCGCCCGCGGCCGCCGCCGTTCCCAGCGCTCCGACGCCCAGGCCGGCGGATCAGGCGCCGACCTTCGCCTCGCTGCCCAATCCGGTCGCCAAGCCGGTGCCGTTGCCGCCGGCTCCGGTCGAGGCCATGCTTCGCCAGAGTTCCGCCGGTCCCTTGCCCATCATCGGCCCGGATGGCAAGCCGGCCTGGAAGGTCTATGCCCGTCCGTTCGACGCTCCCGCCGACAAATCCCGCATCGCGGTGATGGTGGTCGGGCTGGGGCTGGACAAGGATGCCACCGAGGCGGCCATCGCCAAGCTGCCGCCCGACGTCACCCTGGTGTTCAGCCCTTATGCCGGCGGTCTGGACAAGTGGCTGAAGAAGGCCCGCGATGCCGGACACGAAGTGATGATGGCGTTGCCGGTCGAGACTTCGGGCTTTCCCGCCCGCGATCCCGGCCCACTGGGCCTGCTGGCCACCACCCCGCCCGAGGAAGTGGTGGCGCGGCTGGAGAAGGTGCTGGGGCGCGGTCCCGGCGCGGTGGGGGTGTGGGCCGCCGATGGTCCCTTCACCCGCTCGAAGCAGATCGGGCTGGTGCTGGCGGCCCTGAAGGACCGCGGCCTGCTGTATGTCGGCGAAGGCGCCGTCAGCGGCCCCAGGCCGCCGATGCTGGGAGTTTCATCCCAGTTGGACGCCGAGCCCTTCCGCAACGCCATCGAAGCCCGTCAGGTGCAGGCGGCGGCGGCGGCCAAGGAAATGGGCCGCATCGCCGTGACCGTCACCGCCCGGCCGGTCACGTTCGATCGTCTGATCACCTGGCTGGACAAGCTGCCCGAGCAGGGGACGGTCCTGGCCCCGGTCGGTTCGGTGGTCAAGCCCTAGGTTCCGGACGCTGGACAAGCCGGCCGCTGAATAAGGACAAGTCGAGATGAGCAAGCCTTTGCCGTTGCAGCAGCGCCCGTACCGCCCGGGCGTCGGACTGGTGCTGTTCAATCGTCACGGACTGGTTTTCACCGCCCGCCGCATCGACACCGGGGATGCCGCCTGGCAGTTCCCGCAAGGAGGGATCGACGCGGGCGAGGACCCGGTCACCGCCGCGCTGCGCGAGATGAAAGAGGAAATCGGCACCGACCATGCCGAGATCATCGCCGAAAGCCGCGACTGGATTTCCTATGACCTGCCGGCCGATCTGGCCGACAGGGTGTGGAGGGGGCGCTATCGCGGCCAGAGGCAGAAATGGTTCGCCCTGAGATTCCTGGGCAGCGACGCCGACATCGACATCGAAACCGAGCATCCGGAATTTTCGGAATGGCGCTGGATGGCGCTGGCCGAAGTGCCGGCCCTGATCGTGCCGTTCAAGCGGTCGCTGTACGAGCAGGTGGCGGCCGAGTTCGCCGCTCTGGCGGGGCCGGCTTCGGCATCCGCGTGATTTGCGCGTCTTCACGCGAAGCGTGGGGACGACCGCCAGGCCGTGGCCACGGGATCATACGAAGCCCGGATGATTCATTCGGGCTTCGTATCCAGCGCCCATTGGGCGCGGCCAAGGCCGCGGATGCGGCCGCCCGGCGAGGGCTTGGGAACCCGAATGAATCATTCGGGTTCCGTATCAGACCCGGCCGGTCGTCCATGACCCGGACCACCCCCTGCCCATCGGTGCGGGGCGCCGCCGGAACGAAGGGGTAGGGGGACCGGCGCGGCGCCGATTTTCTTTTTCTTTCCGCCAACTAATCCTTTGCGCAGCGTGCCGTGCGGGTAACAATCCGGCGACCATCAGGGGGGCGGGACCGTGACGATTGCCACCGACGACAAGGCGCTGAGGGCGCGGGTAAAGCTGTTCGGCACCTTGCTGGGCGAGGTGTTGCGCGACCAGGAAAGCCCCGAGGTCCTGGCGACCGTCGAGACCCTGCGCAAGGGCTTCATCGCCCTGCGCAGCCGCGAGCGTCCGGCGCAGCGCCGGGCCTTGATGGACCTGATCGGCGGCCTGGATCCGGCCATCCTGTCCCATGTGGTGCGCGCCTTTTCCACCTATTTCCTGCTGGCCAACATCGCCGAGGAGGATTGGGCCCACCAGTCCCGCCGCCGCCAGGTCGACCGGGGCGAGCGGCTGTGGTACGGCTCGTTCGAGGATACCTTGCGGGCCTTGCGGGCCGAGGGGGTGTCGCTGGAGCAGTTGCAGACCCTGCTGGACGCCCTGTGCTTCCAGCCGGTCTTCACCGCCCATCCCACCGAGGCCAAGCGCCGTGCCGTGCTGGAAAGCCAGCGTCGCCTGTATGCCCTGGCCAAGCGGCTGGACGACCCCTACCTGACCGACTATCAGCGCAAGGCCGTCGAAACCCGCCTGCGCGAGCAGATCCAGGTGCTGTGGAAGACCGACGAGGTGCGGGTCGACAAGCCGCAGGTGGTCGACGAGATCAAGAACGGCCTGTTCTATTTCCGGGAAACCCTGTTCGCCGCCGTTCCCCGGGTCTATCGCAACCTGGAAAGGGCCGTCGACCGCATCTATGGCGACCAGGGCGGCGCCGGGGCGGTGCGCATGCCGCGTTTCCTGCGGTTCGGTTCGTGGATCGGCGGCGACCGCGACGGCAACCCCTTCGTCACCCATGCCGTCACCGCCCTGGCGGTCCGGCTGCAATCGCGCGAGATCCTGCGGGAATATCGCCGCCGGCTGGTGGAACTGGGCGGACAGCTGACCCATTCCGCCACCCTGGTCACGCCCTCGGCGGCGTTTCTGGACAGCCTGGCCGCCGAGGCCGAGGTCGTCGCCGCCGCCCGCGCCGACAATCCCCGCCGCTACGAGCGCGAGCCGTACCGCCTGAAGCTGATGACCATGCATCATCGCCTGGGATGCATGCTGGACCGCATCGAGGCGCGCCTGGCCGGGCGGCCCGATCCCGGCGGCGGGCACGGCTATGCCGACCAGTCCGGATTTCTGGGGGATCTGGCCCTGATCGCCCAATCCCTGTGCGGGCATGGCGACGCCAATCTGGCCGGCGGCGAACTGAAGGATCTGATCGTCCTGGTGGAGACCTTCGGCTTCTTCCTGGCCCAACTGGACATCCGCCAGGAATCGGGGCGCCACACCCGGGCGGTGGCCGAACTGTTCGCCAAGGCGCCCAACCTGCCGGACTATCTGTCGCTGCCGGAAAGCCGGCGGCTGGAAGTGCTGGGCCGCATGCTGTCGCACGGCGGCACCCCCCTGTTGTATTGCGAGGACCTGTCCGACGACACCCGGGAATTGCTGGCGGTGATGCGCACGATGGTCGAACTGGGCGGCGAAATCGCCCCCCAAGCCTTCGGCGCCTACGTCATTTCCATGACCCACCACGCCAGCCATGTCCTGGAGGTGCTGTTCCTGGCCAGCTTCGCCGGGCTGGCCGGACGCGGGGCCGACGGACGCTGGCACTGCCGTCTGGCGGTGTCGCCGCTGTTCGAGACCATCGACGATCTGGGCCGCATCGAGCCGGTCCTGACCGATCTGCTGGGCCAGCCCGCCTATCGGGCCCTGCTGGATGCCTCGGGCGGGGTGCAGGAAGTGATGCTGGGCTACTCGGATTCCTGCAAGGACGGCGGCATCCTGGCCTCCAGCTGGAGTCTTTACAAGGCGCAGCAGGCCATCGCCCGCCTGACCGCCGCGCATGGGGTGGGGGCACGGATCTTCCACGGCCGCGGCGGCACCATCGGCCGCGGCGGCGGCCCGACCCACGACGCCATCCTGGCCCAGCCGCCCGGCACGGTGAACGGCGCCATCAAGTTCACCGAACAGGGCGAGGTGCTGTCGGCCAAGTATGCCAACGCCGATACCGCCGTCTATGAACTGACGATGGGCGTGACCGGCCTGCTGAAGGCCAGCCGCTGCCTGGCGGTGGTCTGTACCCCCGATCCGCCGGATTTCGTGGCCGGCATGGACGAACTGGCCCGGCTGGGCGAGACGGCCTATCGCGATCTGACCGACCGCACCCCCGGCTTCCTGGATTATTTCTACGAGGCGACGCCGGTGGCCGAGATCGGATTGCTGAACATCGGCTCGCGGCCGTCGCACCGCAACAAGGCGGACCGCTCGAAATATTCGGTGCGGGCCATTCCCTGGGTGTTCGCCTGGGCGCTGTCGCGCCATACCCTGCCGGCGTGGTACGGCATCGGCTCGGCCCTGGAAAGCTGGGGCCGCGACCGGCCGGACCGTCTGGCGATGCTGCGGGACATGGCGCGCGACTGGCCGTTCTTCCGTGCCTTGCTGTCCAACAGCGAAATGGCCCTGTCCAAGGCCGAGCCGGTGATCGCCCGCGAATATGCCGACCTGTGCGGCGATCCGGCCCTGGCCCGGGATATCTTCGGGCGGATTTTCGCCGAATACGACCGCACCGCCGCCGTCATGCTGGCGGCCACCGGGCACGAGCGGCTGCTGGAGGGCAATCCGCATCTGGCCCTGTCGCTGGCGCGGCGCAACCCCTATCTGGACCCCATCAACCACATCCAGATCACGGCCCTGAAGCAAAGCCGGGCGGCGGCCGCCGACGACGAACGCGGCCGCTGGCTGACGCCGCTGCTGCGCAGCATCAACGCCCTGGCCACCGGCTTGCGCAATACCGGCTGACGGCCGGACCGGGTTATACGAAGCCCGGATGAATAATTCGGGCTTCGTTTCCAGCGCCCATTGAGGGCGCGGCCAAGGCCGCGGCTGCGGCCGCCCGGCGAGGGCTTAGGAACCCGGATGATTCATTCTGGTTCCGTATTATTCCGTCAGTTCCCGGCGGCTTTCGTACAGGTCCAGCGCCTCGGGGTTGGCCAGGGCTTCCTTGTTCTTGACCGGACGGCCGTGCACGACGTCGCGCACCGCCAGTTCGACGATCTTGCCCGACTTGGTGCGGGGGATGTCCTCGATCTGCACCACCTTGGCCGGAACGTGGCGCGGCGTGGTGTTGTCGCGGATCTTCTTCCGGATCCGCTCGGTCAGGGCCTGATCCAGGACGATGCCGGGGCGCAGGCGGACGAACAGGACCACGCGGACGTCGCCCTGCCAGTCCTGGCCGATGACCAGGCTTTCCAGCACTTCGTCGATCTGTTCGACCTGCCGGTAGATCTCGGCGGTGCCGATGCGCACGCCGCCGGGATTGAGGGTGGCGTCGGACCGGCCATAGACGATGATGCCCTGGTGGGGGGTCAGTTCCACCCAATCGCCGTGGCACCACACGCCGGGATATTTGTCGAAATAGGCCTTGCGGTACTTTTCGCCGTCGGGGTCGTTCCAGAATCCGACCGGCATCGACGGGAAGGCCTGGGTGCAGACCAGCTCACCCTTGTTTCCCGCCACCGGCCGGCCGGTCTCGTCGAAGACCTCGACCGCCATGCCCAATCCGCGGGTCTGGATCTCGCCCCGCCACACCGGCGCGGTGGGGTTGCCCAGCATGAAGCAGGAAATGATGTCGGTACCGCCCGAGATCGAGGCCAGCTGCAGGTCGGCCTTGACCTTGGCATAGATGTAGTCGAAGCCCTCGGGCGCCAGCACCGAGCCGGTCGAGGCCAGGGTCCGCACCGTCTGCAGACGGTGGGTCCGGGCCGGCTCCAGCCCCATCTTGGCGATGGCGTCGATCCATTTGGCCGAGGTGCCGAAAAAGGTCATGCCTTCGGCATCGGCATAGTCGAACAGGATGGCGCCGTCCTTGGCCGACGGGTTGCCGTCATACAGCAGCAAGGTGGCGTCGCAGGCCAGGGCGCTGACCAGCCAGTTCCACATCATCCAGCCGCAGGTGGTGAAATAGAACACCCGGTCGCCCGGCTTGCAGTCGCTGTGCAGCAGGTGTTCCTTCAGGTGCTGGATCAGGGTGCCGCCGGCGGAATGGACGATGCATTTCGGCACGCCCGTGGTCCCCGACGAGAACATGATGTACAGCGGATGATCGAAGGGCAGGCGCGCATATTCGACGGCCCCGGCGGCGAAGGGGGCGATGAAGTCGGCCAGGTGAACCGCGCCGGGAATGCCGTCGATGTCGGCGCGCTCGCGGGTATAGGGGACCACCACCACCGTCTTCAGGCTGGGGATGCCGGCGGCGATGGCCGGCAGCTTGTCGGTGCTGGGATGGGCCTTGCCGGAATAGAAATAGCCGTCGGCCGAGACCAGGACCTTGGGCTCGATCTGGC
>CAJANN010000201.1 GCA_903941095.1 uncultured Rhodospirillaceae bacterium | reverse complement strand
GTAGCTTTGACGTTCATCCTGGCTTGTCAGTAACGCGCCGTTGGCCACGCCCGTTAGGGTGATCTCGGACGATCCGGCGGCGAACACCAGATGGAGACGCGATCCCACATCCTTGCGAGTGACGGTGAAGACGACGCCGTCCTCGCTGGTGATCGATCCGGCCTTCCCGTCGGCGGCGGCACTGAGTGCCTGGACGAAAGGCCCAGAGACGAACCTGTGCGGCCCAAGAGTGTTCACCGACTGGGTGACCTCGGCCAAATGCCGGTGCACGGCCGGATTTTGCTGCAGATGGCAGCGGACAATATCCGGCAGCTCTTGCAGGAAGGTGGCCAGATACTGACGCATCAGAGACAAGTCCGACTCGTCCTTCGCATCGCCACAGGTCATATCCAGGATGTGGGCCAATATCCTGGTGGTCGCCGCCAACAGCGAGGGCGACAGCATCAATCTGGGCTCGATCACGCGGGCGCGCAGCCACCGGAAATAACGAACACGGGAACTATCGTCGCCGCCAGAACCCAACCAAAGGGCCGAGGAGAACAGGCCGGCGAACGATACAGCGACCAATTCCTCCACATCGTCCAGGCTGCGCCCCCAAAGCTGCCATTGCGGGGGAACATCGATCCACAACGAGGTCCTAATCCAATCGGCCCGAGCGGTCACGACATCGAAGGTTTGCGCACCATCGTCGAAACAGGCGACCAGCGCCTCGCTGGCGGCGCCGCGACAGCGGACGGCAAACAGCAGCTCGCCGTCGTAATTGCCGATCGCCGGGTCCTGGTTTTGTCCTTGAAGCGGCCCGGCGGCGGCACTGGCGAAATTACGACGCAAGACCGCCAGCTCCGGCGTCTCGAAGACCGTGCCACCGTCAACCGGTGCCCGCGCCAGCCAATAGAGGATTTCCTCCTTGCGGGGCAGCAGGAAGGCCGCATTGCCTTCGCGCAAGCGCAGCAGCATCCGCCAGTGCTCACCCTCGCCCAGAAAACCGTACTTTTGCAACGCATCCAGGATGTCCTGGATCGACAGGATTGGCGCTGCACCCCCGATGGTACGGTGGCCATTGACCATGCGGTCGTCGCACCACACGACCGTCCCGGGGGCGGGCACCAGCTTCATCATATCCTCAAGCACGGCCTGACCGATTCCGGATGGATCGTCGTCCGAACCTGCCTCCAACCAGGTCTGGCCGAACCGATAGCGTCCGTCCTGGAGTTGCCGCGTCACATGCTCGCGTAGTTGGGTGATCCAGCGAAAACGAGAGTCCGTAACGTTTCCATCCGCCCCCTGCCCTACCTGGTCCGCCATCGCCACAAGGGCGGCCGGAAGGTGGGCAGACAGGTATAGCGGTGCAAAGCACCGCTCGACGACATCCAACAGACCGATTTCGAAGGCCAGCAACAGGCTGGTCAGGTCGATGTGCAGGCGCCATCCGGAAGGCGATTCTGGAAAATCCATGACCGGCTCACGGCCGCCGTGGCGGATCATGACCAGCGAGGAGGACGGCCAGCCATCCCGCTCCCGGTTACGCGCCATCCACTCGACGGTGGCATTGGTCATCGGGAAATTGTGTTCATCGGCCAGCAGGTGAACCGGCGCCCGGCCGGCCCGCAACACCGCCAGTCCATGGCGGGCGGCCTCCTGGTTTTCCTGCATGACGCTTTTCAGGCGGTCCGGGTCGTTGGTCATGACCACGCCGGGCAGCCCGGTGGTCGCCATCGCCCGGTGGAAGGCGGCCACCACGGGTACGGCTTCCTGGCAAGGCCCGAGACGGTTGGCGGCGAGATAGCCCAAGGCCAGGTATTCCTGGGAAATCATCGCCGCGTTTACCGATTCCAGCAACGTGCGCGCCACATCGGGGCGGTTACCGGAGAGAAGATAGGAATAACGCACCACCTGGTCGGCCGGCACTTCGGGGCGGCCAGCCACTGCCTTCAAAGTCCGGGCCGCTTTCGACAGATCTCCGATCTGGAAATAGCGCTCGGCCAACGCCAATGTATCGGCGACCTCGGGACTTTGTGCCGCCAGACGCTCAGCCGCGATCAGGCCATTTTCGACATCGCCAATCTGGAATTGGGTGGCGACCTTGGCGCGGCGCAGCTCCAGTGGAATCTGACCGCGGGGAAAGCAGCCGGACCACTGGGACAGAATTTTGTCACTCAGCTCCATCCGGCCCGCATTCAGGCAAGCCTGCGCCGCCAGGGCGACGACATCCGCGGTTCCCACCTCGCGGCACAGCCGCTCGGCATGGTCGGCGACGAAATCGTGATGGCCCTGCTGCATACTGGTCAGGCAACGGCCCAGCAGAGCGTCGATCGGGAGATCAGCTGGGTCACCTGGCTCCTCGGGGGCGGCGGTATGATCGATGAACGGCTCGTGCCACCGGAGCCAGATGTCGTCATGACCGTCTTGGACGAATAGGGGGCGTGACGCCTCCAGCACCCGTTGGGCCTTGTCCTGTTGTCCGGCGCGCCGATGGATCGCCACCAGTGCCAGGATGTGGGGAAATTCAGCACGGCCACCGTCGCGCAGGTTCTTCAATGCCGTGCGGCTGCGCTCGCGGTTGAAATACAGGTTCCGCGCCAACGCCCAGGCGATGGCCAGCGGATTGGTACGGTCGTCGTGCAGCAGAGCACGGGCTTCTTCCTCGGCATCACCTAGCCGTTCTGCCTGGCAGCACAGACAGGCCAGACGCCACAGGCGTATCGGGGTACGCTCGTCGGTGGACAACTCGCATTCGTCCAGCAGGCCGACGAAGATCTGTTCAGCCTCGAGCAGCCGCTGGCGGCTGGCGTCGTCGCGGCGCACCAGAAGCCAATCAATCGGATTGGGCAGGTAATCCAGGCTGGCGGGTACCGCGCTGGGGGCCAGGGCGCCATAGAACAGCAGATAGGCCCGAAGCTCACGCATCAGCCGTGATTGTGGCGCCCGGCGCAAGGCACCTTCGGACTGGGTCAAGGCGGCCTCGACTTCGCCCTCGGCCAACCGCGCCAGTGCCCGCACCCGCCAAGTTTCCGCCTGACTATCGGCCTCGGGGCCCAAGGCGGCCAATTCGGTCTCGGCTTCTGTGAAGCGCCTCAATCTGGCCAGCAACAGGGCGCGGAGCTGACGTACCGGCCCTTGGTCGTATCCGTCCAGCAAAGTCAGTGCAGCCTCGGCGCCATCCCGATTCCAGGCAAGCATCGCCCTTAATACCGGCCCTGATTTCGGCGGTGCCAAGGCGTCGGCTTGGTCGGCCAGGGCGACCAGAGCGGCTGTCGTCTCCCCCGAGGTCAGACGTATCTGCGCCTCGGCTCTCAATACCGCAGCCTGACGATCCGGAGGTAAGGCCAGCCAGGCGGCGCTGTCGGCCCGCACTCTCTTGATCTGCTCCAGGGCCGACCTGGGCTTGCCGGCGAAAGATAACTCGATGGCCCGTTCGACATCGTCAGAAACGTAGCGCTCGACGGTCAGTGACAAAGCCGCAATATCCTGGCCCTGCGGGGCGCCGTACTCCACGTCCGCCTTGCCGCACAGTCGTTCGACATACGCAGGGATATAGCGGCTGACGACGGAACGATGCGGCCCCAGACGGTTGGCGATAACGTCCTGCCCCCACAACTCGAAGGTTATGCCATGCTTCTGGAATTCGGCGTTCCAATGAAAGGCGCGCTCTTGTCGATTCCTTTTGGTCATCGGCGCCGCGACCATCAGGATGAACCGGCGGGTATCCTTCTGCTTCCAATAATCCAGGTGATCGAGAAACGTCTTGGCCGCCGCATCAATGTCGGCGGGACGGAAGATTTGGTAGCACTTGCACTGGGCGACCCCAAGGCCGCCTGCCTTCAGGTCTCCGACGATGTCGGCGCCCAGCTGCTTCTGCCCACGATCGCCAAAGCGGTCCGCCACCGTGATCTCAGGCTGCGCGTCGAGTAGCGCCGCGCACATGGGCTCGAAATCGTATTCGCCCATTTCCCAAAAAGGCGGGCTTTGGGTTTGGCGAATCGGCGGAGTGATGGGCTGGCGTCGTGACATCGTCAAAGAATAGCGAAAACACTAAACATCGTCACCATATGTTGTGTTTGAGGGCTAATCGCCACCGCCCCGGCCGCCTTTGATCCCCAGCCTGCGCATCTTCTCCCACAGGGTCTTGCGAGTGATCCCCAGGATCTCGGCCGTCTGGGTGATGTGGCCGCCATGGCGTTCCAGCATCATCAGCAAATAATCGCGCTCACAGGCCATCAGGTATTCGGCAAGAGACTGCGAGGCCGGCGGCTCGGCGCCCGAGCCGCTGTCGAAATCGGCGCCGAAGAAGGATTCGGCGTCCAGCAACGGGCTGTTGGACAGAATGCAGGCCCGTTCGACCGCGTGGCGCAATTCGCGGATGTTACCCGGCCAGGCATAGTGCATCAGCGCCTGTTCCGTGCGGGGGTCGAGACGGCGGGCCTCGTTGGGGTGGGCGCGGTTGAACTCATCGACGAACTTGCGCACGAACCAGCGGATGTCGTCCGGCCGCTCGCGCAAGGGCGGGATGTGGGTGTGGATGACGTGGATGCGGTAATAAAGATCCTCGCGGAACTGACCGGCCGCCACCATGGCCTTGAGGTCGCGGTGGGTGGCGCAGACCAGGCAGAAATTCGATGATATCTGGGCCTCGCCGCCGATGCGCATGAACTTCTTGTCCTGCAGTGCGCGCAACAGCTTGGCCTGCATCAACAGCGGCATCTCGCCGATCTCGTCCAGGAACAAGGTGCCGCCATGCGCTTGTTCCAGATAACCGCGCTTGGCCTTGACCGCCCCGGTGAAGGCGCCGCGTTCATGGCCGAACATCTCGGCCTCGATCAGGGTTTCCGGGATCGAAGCGCAATTGACCGCCACGAACGGCTTGTCGTCCCCCAGGGCATGGTGGTGGAACAGCAGCGCGACATGTTCCTTGCCGACCCCGGACTCGCCGGTGATCAGCAGGGCCGAGGCGTGGCGGGCCAGACGCGGCAGCGATTCGGCGACGCGGCGCATGATCGGGGAAATCCCCAGCGAATCGTCACCGCCCCCTGATCCAGCGCCGTAATCGGCCGCCAGGCTGCGGACCTTCTGCACCAGCACATCGACGTCGAACGGCTTGGTGACGTAATCGGCGGCCCCTTCCTTCAACAGATCGACGGCGCGGTCGATGGTGCCGTAGGCGGTCATGAACAGGAACGGCGGGAGCCGGGGGTGACGGGACTTGATATCCAGGAACAGGTCGCCGCCATCGCGATCGGGCAGACGGATATCGCTGACCACCACCGCGAAGCCGCGTTGGGCGATGATCCCTTCGGCGGTCGCCGCGTCGCGGCACCAGGTGACGTCGAAGCCTTCGAGATGAAGGAGCCGATTGAGCGACTCCCCCATGATCTCGTCATCCTCGATCAGGCACAGCCTGGGCAGGTTCTTCGGCAAGGCGGACATGGAAAACCTCGATGATGAAATTGGTCCAACCGGGCTGGCTTTCGACGACGATGCTGCCCTTCAATTGCTGCACGATCTGATAGACGATCCACAAGCCCAGACCGTGGCCCTTGTCGCGGTCGGTGGTGAACGGCTCGAAGATATAGTCCATCCGCTCTTCCGGGATGTGCTTGCCGTCATTGCCGACAGTGACCCGAACCATGCCGTCGCCGACCGCCAGATCAAGGCTGACCCTGCCGTCATCGGCGGCGGCGGCGATGGCGTTCAGCAACAGGTTCAAGATGATCTGGCGCAACAGCGTCGCCGGCAGCGGCACGGGGGCGGACAGTTGGGACTGGACCGCGATGCTGATCGACTTGGCCTGGGCCGCCGGCTCGGCCAGGATCAGCAGATCGTTGATGTCGGCCGGCGACAGGGGGCGATCGGTCGGCTTGGTTTCGACCAGCAGCGCCGAAACGGTGTTGCGGATCTGCGAGATGCCGCGTTCCAGCAGCGACAAGGTCTGGTCGGCCATCGGATCAGCGCCGCCGTGGCGCTGATAGGTCTTGATCGCCGTCAGCATTCCGCCCAGCGGGTTGTTGATTTCATGGGCGATGCCGGCCGACAAGCGGCCAACCGCCGCCAGGCGTTCCGACACCATCACCTGGCTTTCCAGTTCCTTCTTGGCCTCCAGCTCCGCGATCATCCGGCGGAAGGCGTCGGCCAATTGGCCGATCTCGTCGCGGCTGACCGGCAGCTTGGCACGCCGCGCCGTGTCCAGATCGTCGGGCAGGCTGCTCAGGGCTTCCGAGAGCTCCAGCAGCGGCGCGCCGGTTCGCCGCGCCCACACCCACGAGACCGGCAGAATGATCATCAGGACCAGCAGCGTCACCGCCGCCGCGCGTCCGACCAGATCGAAATAGCGGGGCCGGAACGCCGCCTTGGCATAGCCCAGCACCACATGTCCCAGCAATTCGCCATCGGCCACCAGGGGCGAGACCACAAAATAATGGGCGGCACCGGTCGGTTCCAGCACTTGCTGGCGCACCCCTTCCCGCCAGGCGATGCTGTCGGCCAGCGCCCCCAGGCCGCCGCCCAGATCCTCGGGCCGCTTGCCGACGGGAAATTCGCGCGGGCGGGTCGAGACGAAGATGCGCCGCTCGCTGTCCAGCACCATCATGATCTCGGCCTGCAGTTCCGCCGACGCCGGATGGGCCTCGCCAGCCAACTGCAAGATCTCGAAGGTGCGCCACAGATCGTCGTGCAGGACCGGGGCCACCAGCGTGCTGGCCAGGACGCGGCCGATGCTCTTGGCGTGGGTCTCGAGGCTTTGGCGGATATCCTCGTAATCGCGGACCAGCAGCGCGGTGGTCACCGCCACCGCCGTCCCCAACACCGCCGCCATCACCCTAAGCGGGATCTTCCAGCGCAGCGAAAGGTCGGCGAATCCCCTCATGTCTTGAGAACCGTGGCCATCATCCGGGCGATGCCGTCGTAAAGATCGGGACTACCGGGGGTGAACCCGTCCAGGCGCAGCCGCCGCAGCAGGGCGGCACCTTGCGGATCGGCCGCCATGCCGACCAGCACGGACTGAAAGCGTTCCAGGTCAGCGGCGGGAATGCCGGGCCGGGCGACAAAAGGGGGGTGACCGAAGAACGGCGATTTTTCGATGATGCGGGTCCCTTGCGCCAGGTCGGGCCGAGTCACCGCCAGGGTTTCCCAGACATAGCCATCGACAGCGCCGCCGCTGGCCAGGCCGATGCTGACCGCCTCGACCACCTTTCGGTGCGACCAGGTGAAAAAGGAACGGCCGAAAAAGCTCGCCGGGTCCAGTTGGGCGCTGCGCAGTTGGAATTGTGGATAAAGATAGCCCGAGTTGGAATCGGGGTCGGAATAGGCGAAGACCGTTCCCGTCAGGTCCGCCCGGCTGCGGATGCCGATATTTTGGGCCTCGGCGATCAGATAGGATTGATAGAGCGGTTGGCCCCGCCACACCGGAACCGCCACCAGCCGCATCTGGTGGCGATGGCGGACATAGGGAAAGCCGCACAACCAGGCGAAGTCGATCTTGCCGCTCCGCACCAGATCGACGACATCGCGATAGCTGCCGCGCTGGACGAAGGCGACGGGGCGCTCCAGCTTTTCCTCGAACCAGCTTCGCCAGCGGGCGGTGAAGCTCATCTGGTCGTCCAGGAACACCGGGGTCAGGCCGATGCGCAAAGCCCCCTTCGGAACCGCCGGTTCACCGGCCAGGACGGATGAGGGATGGCCGACGGCCAAAGCGGCGGCACCACCGATTCCCATCAGAAAACGGCGCCGATCCGTCAGTCCGCCAACAAAGTTATCGTCACTCATGGACATGACAATAAATGCTCGCCTTACCCACTTCCAGTGTTCACTCACACGAGTAACTGTCAGCGCCTAATAAATATGATAACATTATGAATGTCTAAAATAACGGGTGTTACGAATGCGTAACATCATGCAGCGCAGCATTGACCGTCGGCGTTACACACCGCCACCAATGTTGCTACGCAGCATTATAGGATGCTCGCAAGCAAGGCCGCACAAACCCTAAGGCTTTGACATTCAGGCGCCAATTGGCCCGGCGGTTGCACATTGCCGGGGCATGTCGACCACCGTCATTTCATCCTTTCCGATGGGAAAACTGCCATCCCCCCACCCGGTGGCCGAGGGGGCGCGGGTGCGTGCCGACCAATCGGCCTGCCTGCGGGTGCGATTCCCAAACTCGGATTGCGACCTGTGCGCCCAGGCATGCCCAACGGCCGCCCTGGCCGCCCTCGACGACGGGCTGACCGTCCAGGGAAATTGCGTCGGCTGCGGACAATGCCAGACCGTCTGCCCGACCTCGACGCTGCTGGTCGATGGCTTCGCCCCGCCGCGGGATCTGCCCGCCGGGACCGAGGCCATCGCGATCGATTGCTGGCGGGTCCCCCGGGCCGAACAGGAACGCGGCACCATCGGCGTTCCCTGCCTGGGCGGCATCTCCGCCGGCTGGCTGCTGGAACTGGTCGACCGGGCCGGTGGCCGGCCGATCCGCCTGCAAGATCGCGGCGGCTGCGCCAGCTGCCCAGGCGGCGACGGCATCGGAGCCGCCCGGGCCACCCTGGCCGAGACCCACACGCACCTGACCGCCTGCGGCCTGCCGGCCGGCGCCCATCCCAGACTGATCACCGGACCTGGGATCGCGGCCTGGCCGCCGTCGATTCCCGCTCTGGCCGACGCTCGGGCGCTTGGACGCCGAACCTTCTTTCGCGATCTGGTCGGCGGTGTGGCTCGGACGCTGCAGGACGCGGACAACGACGCCCCCGGGCCGCTTACCCTGCGTCACACCGTGCTGCCGGTCGAACGCTTGCGCGTCGTCACCGCGCTGGCCCGGATCGCCGCCCGCCATGGCCGGGACATCCCGGCCGCCGCCCTGCCCCAGCTGTCGTTGTCGCCATGCCAAGCGCACGGGATCTGCTCGGGCGTCTGCCCGACCGGCGCACTGCACCGGGTCGATGCCGACGGCGATGCCACCGAATTGCGGTTCCTGTCGGCCCTGTGCGTCGCCTGCGGCCAATGCGCCGGCGCCTGCCCGGATCGCGCCATCCGCGTGGCGCCGGCCGGCGGCCAGGCCCCGGTCGAGATCCTGGCCCGCTGGGACAGTCATGAATGCGAGTCCTGCGGCCGGAGCTTCTTCGGTTCGCACGGCGGTCTTTGCTCCCGCTGCAGTAAGGAAAATTTGCTGTCTCGGGATATGGCGGCGCTGTTTCAGCCGTCGGTTTAGTTGGTAAGAGGGAGGACCAAGAATGGACAAACCAACCATGAAAGTGACCCGTCGCCGGTTTCTGCAGGCGTCGGGAACGGCGGCCGGAGCGGCAGGTGCCGCGATCGGCACCGGACAACTGGTCGGCCTGAAGCCGATCGGTGAGGCCCAGGCCCAACAGGCCAGCGGCCAGACCGTGGTCAACAAGAGCATCTGCGGCCAGTGCCCGGCCCGCTGCGGCATCGACATCTACACCACCGACGGGCGGGTACACGCCATCTACGGCAGCAACGACCACCCGATCGCCAACGGCAAACTGTGCCCCAAGGGCCATCTGGGTACCTACATCCTGTACGACCCCGACCGTTTCAAGGGGCCGATGAAGCGGACCAACCCCAACAAGGGCCGCAACGAGGATCCCAAGTTCGTGCCGATCAGCTGGGACGAGGCGTTCAAGACAGTCGCCGACCGGCTGAACGCCTTGCGCGACAAGGGCGAATCCCATCGCTTCGGCCTGTTCTTCGGACGCGGCTGGGGGGCGTCCGACGTCGGCGTCAACATCGCCCCGTTCGGCAAGCTGTACGGTTCGCCCAACGCGCCGATCGGCCATTCGTCGATCTGTTCCGACGGCTCGGTGCTGGCCAAGCAATGCACCGACGGCAACGCGTCGTACAGCTCCTACGACTACCGCAACGCCAATTATCTGCTGATCTTCGGCGCCAATTTCCTGGAGGCGTTCCGCCCCTACAACAACAACATGCAGGTGTGGGGACATATCCGCCGCGACAAGACGCCCAGGACCAGCGTCACCTATGTCGATGTCCACATGAACCAGACCGCCGCCGCCGCCGACCGGGCGCTGCTGGTCAAGCCGGGCACCGACGGCGCCCTGGCCCTGGCCATCGCCCACGTCATTCTGACCGAGGGGCTGTGGGAACGAAGCTTTGTCGGCGACTTCACCGACGGCCAGAACCGCTTCAAGACCGGCCAGACCATCGAGCCCGACAGCTTCACCGAAAAGTGGACCAACGGCCTGGCCCAGTGGTGGAACACCGAACTGAAGGACCGCACGCCCAAATGGGCCGAGGCCATCACCACCATCCCGGCCGACCTGATCGTCAAGACCGCGCGGGAATTCGGCACCACCCGGCCGGCCATCGCCCTGTTCGAACGCGGCGCCCACAACCACAGCAACGGCGTGCTGAACGGCATGGCGATCCATTCGCTGAACGCCCTGGTGGGATCGTTGTTCGCAGAAGGCGGACTGGCCTACCAGATGGGACCGGCTTACGGGCCGGCCCCGGCCGATCCGGCCGATTACATGGACGATTACGCCAAGAACGGCCCGCACAAGAAGATGCCGCGCATCGATCTGCAGGGCCACGAAGACGGCTATCTGATGGCCAAGAACATGATCCAGGAGGTCGGCACCAACCACCTGGCCGGCAAGCCGTACAAGCTTGACACCGCCCTGTTCTACATGACCAACCCCTGCTTCTCGACGCCGAAGGCCAAGGATTGGGAAGAGGCGCTGAAGTCGATGTTCGTCATCGCCACCTCGCCCTTCCCGGACGAGACCTCGATGATGGCCGACCTGATCCTGCCCGACACCACCTATATCGAGCGCTGGCAGGACGCGCCGACCTATCCGTTCCAGGGCTGGCCTCTGGCCCAGCTTCGTACCCCGGCGGTCAAGCCGCTTTACGACGTCAAGACCTTCGGCGATACCCTGATCGGCATCGGCAAGCTGATCAAAGGCCCGACCGGCGAGTATTACAAGAAGGTGGAAAGCGTCGAGAACATCCTGCGCCACCTGGCCAAGGGGTTCGAGGCCAATCCCGGCGACAACGGCGTCAAGGACTTCGAAGGCTGGAAGGCCAAGGGCTGCTGGTACAAGAAGCCCTACCACTGGCGCCAGGTTCGGGGCGAGTTCTTCGAGTGGGACGGCAAGGGCTGGAACAAACCGATGAGCCCGGACCAGGTCAAGGCCAAGCTGATGCCGACCGCGTCCGGCAAGTTCGAGTTCGTCTCGTCCTACATGGAAAAGAAGAAGGATTGGGTGCTGAAGGCCACCGGACGCGACCCGGCCAAGTACAACATGCCGCATTGGGAACCACCCAAATATACCGGCAGCGGCGATCTGCACTTCATCACGCCCAAGACGGCGATGCACGCGGAAGGCCGCTCGGCCAACCTGCCCCACGCCATCACCTTGTTCCAGCCGGCCAACGGCGGCAACAAGCAGTCTCTGGCCGAACTGCACCCCTCGGTCGCCAAGGCCAAGGGCATCAAAAGCGGCGACCGCATCAAGATCAAGTCCGACCTGGGCGAGATCTTCGCCATCGCCAAGGTCACGGAACTGACCAGGCCCGACACCCTGGTTCTTCCCTTCGAGCATGGTCACTGGGCCGGCGGTCGCTGGTCCAAGGGGCGCGGCTCGCACGTCGACGAGATCACGCCCGCGCAGTCGGACCGCATCTCGGGCATGGCCAACTACTACACCGGCAAAGTGTCGGTCGAGAAAGCCTAAGGGGAGGACTGAGACATGACTAAATGGGGCATGGTCATCGACCTTGACAAATGTACCGGCTGCCAGGCGTGCAGCACGGCGTGCCAGATGGAGAACAACCGCCTCCCCGGCGAGAACTATCAGGACGTCCTTTACTACACCGACCGCAGCCAGCCGACTCCGAAGCTGGTGTGGTTCCCGCGTCCGTGCATGCATTGCGAGGAGCCAAGTTGCATGCATGTCTGCCCGACCAAGGCCACCTTCAAGACCGAAGAGGGCGTGGTCCTGGTCGACTGGAACAAGTGTATCGGCTGCAAGTACTGCATGATCGCATGCCCCTATGGCGTGCGCTTCTACACCGACGAGAAGCCGGTGATCGAACCCAACGTCAAGGACGTATTCCCCGGCACGGGCGACCTGTCGTGGAACCCGCCCTACAAGGGGCCGCAGCAGGACAACGCCCACGGCGTCGGCATCCAGCCGCACGGCGTGGTGTCGAAATGCACCTTCTGCTACCACAAGATCAGCAAGGCGCCCAAGGGCACCTCGGACCTTTCCAACGAGGATCCGGCCCTGCGTGAATACGTGCCGGCCTGCGTGCGCACCTGCGCGCCGACCGCCCGTTACTTCGGCGACCTGGACAATCCCAATTCCGAAGTCAGCCGCCTGATCTCGGACCGGGACGGCGCCCGCCTGCTCGAGCACACCGGCAACAAGCCGCAGGTTTACTACCTGGGCCGTAGCGCCGTCGTGCCCGGCTTCAAGAAATCCTGATCGAGGGAGCCAATGCAATGAGCACCATCACCAACCTCGCGCCCGATCAGGCTTCGATCTCGCGCATTTCCAACCTTCGCCTGATGGTCGGCGTGACCGGCCTGGTTCTCGGCCTTCTCGCCGGAATCGGGCTGCTGTCCGGCGGCCATGCCACCTTCAACACCAGCAGCCTGCTGACCTGGGGCCTGCCGGTCTCCACTTATGTGTTCTTCGTCCTGACCTCGACCGGGCTGACCTTCGTGGCCTCGCTGGCCATGGTGTTCGGCCTGAAGGACTTCTATCCCGTCGCCAAGCGCTGCGTGTGGGGCGCCGTGGTCACCCTGGTGATCGGCTTCATCTCGCTGGGCCTGGAGATCGGCAACCCGATCCGCATGCTGTGGGTCATCCCGACCAACATGGCGGTCACCTCGCCCCTGTGGTGGATGGGGCTGTTCTACCTGACCTACGCCATCCTGCTGTTCTGGAAGTTCCACCTGATCAACCAGGGCGACTGGTCCAGCCAGCTCAGTAAGCTGGTCGGCATCGCCTCGTTCGTGGCGGTGATCTTCGCCCACGCCACCTTGGGCTCGGTGTTCGGAATGATGGCCATGCGGCCATTCTGGTACGGCCCGATGGTCCCGGTCTACTTCCTGATCACCGCCTTCCTATCGGGGCTGGCGTTCATCATGCTGTTCATCAACCTCGATTACGGCGTCAACCAGTCCAACATGTCGGAAGGGGCGGCGCGGGCGATGAGCCGCCAGTTGCCGGCCATCTTCGCCATCGTCCTGGGGCTGGTGATCGTCTTCACCATCGCCAAGACCATGACCGGGCTGTGGACCAACGTGCCCGAGAACAAGATCGTCACCCAGCACATCGCGTCGTCGTTCCTGTTCCAGTTCGAACTGTGGATCGGCATGGTGCTGCCGTTCCTGCTCATGCTGACCGCGAAGCGGCATGAGGCCAAGACCCAGGTGGTCGCCGGAGGTCTGGTGATCATCGCGCTGTTCATCGGCCGCTACGAGTACGTGGTCGGCGGACAGTTGGTACCCATGTTCAAGGGTGCCTGGGCCGACGGGTTGATCGACTACACCCCGTCACTGACCGAAATCGGCATCGTCGTGCTGGCGGTGTCGATCGGTATCCTCCTGTACGCGTTCGGGGACAAGAGGCTTAGCTTGTCCGACCAACCGAACGCGTAGCTCTCCCCGAAACTGGCGGGGCTTCACCCCCCTTCGTGAAGCCCCGCCCACTTTCCACCAAGCGAGCGCCCCCGATGGATGACACCGAATATTTCGAAGCCGGCGCCGATTTTTATTCGTGCCTGGCCCGCGCCTTCCTGCCCCCAGACAATGCCGGGATGTGGGACGCCCTGAAGGACGACCTGGCCTGCGACCTGGAAGAACTGGCCGGGATTCGCGGCTATGATTGCGCGCCCGCCCTGGCCGCGTACCGCCAGGCGGTCGCCGCCATCCCCGACGCCCTGTCCATCTTGCAGATTTACAGTTCGCTGTTCCTGGCGCCGCCGCGCAAGGCCAGCATCAACAGCGGCATCTATCTCGACGGCGCCTTGAACGGCGGCAGCGTGGTCGCCATGGAAGCGGCCTATCGCGACGCCCGACTGGCCCGCGACGACGATTTTCTCGACCTGTCCGACCATGTCGCCATCCAGTTGGAATTCGTCGGCCATTGCCTGCGGCAAGGGGGCGACGGCGAAGCCATGGCCCGGTCGTTCCTTGGCCGCTTTGTCGCCGGCTGGCTGGGGCCATTCCTGCGCGAATTACAGTTGGCCAACCTGTCACCCAACCCCTACCTGCCTCTCGCGCAAATCCTGGCCGCCGCCGTCGCCACCGACGCCCGAATGGCCGAGCAGTCCCCGGCGACACCGATCGAGCGCGCCCGCCATACCCGCGCCGTCAAGGGCATCGACGACAAGGACATGGCGTTCATCGCCCGGCGCCTGGCCGAGAAGGGCCTGGCGGTCGATCATCTGGACATTCCGGTCGATCAGCGCGAGGAAGCCATGGGCCTGAGCCGGAAGGTCCCCCCGTCGCCCCGGCGCGGCTCCCGCCTGGGATGAAGGGGGCGCTGGTCCTGGCGCTGTGGGCTGCGCTGGCCTGCGGGCCGGCCGCTGCCGACATCGACGAATCGGCCTATCAGGCCGGTGACGCGGTGAAGGATCAGGCCGCGCGGGGCCGATTGCTGCGCCAGTTGGAACAAGAGGCCGAGGCCGAGCGCCGCCGCGAACGGGAGCAGGCTGAAGCCGAACGCCGGATCGAGGCCGAGCGCCAGGCCCGCGAGGCGGCGCGCCCGCTCTCCGAACGGCTGGCCGAGCATCATTGCACCGCCTGCCACACCGCCGAGAATTATGCCACCAAGGGGCACACCTGGCTGGGCTGGCGTCTGGTGGTCGCCCGCATGGTATGGCTGAACGACGCCGCCATCCCGTTCGACGATCGCGGCCTCATCGCCGACCATCTGGCCCAGGCCCATCCCGCTTCGCCGGATGACGCCCTGTGGGAATTCGCCTATACCCTGTCCGGCGGCCTGGCCCTGCTGGGCCTGCCGTGGGCGGCGCTGCTTCTGTTGGGGCAAGGCCGCCGCAAGTACCGCCGTTGACGGAAGGTCCGATGCCAGAAAGAAACGCCAGCACACTGACCACCGCCCTGCTGTGCGGCGGCGCGGTCGGCATCCTGGGCGGCCTGATCGGCCTGGGCGGGGCGGAATTCCGCCTGCCTCTGCTGATCGGCCTGTTCGGATTCGCCGCGCTGGAAGCGGTCATCCTCAACAAGGCGATGAGCCTGATGGTGGTGGCCGCCGCCCTGGTCTTTCGCAGCCATGCCATCGCCTGGTCCGAGGTCGCGGCCCACGGCTCGGTCATCCTCAATTTGCTGGGCGGCAGCCTTGTCGGCGCATGGGTCGGCGCCCATTGGGCGACGTTGTTGCGAACGGCCACCCTTTACCGGGTGATCGCAATCATGCTGGCCGTAATCGCCGCCATCCTGCTGCTGGGCCATGGCTTCCACGGCGACGGCGCCCCCTTGGCGACCGGCACGACCCAACTGGTGCTTGGCCTGGCGGCCGGCTTCGGCATCGGCGTGGTTGCCTCGGTAATGGGAGTGGCCGGCGGCGAGTTGCTGATCCCGACCCTGATCTTGCTGTTCGGCGTCGAGGTCAAGTTGGCCGGCAGCCTGTCCCTGGCCGTCAGCCTGCCGACCATGCTGATGGGATTTATCCGCTATACCCAGGACCGCAGTTTCCAGGTCCTGGCCGGCAACCGGACCTTCGTGGTGGTCATGGCCGCCGGCTCGATCCTGGGCGCCCTGATCGGCGGACGTCTGGTCGGCATCGTGCCGTCCGGAATATTGCTGCCGCTGCTGGCGGCAATTCTGGTGCTGTCGGCGGTCAAGTTGTGGCGCCACCGCTGACGGCCGACGTCACGCCTAATACGTGACCTTTTGCAGGACCGCGGCATTGGCGTCGGCGGTCCATTCGACCATCGAGCCGTCGTAAAGCCGAGTCTGAGTGTTGCCCAGCAATTCGTGCGACACGAACCAGCCGACGCTGGCCAGATGTCCGGTGTTGCAGAAGGTGATCTGGGCACCCGAGGTGGGGGCGCCGGCGATGGCGTACAGCTTGCGGATGGTGTCGGCGTCGCGGAACTTGCCGCCGTTATTCTCGGTCATCCAGGAATTCGGCAGATTG
>CAJANN010000200.1 GCA_903941095.1 uncultured Rhodospirillaceae bacterium | reverse complement strand
TCGGTCTGAATTCACGGGCCGCCTTGATGACCCGGGGTCTGGCTGAAATCGCCCGCCTTGGACTGGCGCTCGGCGCGCAGCGCGAGACCTTCATGGGGCTGGCCGGCATGGGCGACCTGATCCTGACCTGTACCGGCGATTTGTCACGCAACCGCCGCGTCGGTTTGGCCCTGGCGCAGAACAAGTCGCTGCCGCAGATTCTCGAAGAACTCGGCCATGTCGCCGAGGGGGTCTATACCGCCCGCGAAGTCGACCGGCTGGCGACCAGCCTCGGTGTCGACATGCCGATCAGCGCGGCGGTGGCGGCGGTGCTCGATGGCCGGATGTCGGCCGCGCAGGCGGTCGAGCAATTGATGGCGCGCGACCCGAAGGAAGAACTGGCCTAAACGGCGCCCGGGAAACCGGTCTGGCGCCAGGCTTCAAAGATGGTGACGGCGGCGGCGTTGGACAGGTTGAGGCTGCGCTGACCGGGGAGCATCGGCAGGCGCAGGCGGCGATCCGCGGCGAATTCTTCGCGGATTTCCGGCGGCAGGCCGCTGGTTTCGCAGCCGAAGACGAAGACATCGTTGTCCTGCAGCGTCGTCGCGTAAAGATTGGCCGAGCCCCGGGTCGTCATCGCGAACAGCCGTCGCCCGGCCAGTGCCGCCTTGCAGGCCGGCCAGTTGGCGTGACGCACGACGCGGGTGTATTCGTGGTAATCCAGCCCGGCCCGGCGCAGGTTCTTGTCGCTGAGGTCGAAACCGAGCGGTTCGACCAGATGCAGTTCGGCCCCGGTATTGGCGCACATGCGGATGATGTTGCCCGTGTTGGGCGGGATTTCCGGCTGGTAGAGAACGACGGCGAACACGACGCGGGCTTCCTGCGATCAAAGGGGCGGATTAAAGCACGGAATCAGTCTCTGAGCGCACGGGCAAGCACGGCCACGGTGACCGACGCGGCGCCGTGCAACTTCAGCACGCGGGCGCATTCGTTGGCCGTGGCGCCGGTGGTCAGCACGTCGTCGATCAGCAGCACGC
This sequence comes from uncultured Rhodospirillaceae bacterium, assembly GCA_903941095.1. Taxonomy (GTDB): domain Bacteria; phylum Pseudomonadota; class Alphaproteobacteria; order Rhodospirillales; family Magnetospirillaceae; genus Magnetospirillum. Next base: position 15,373 of record CAJANN010000200.1, on the reverse strand, counting down.
GGCGCCCCGGCAGCATGGTCCGGCGGCCGGGCCGCACGGCGAAAGCATCCTTGACGTTGCGGCGGCGTTCGTCGCGGTCCAGGTGCCCCTGCGGCGGCGTCCGCCGCCGGCGCACCAGCAGGTCGGGAGCCACCGCCCGGCCGGTCAGGCGGCCCAGGGCGTTGGCCAGGACGGCCGCCTGGTTGTAGCGCCGGGCCAGCAGCCGCCAGCGATGCAGCGGCACCGGAACGATCAGGTCGGTCTCGGCCAGCAGCTCGGCCCCGGCGCGGGCCAGCCACCGGGCGAAAGTCGGGGCGCCCTCCAGCCGGTCGGCATGCTTGAACCGCAGGATCAGAGACTTCGATGCGTCGTCGTACCGGAACACCGCCCGCGCCCGCCGCCACGGCGGCGGCCGGGTCAGGCAGCGGCCGCACAGCGCCTGGGGGCCGGCTTCGACCTCGAACGGGTGGCCGCAGGCGGCGCACTGGGGGGCGGACAGGAAATCCACCTGCGACCAGCAGGACGGACACAGGGTCCCCGGTTCGCCCACCATCGCGCCGCAGGACAGGCAGACCGGCGGCAACACCGCGTCCACCGCCAGCCTGATCCATCGCCCGAGACCCGTCATGGGACTTCCCCCTGCCCGCCCGCCGTGCCATATGAAAACCATGTCCGACGCCATCACCATCTTCGACCGATCGCTTCTGCGCAAGCGCCGCGACCGCGCCGCCGACCGCTTCGCCGCCCACGACTTCCTGGTCCGCGAGGTGACCGAACGGCTGGCCGACCGCCTGGACGACGTCACCCGCCGCTTTCCGGCGGCGTTGGACCTGGGCTGCCATACCGGCGAACTGGCCGACACGCTGGGAACCCGCGGCGGCATCGAGACCCTGGTCCAGTGCGACCTGTCGCCGCGCATGGCCGCCCGCGCCGCCGTCAACCGCCGCCCGACCCTGGCCGCCGACGAAGAATGGCTGCCCTTCGCCGACGACAGTTTCGATCTGGTGCTGTCCTGCCTGTCGCTGCATTGGGTCAACGACCTGCCCGGCACCCTGGTGCAGATCCGCCGCGTGCTGAAACCGGACGGGCTGTTCCTGGCCGCCATTCTGGGGGGCGACACCCTGACCGAACTGCGCCAGTCCCTGGCCGAGGCCGAAATCGCGATCGAGGGCGGCCTGTCGCCGCGGGTGTCGCCGATGGCCGATGTCCGCGACCTGGGCGGTCTGCTGCAACGGGCCGGCTTCGCCCTGCCGGTGGCCGACGCCGACGCCGTGCCGGTCAAATACGCCGATCCGATGCGGCTGCTGGCCGATCTGCGCGGCATGGGCGAAACCAACGCGGTGGCCCTGCAGCGCAGGGGACTGACCCGGCGCGCCACCCTGCTGCACGCCCTGCGGCATTACCAGACCCGCTTCGCCGACGCCGCCGGCCGTCTGCCGGCCACCTTCCAGGTGCTGACCATGACGGCCTGGAAACCCCACCCCAGCCAGCCGCAGCCGCTGAAGCCGGGAACGGGCGGCGTGTCCCTGGCCGAGGCGCTGGCCGACCCGTGCGCCCCCCTGCGGCCACAGACGGACTGAGGCCATGCACTTTCCCACCCCCCTGGTCCAGGCGACGCTGATCCGCCGGTACAAGCGTTTTCTGGCCGACGTCCGTTTCGCCGACGGCAGCGAAGCCACCGTCCATCTGGCCAATTCCGGATCGATGACCGGCACCTCGGACCCGGGCAGCCGGGTCTGGCTGTCACGCTCGGACAGCCCGACGCGCAAGCTGGCCTGGAGCTGGGAACTGGTCGAGGCCGACGGCGCCCTGGTCGGGGTCAACACCTCCCACCCCAACCGGATCGCCGCCGAGGCCATCGCCGCCGGAGCCGTCGCCGAGCTGGCCGGCTACGGCTCGATCCGCCGCGAGGTGACCTATGGCAGCCGCCGGTCCCGCATCGACCTGCTGCTGGAAGAGCCCGGCCACCCCCCCTGCTACGTCGAGGTCAAGAACGTCCATTTGAAGCGGAACGGGTGGGCGGAATTCCCCGATGCCGTCACCGCCCGCGGAACCAAGCATCTGGCGGAACTGTCCGACATGGTGGCCGCCGGCGCCCGCGCGGTGATGCTGTATCTGGTCCAGCGCGAGGACTGCACCGGCTTCCGCCCCGCCGCCGACATCGACCCGGTCTATGCCCGCGCCCTGGCGAAGGCCACAGGCGACGGCGTCGAGGCGATCTGCTATACCTGCCGCATGAGCCTGGACGGCATCAGCATCGGAACCACCCTGCCCATCCACCTGGGCGCAGCAGGACCATAACGGGACACATGGAACGCGAGGAAGGCCGCATCATCCTGCACGGGCCGGCAGATTTCGAGGCCATGCGCAAGGCCGGCAGGCTGGCCGCCGAGGCCCTGGACTTCATCACGCCGCATGTGCAGCCGGGGGTGACCACCGCCGAACTGGACCGGCTGTGCGCCGAGTTCATCGCCGCCCGCGGCGCCGTCTCGGCCCCGCTCAACTATCGCGGCTATCCGCGTTCGATCTGCACCTCGGTCAACCATGTCGTCTGCCACGGCATTCCCGGCGACAAGCGGCTGGAGGACGGCGACATCGTCAACATCGACGTCACCCCCATCCTCGACGGCTGGCATGGCGATTCCAGCCGAATGTATTATGTCGGCAAAGTCGGGATCAAGGCGCGCAAGCTGGTCGAGGTCACCTACGAATCCCTGATGCGCGCCATCGAGATCGTCCGCCCCGGCGTCACCCTGGGCGATATCGGCTGGGCCATCCAGGGCCATGTCGAGAAGCACCGTTTCAGCGTGGTCCGCGATTTCTGCGGCCACGGCCTGGGCCGCACCTTCCACGAACCGCCCAACGTCATGCATTTCGGCACTCCCGGCCAGGGAACCGTCCTGCGCGAAGGCATGTTCTTCACCATCGAGCCGATGATCAATGCCGGACGGGCCGAAACCAAGATCCTGTCCGATGGCTGGACCGCGGTGACGAAGGACAAGTCGCTGTCGGCGCAGTTCGAGCATTCGGTCGGCGTCACCGCGACGGGGTGCGAGATTTTCACCGCCTCGCCCCGGGGCATGCATTGCCCGCCTTATTGACCGCGCCGGGGCGGGGACGCCCGGGCCTTTCGAATAACTCTATTCCTGCTCCAGCTTTTGTTTGCGTTCCGCCATCGCGCTTGTATGGTTGCCTGATCCTGCGATAAGGAGGCCTTTGCATGACGGTCGGAGATTCCGTTCCCCTGGCAGAACTGACCGCGCTGATCGACCACCTGATCGACGGCAGATATCTGTCCCTGCCAGCCGCCGATTCCGGACTGGCCGCCCGGCTGCGCGACCTTGCCGACCGGCTGGAAGGACGGTCGAAAGGATTGCTGCGCCACTCGGTCGGCATGTCGATCTTCCTGAACGATACCGTCACCCAATCGGTCCAGACCATGCGCTCGATCCGCGAGATGAGCCAGCGCATGGCCACCATCTCGGCCTCGACCGAGGAAATGGTCTCCACCGTGCAGGCCATCAGCCGCACGTCCGAGCTGGCCGCCGCCAATGCCCGTTCGGTGCAGGACGTCTCGGACGAGGGCGCGCGCGGCAACGAACAGGTGGTCGCCACCATGCGCGACATGGTGGTGACCGTCGACGACACCGCCAAGCGGGTGGCCGGCCTGTCGGAAACCTCGGCATCCATCGGCGCCATCGTCAAGCAGATCGAGCAGATCGCCCGGCAGACCAACCTGCTGGCCCTGAACGCCACCATCGAGGCGGCCCGCGCCGGCGAGGCCGGCAAGGGCTTTGCCGTGGTGGCCAACGAGGTCAAGGCTCTGGCCAACCAGACCGCCTCGGCCACCACCGACATCCGCGACCGCATCTCCGCCCTGAAGGAAGAAACCGACGCCATCCTGGCCGGAATGGAACACGGTTCGGAAGCGGTCCGCCGTGGCGAACGGTCGGTTCTGGCCTCGGTCGACAAGATGCGACAGGTCTCGGAGGAAATTCGCGACGTCACCTCGCTGATGCAGGAAATCGCCGACCATCTGGGCCAGCAGCGCCAATCCGCGCAGGAAATCGCCAGCAACCTCGAACATGCCACCGAACGTTCGAAGTCGGACACCGATTCCATCAACAGGCTGATCGATACCGCCAGCGTGGCCAGCACCAGCCTGGGCGACATGCTGAACACCCTGATCGAGGTCGAGATGCGCAACGCCGTCATCTTGCTGGCCAAGTCCGACCACATGGTCTGGCGCCGCCGGCTGGCCGAGATGCTGGTGGACCGGGCAGACGTCAACCCCGACGAACTGGCCAACCATCATCAATGCCGTCTGGGCAAGTGGTACGACAAGGTCGACGATCCGGCCCTGAAGGCGCACCCGTCGTTCCTGGCCCTGGAGGCGCCGCACAAGCGGGTGCACGACATGGGCATCGAGGCCGCCCGCCTGTACCGCGAAGGCAAGTTCGAGCAGGCGGTGGAACTGGTCACCGCCATCGAAGCGCCGTCGCAGGAAGTCCAGCAGCACCTGGACGAACTGGCCGCGGCATTCAGCTAGGATTTCAGCCATGCGCCGCCTGTTCCGCATCATCGTCGGCACCTTCGCCCTGATCGGCCTGCTGGTGGTGGCCGGCATCGTCGGCGGCATCTGGGCCTTTTCATCGCTTCATTCCCGCGTCGAGCCGCCGCTGCCCAAGCGCATGGTGCTGACCCTGGATCTGGACGCCCGCTTCCGCGAAGCGGCCAGTTCCGACCCGTTCGCCAGGCTGACCGGCGAACGCGACTACGTCCTGGCCGATCTGGCCGCCGCCCTGCAGGCCGCCGCCAGGGACGATCAGGTGGTGGCGCTGTTCGCCACCCTCAGCCAGAGCTCGCTGAACATGGCCGGCGCCCAGGAAGTGCGCGACGCCGTCGCCGTCTTCCGGGCTTCGGGCAAGCCCACCGTGGTCTTCGCCGAGACCCTGGGCGAGTTCGGCAACGGCACCATCGCCACCTATCTGGCCTCGGCCTTCGGCCAGGTCTGGCTGCAGCCGTCGGGCGACGTCGGCCTGACCGGCTTCGTCGCCGAATCGCCGTTCCTGAAGGGCACGCTGGACATGCTGGGCATCGACACCCAGTTCGGCGCCCGCAAGGAATACAAGACCGCGCTGGAGGTCTTCACCGGGAAACGCTATTCCGCCGCCCATGCCGAGACCTTGAACGGTCTGCTGGACGCCTGGAGCGCCCAGGTGGTGGCCGGCATCGCCGAGGGGCGCCGCCTGCCCGCCGACAAGGCCCGCGCCCTGTTCGGCAAGGGGCCGTTCCTGGCCGGCGAGGCCCTGTCCGCCGGCCTGGTGGACAGGCTGGGCTATTACGACGAGGCGTGGAAAGCCGCCGCCGGCGACGGCAAGGTCAAGAAGGTCGACCTGGCCGCCTATGCCGCCCATCTGCCGGCAGCGCACGGAACCAGGGTCGCCGTCGTCACCGGCACCGGCCCCATCCAGCGCGGCGACGATGGCGGACCGTTCGCCGCCGAGGACGGCTTCCATGCCGGACAGGTCGCCCAGGCCATCCGCGATGCCGTCGACGACCCGTCGATCAAGGCCGTCATCTTGCGCATCGACAGCCCCGGCGGCTCTTATGTCGCCTCGGACACCGTGTGGAACGAGGTCCGCCGGGCCAGGGCCGCCGGCAAGCCGGTGGTGGCCTCGATGGGCGGGGTGGCCGCCTCGGGCGGCTATTTCGTGGCGATGGCCGCCGACCGCATCGTCGCCCAGCCCGGCACCGTCACCGGCTCGATCGGAGTATTCTCCGGCAAGATGGTGCTGGCCGATTTCTGGCAGAAACTGGGCGTCAGCTGGGATGAACTGCATCGCGGCGACAACGCCGCCATGTTCAGCATGAACCGGCCGTTCTCGCCCCAGGCCTGGGACCGCATGAACACCATGCTGGACCGCATCTATGCCGATTTCACCGGCAAGGCCGCCGAGGGCCGGCGCCTGCCCGCCGACCGGCTGGAAGCCGTCGCCCGCGGCCGGGTCTGGAGCGGCGCCGACGCCAGAACCATCGGGCTGGTCGACGCCCTGGGCGGTTGGAGCGTCACCCTGGATCAGGTGCGCGAACTCGCCGGGCTGGATCGGAACGCCCCCTTGCAGCCGGTGACGTTTCCAGAACCGAAAAAACCCTGGCAGATGCTGGTCAAGGTCCTTGGCGGCAGCGTCTCGGACGATCCCGGCCTGCGGGTTCTGACCCGTGCCGCCCGCATCCTGACCCCGGCCATCGAGCGGCTTGAAGCGATGGACCCGCAGGCGGGAGCGTTGCGCATGCCGGCCCTGCGCCCATGAGCCCGCCCCCCCCCACCGTGGTGGTGACCGGGGCCAGCCGCGGCATCGGCCACGCCATCGCCCGGCGCTTCCTGGCCGAAGGCTGGCGGGTCATCACCTGCGCACGGGCGGAAATGCCGCCGGCCTGCCGCAGCGATCCCAACTGGGTTCACCATATCGTCACCGATCTGGCCGACCCCGCCAGCACCGACGCCTTCATCGCCAAGGCCAACGCCTGGCTGGGCGATTCGCCGCTGCAGGCCCTGGTCAACAATGCCGGCATCAGCCCCAAGACCCCTTATCGCGAACGGCTGGGAGTGCTGAACGGCCCCATCGACGGCTGGAAGCAGGTCTTCGAACTGAATTTCTTCGCGCCCCTGCGGCTGGCCCGCGGCTTCGCCTCGGCCCTGCATCGCGGCAAGGGGGCCATCGTCAACATCACCTCGATCGCCGGTCATTACGTCCACCCCTTCGCCGGTTCGGCCTATTCCACGTCCAAGGCGGCGCTGTCGGGACTGACCCGGGAGATGGCGGTGGAACTGGCGCAACTGGGGGTGCGGGTCAACGCGGTCTCGCCCGGGGAAATCCGCACCGAGATGATCTCGGCCGAATACGAGGCGCTGGTCCCGCGTATTCCGCTGGAACGCATGGGAACGCCGGAAGACGTGGCCGGGACCGTATTCCGCCTGTGCGGCCCCGATTTCGCCTATGTCACCGGAACGGAAATCTTCGTCACCGGCGGCCAGCACCTTTATTGAGGCCCGGTCAGCCGCCTTCCAGCATCCGCTGCGCCGCCCGGACCAGTTCCAGCGCCGGCCGATAGTCGAAGGCATCCATCCGCCGCTCCAGATCGGCAGCCTGCGCCCCCATCACCGCCTTCAGCAGCGTGACGTTTTCCTGCAGCACTCCATTGGCCTCGACATTGTCCTCGGCCAGCAAACGCTCCAGGCGGGACAGAACGCGCAAGGCCGCTTCCGTGCCGACCGGCGCGGCGGCCGGGGCCGGGATGGATTCTTCCGGCAGGGTCCGGATCGCGGCCAGCAGCGCCTCGTGCTCGGTCTCGGTCGAGATCAGCAAGCGTCCGATTTCATCCGGGCTGCTCCCCTCGGCGATGGCCAGTTCCAGGTCGGCGGCGGCCCCCTGTACCCCGGTCGCGCCCAGAATGGCGGCAGCGCCTTTCAGCGAATGGCTCAGGCGGCGGGCTTCGTTGCGGGCGCCGCCGGCCAAGGCCCGGCGCAGGGCCGCCAGATCGTCGGCATGGACCGACAGATATTTGCGCACCAGTTTCCGATAGCTGGCCTTGCGGCCACCGATGCTGCGCAACCCGGCCTGGATATCCAGACCTGGCAAGGCCTCGACCTGCCGCCACAGATCGTCGGCGGCCATTGCATCCGCGGCCACGGCAGCGTCCGGCACGGACCCGACCCGGTCCGGCAACCATTTGCGCAAGGTGGCGAACAATTGTTCCGGATCGACCGGCTTGGCGATGAAATCGTTCATCCCGGCGGCCCGGCAGCGTTCGCGGTCCTCGTCGAAGACATTGGCGGTCATGGCCAGAATGGGCACGTTCCGCCGCCCGGGCAGCCCCCGGATGGCCCGGGTGGCTTCAAGGCCGTCCATATCCGGCATCTGCATGTCCATCAGGATCAGGTCATAGGCGGCCCGTTCGGCCAGGGCCACCGCCCGCACCCCGTTTTCCGCCAGATCGACCAGCAGCCCGGCATCGCGCAGCAATTCCAGGGCGACATCCTGGTTGACCGGATTGTCCTCGGCCAGCAGCAGCCGGCAGCCGGCATGGTTGCGCGCCACGCTCTCGGCTGCGCCGATGCCGGTTGCGCCGACGGCAGCGGCTGCAGCGGCGGCAAGCTCGGCGCCATGCCCCAGCCGGGCGGTGAACCAGAACGTGCTGCCGGTTCCCGGCGCCGTCTCCACACCGACCCCGCCCCCCATCAGACGGGCCAGCCGCTTGGTGATGGCCAGCCCCAGCCCGGTTCCGCCGTAACGGCGCGACGTCGACCCGTCGGCCTGCTCGAAAGCCTTGAACAGCCGGTCCAGATCGGCCTCGGCGATTCCGATGCCGGTATCTTCGACCTCGAAGCGGACCAGCAGCGACGCATCCGACTGTTCGACCAGCCGTCCCCGCAGGGTGACGCCGCCCTGGTCGGTGAATTTCAGGGCATTGCTGAGATAATTGATCAGGGCCTGGGACAGCCGGGTCGGATCGCCACGCAGGAACCGCGGCACCGTCCCCATGTCGATGGCCAGCGCCAAACCCTTGGCCAGCGCCTTCTCGGCGAACAGCGACCGGATGTTCCCCGTCAGGGATTGCAGGTCGAAATCCACCTCCTGCAAGACCAGCTTGCCGGCTTCGATCTTCGAGATGTCCAGGATGTCGTTGATGATGGACAGCAGATGGTGGGCCGAGTCGGAAATCATCCGCAGTTTCCCCACCTGCCCGGCATCGCGCAGGTCCCGCTTCAGCAGGTGGGTCAGCCCCAGGATGGCGTTCATCGGGGTGCGGATCTCGTGGCTCATATTGGCCAGGAAAGTGCTTTTGGCGCGGTTGGCGACCTCGGCGTTTTCCTTGGCCGCCGCCAGTTCGGCGGTCTTCTGGTCGACCAGTTCCTGCAGATGGTGGCGGTGATTGTCCAACTCGTGGCCGATCCGCTTGTGTTCGGTGATGTCCTCCTGGATCGACACGTAATGGGTGATGCTGCCGTCCGCCTGACGCAAGGGGAAGATGCGGGCCAGTTCGGTGCGCAGCTCGCCGTCCCGGCGGCGGTTGATGAATTCGCCCTGCCAGGCCTTGCCCTGCCGCAGACATTCCCTGAGGGCGGCATACAGACCCGGATCGGTCGCGCCGCTGCGGGTGAAGCCGGCCTTGCGGCCGATCACCTCGTGCGGGGGGTAGCCCGAATTGGCCAGGAAAGCGGCGTTGACGTACTCGATGCGCGAATCCAGATCGGTGATGATGATGCTGTGCGGGCTTTGCTCGACGGCGAAGGACAGTTTGCGCAGGTCGGCCTCGACCTCTTTCAAGCCGGTCAGGTCGGTATGGGTGCCGATCATCCGTAGCGGCGACCCGTCGGTGTCCCAGGTGACCACCCGGCCCTGGTCCAGGATCCACTTGTAATGGCCATCCTTGCAGCGGACCCGGTGTTCGCTGCGGTAGAACTGGGTCTGACGGCGGAAGTGACGGTGCAGGTCGGCCTGGCACGTCAGCCAGTCGTCGGGATGGATCCGGTCGGACCATTCCGCCAGATCGTCGCCCACGTCGTCGTCGGCAAAGCCCAGCATGCTTTTCCACAGACTGGAGAAGAACACCTTGCCGGTGGGAATGGTCCAGTCCCAGACGCCGTGGCCGGCGGCGTCCATCACCATGACCCAACGCTGCTCGCTGTCTTGCAGTTCCTCGTTGCGCTGGCGCAATTCCTCGGTCTGCCGCTGCAGCGCCTCTTCGGCCAGCTTGCGGTCGGTGATGTCCGTCGTGATGGCCACCACCCGCTCGACGCCGTCCAGAACCATGCGGTTCAACTGAACGTGCTCCCAGAAGATGTCGCCGGAACGCCGGACATTCTTCCACTCGAAACTGATCGCCCCCTCGGCGGCGCATTTGCGGATCATGCGCAGGGCATCGTCGAACGAATAGGGCGGCGCCAGCCAGAAATCGTTGTGCTGCAACTCGGCCAGGGAAGCGCATCCCGACACCCGGATGGCCCGGCGGTTGGCGGCAACGATTTCCCCGCTGTCGCGGTCATGGACGAAAATCGCCGTTTCGGCATTGTCGAACAGAATATGGAAATTCTTCTCGGCATCGCGCCGGGCCAGGGCATCGCGCCGGGACAGATGCAGCCTTTCGCTGAGCAGGCTGACCAGGACGCCGTTGGCGAGCAGGAAGGACCACTGGAACAGTGCGTGGGGCCGCCAGTTCCACGGCGCCCCGGCCTCGGAAAAAGCCAGGCCCGCCGTCCCGGCGGTGACGATGGCGGTGGCCACCAGCCCCGGCCCCAACCCGCCGATCACGCCGCTCAGGATCACCGGCAGCATGAAGACGATCAGCAGCGGCCGATCCAGAAACGATGCGGGGATCCCCTGCCGCACCGCCACCATCGCTCCCGACATGGCGACGGCGCCGCCATACATCGCCCAGCGAGCCAGCCGTCCGTGCCGGATCGCGGCAGGCGGCAATCCGTTTTCCGCGGCATGCCGCCCCAGGGCGAAATACAGCAGCAGCGCCGAAATCAGGACGAAAGCCTCGCCCTTCACCGTCGACAGCCGCCGCACCGATTCCATGTCGACAAGAGAGGCCAGCAACGGATCGGACAGCAGAATCCACGCCGATCCCAGCCCCCAGTACAGCAGGATGATCCCCAGAACGTAGCGGCCGCGGTCAGACTGTTTCATGGCCCCCACCTTGGGACGGAAGGCACTTTCCGACACCCATTCTACTCTCCTGCCGCAGGCAGGGAAAACCGGAACAGTGCGCCGCCGCCGTCTTCGATCGCGGGAGAATGCCGGCCGGGATCAGTTCCCCCCATCCAGAAGAAGCTGATACAGACTGTGCAGGTCGTAACGTTGCGCCTGTCCGGGGGAACAGGAAACCGAACTCAGGGCATAGCCGTCGATATAATCGAAGCCGGCGGCGATGGCCGCCGTGTTCAGGCTGATGGACCGGACACCGTGGATATAGGTCTTCAGATTTTCGCGGTTGGCCGCCTCGACGAACAGATCCATCTCCCGGATCAGGGTGGCTTCGTCCATGCCGGTCCGGAAGATGTCGGACCCTACCGCATGCAGCCCGGCGGCCCGACACGGCCCGAAGGCATGACGGGTCAGGGGAAAGCGGGCGATCACCGCGCGGGCGGTGGGACGCAGCAGCGTGGTCAGGTCGACCAGACGCGATTGCGGAACGCCGTCGGGCAGATTGACCAGTTCGAAGATCAGCCGCCCGGCATGGGGTTTCAGGTACTCGGCGCAATATTTCAGATAGAGCGACCGTCCATGCTGGTTGGCCAGGGTCTCGAAATGGACCGGCAGCGACAACAGCCCCTGAAGGCTGCCGGCCTTGGCCATGCTCTCGGCTTCGAACGCCACCTTGGCCGCGGTCAGCAGATCCAGGTCCCCGACCTGCAGCGGATCGGCCGGGTCGGGCAGCACGTCATAGCCGGACACGAAATTGTTGGCGTCGGTCCGCCGGACCGGCAGGCAGATGAAGGTGGAGACCACCATGCCGCGCAAGGCCAGCAGCGGACGGAAGACGAACTGGATGCTTTCCCAATCCACCGATCGCCCCAGGTGATGCAGAACGGGCGATGCCAGCAGGAAGTCCGGCTTCTTGGCCGCCGGCCTGTGCTTTTGCTCGTGCGGCAGGACCTCGGATTGCGGCAGCTTGCGGAATTCCAGCTGGCCGTCGGCCCGCAGCACCGTTCCCAGGATGTCGATCTCGCGGGCGGCCTCGTCGCTGCCGACCAGCCGCCGGGCCATCTCGCGCACGATCAGCAGGCACTTCAGCTGCGCTTCCTGCACGCTCAGGCGGGCGAACACCAGCAGATAAGACGTGTCGCCGAACTGGTTGTAGACATCGACTTCGGCAAGATGACGCTGAATGCACTCGGTCACGATGGCGTGGACCTTGGTCTGGCTGCGTTCCCAGCGATCGGAAAAGCGGGTGCGCAGTCCGGCGAAATCGATCAGATGGACACGCGACGCCGCGGCCGGACCGTGCAGGCTCAGGGCATTGTGCAGCCGGACCTCGAAATCATGGGAGGGCGGCACCACCCGCGGCACCGGGCTCCCCGGCCGGCCATCGCCCGGCATGTCCTTGGCGCCGCGGAAACTGTCCAGCAGACTTTGCAGAAAGGATGATTTCGACATTGCGCCCCAACGGAATACAGCGAAACGAAACGACGGCGAGAAGACCCTAGCGCCGTCCGGCCAGACAGGTCCGGATGGCGGCGACCAGCGCCTCGGCCGGGAACGGCTTGACCAGCACCCGGTTGGCGCCGAACTCCTCGGCGAAGCGCAGAAAATCCAGGTTCTTGGTGCGCCCGCCGCCGGAGACGGCGATGATCGGCAGGGTCGGGAAGGCCTTGCGCATCTCGATGATGGTGGCGACGCCGTCCTTGTTGGGCATGATGATGTCCGTCACCACCAGATCGGCCGGCCTGGCCTTCTGCAGGGCCAGTCCCTCCTCGCCATCGGCGGCCTCGGCGACCTGATAGCCCTCCGCCTCCAGGATGTCGCGGATGGTCCACCGCGCCAGTTCCTCATCCTCGATCACCAGAATCCGAGCCATGCCCGTCGTCCCCATCCGACGCCACCCCAGGCTCTGATTTTGAGCCCGGCCTTGCCCCGGAGCAAGGGGCAATCCGTCCATGTTTCCCCGAAACGACGAAAAGCCCCCGCCGCGAACGCGACGGGGGCCTTTGCAACGGAGCCGCCTTGCGGCGGCGTGCTCCGGAAACCCTTACTCGGATCAGACCGAATAATACATCTGGAGATCAGCCTCGGAGGAGGCTCAAACCCAGGGCTGGCAAGGCTTTCAGCGCCACTGTGAACGGGCCGTGACCCAAACTGCTACACACGGCTGCTACACAGGGGTGCGTTCCCATGCACATGCAGCGTCGTGGCGCGGTCTATTCGTGGCGTCGAAGGGTGCCGTTGACCCTGGCCGAAAAGTGGGGCAAACGAGAAATCGTCCGATCCTTGCACACAACCAACCGCAGCGAAGCCAGCCGCCTCGCCCGCGCCCTATCCATGTCCGCCGACCAACTCTTCGACCACGCCATGTCCCATCCCGACCTGACACCCGACCAGATCGACGCCCTTGCCCGCCAGTGGCTCGCCAATGCCCTAGAAGCCGACGAAGAACACCGCATCAACACCCGCCCCGGCAGGCCCATGTATACCGGCTGCACCGATGACGAAGACCCGGTCGAGGCCGACCTGGAGGTACTGCGCTGGCTGGAAGGCGAAGACAAGGAAGCCATCGCCTACAACGACTTCGCCCGTGTCCGCGTGGATGTGGAACACCTGCTGACCGAAGCCGGTGTTCCGGTTGACCGCAAGAGCGAGACGTTCAAGCGCCTCGCCAGAGCCTTGCTCCGGGCCAATGTGGAATTCCACCGCATCGCCAGGGCGCGGCGGGTCGGCAATTATACCGTGGAACCAGTGGACCCGCTGTTCCGGCCCCAGGCACAACAGCCTGCCCCCATCCCGGTCACTCCGGTTGACCCGGCGTTGTCCTCCTTGCCCTTGAGCAAGGTGATGGAGGCCTACATCACCGCCAAGGAACGGGACGGAAAGTGGGTGCCCGTGACCAAAAGGAACACCGTCAACAAGCTGAAGCTGTTCGTCGAAACCTTGGACGACAAGCCGGTGGATACCGTGACCCGTGACGACATCCGGGGGTGGCGTGAGGCGCTGGAGGATCAGGGAGAACTGTCCAACAACACCATCCGCCATCACTTCAAAGCTATCGCTGCCATGTTCAACTGGGCGAAGGAGGAGCGGAAGGCCACCATCGACAACCCCACCAGGGGACTAATGCCGCCCGCCGACGATCCCAAGCGGGACGCCTTCACCGCCGAGGAGCTGAAGACGCTGTTCAGTTCCCCCATGTATACCGGCCATTCCAGCGCCCATCGTCGCGATGTCCCCGGCGCGGTGGTGGTGAAGGACTTCAAGTACTGGTTCCCGCTGATCGGCCTGCACACCGGAATGCGGGTCGAAGAGATCGCCAAGCTGCGAACCCAGGATGTGCAGGTGGAGGACGGCGTCTGGTGCTTCGACATCAAGAAGGCCAAGACCAAGGCGGGTGAACGGCTGGTGCCCATCCATCCGCGCCTGATCGCCCTGGGCTTCCTCGATCATGTGCAATCGATCAAGGACGAGCGTCTATGGCCGGAACTGACACCCAACAGCGAGGGAGCCTACAGCCACCGCTTCGTGGTCTGGTTCCCTGAGTACCGCCGCCTGATCGGCATCGACCGCGAGGGGCTGGTCTTCCATTCCTTCCGGCACACCTTCGTGTCGCGGCTGGAAGAGGCCGGGGTGGACAACGTGAAGATCGCCCGCATCGTCGGCCACAAGATCACCAACATCACGGCGGGCACCTATGGCGGCAAGATGTTCACGCCATCCAAGCGGCTGGACACCTTCAAGGACTTGGACTTCGGCGTGGACCTGTCGCATCTGATGCCCAACGCATAGAGTGCTACAGAAAGACGGCGTAACTGCGCAATGCGGCGACCGTCTTGGGCAGGCTCTGCGCCTCCAGGGTGTCCAGGTAATCGGACACAGACTTGGGAGGGTTCTTCAGCCGTGCCCGACAGGTCCGCACCGATTCCAGCACTCGGGCCAGATCAAGGTCCAGTTGGTAACGCAGGAAATCGTCGGGGTGGATGGCTTCCAGCCCGTAAGGCTCCAGGGCGGCGGCGGGGAAATCCTTCAGGTTGAAGGTGACGATGGCGTCGGCTTGGGCGTGATAGGCGGCGGCGATGACGTGGCGGTCATCGGCATCGGGACAATTCTCGATCAGCTCGATCACGGCTTCGTATCCGCTGACCAAGCTGTCGCGGGCGTGAATGTTCATCAGGTCGCGCACCCGTTCCAGATCGGCCCGTTTCAAGTCCGGGCGGTTGGCCAGCAGGTTGCGCATCCATTCGGCATGAATCTGATCGGTCCAGCGGGCGCGGAACAGATCGGCGGCGGTCAATTGCATCAACAGGTCGCGCAACGGGGCCGGGTAGAGCACACAGGCATCCAGCACGACCGTGAAGCGTCCTGCCGCCATCAATATCCCATCCCCAATTCCTGCGAGACGCGGGCTAGGTCGTCCAAGGCCTGCGAGCGGTTGGCGGTCAGGCGGTCCTTGTAGTCCTGGACATCCTGGAAGCGGACACGGCGATGGGTACCGACCTTGTGGAAGGGGATTTCCCGCTTCTCCAGCAAGCTGATCAGATGCGGGCGCGAGACGTTCAAGAAGTCTGCGGCTTCCTGGGTCGTCATCTCGGCATGGATGGGGATCATGGTAACGGCGTTGCCTTCCGCCATCTCGGTCAGGATGTGGGTCAACAGCCGCGCCACCGACTGGGAGATCG
>CAJANN010000199.1 GCA_903941095.1 uncultured Rhodospirillaceae bacterium | reverse complement strand
GCCGCGGTCGACCGCTTCGCCGCCAGCGCCGTGCCGGCGGCGCCCCGGATGGTGGCGGTTCCCCCGTCTCCGGCCGCTTTTCCGGCCGCCGCCGCCCCTTCCGTTCAGCCCCATTCCGTCCCGTCGCGGCAGGGCGGCGGCACCGCCGCCCACATCGCCGCCGAGTGCCGGGATCTCGAGCAGTTGCGCCTGGCGCTGGAAGGCTTCGACGGATTGCCGCTGAAGAAGACCGCCCTGTCCACCGTGTTCGCCGACGGCAACCCGGCCGCCGCGGTGATGTGCATCGGCGAAGCCCCCGGCCAGGAAGAGGACCGCCGCGGTCTGCCCTTCGTCGGCCGGTCGGGCAAGCTGCTCGACCGCATGCTGGCCTCGATCGGGCTGGACCGGGACAGCGCCTACATCACCAACGTGCTGCCGTGGCGGCCGCTGGACAACCGCAAGCCGACACCCGACGAGGTGGCGGTCTGCCTGCCCTTCGTCACCCGCCATATCGAACTG
The DNA here is from genome assembly GCA_903941095.1 of uncultured Rhodospirillaceae bacterium. Taxonomy (GTDB): domain Bacteria; phylum Pseudomonadota; class Alphaproteobacteria; order Rhodospirillales; family Magnetospirillaceae; genus Magnetospirillum. The sequence continues at coordinate 5,877 of CAJANN010000199.1, read as the reverse complement.
GTCGATCCCCTGGTGCTGATCCTGTTCGGCGGTGCCGCCGCTTCGGCCATCCTGGCCCGCCACGACGGCATCAACCGGCTGCGCGGCCGGTGGTTCGACTTTTCCTCGCCGGGGCTGCCGCGCCCGGTTCCCGCCATGCCGACCTTCCATCCCGCCTATCTGCTGCGCACCCCGGCGGCGAAACGCGAGGCGTGGCGCGACCTCCTGGCGGTGCGCAGACGTCTGAACGTTTCCGCATAGCTGATTGATTACAAACAATAAAACATGTTTTTTCGAGGCATTCCGCGATTAAAGTGTTGCGTCGCGGGGTCAGGTCATTTATAAAACCGCGCATGGTGTTCGATTTTTTCGATAACAACATGAGGAGAACAGCCTTGCGCGACAGGCTCCTCCCGGCCCTGATGGCAACCATCCTGGCCGCGACATCTCCGGCCCTGGCCGGTGACCACACTCTCACCCGTGCCGCCGCCGGCCAGCAGGTGGCCAGTGCCGCCCGCGGCGACGGCACCCTGACCGCCGCAGTCCTGCCGGGCATCGGCCGCGAGGCGCGGGTCGTCCCGCTGCCGCGTCCGCTCGCCGCCGCCGACGCCGAAACCTATGGGCGCATCTTCAAGCTGCAGGGCGAGGGCCAGTGGGCCGCCGCCGAGCGCGAGATGGGCAAGCTGAAAAGCGACCTGCTGAAGGGCCATGTCCTGGCGCAGCGTTATCTGGATTCCGGCATCAAGCCGAAGTACCAGGAATTGCGGGCCTGGATGGCCGATCATGCCGACCTGCCGCAGGCCGAGGCCGTCTATCGGCTGGCGACGGCCAAGGGGATCAAGGGCTTCGGCGCCATCAAGCCGCCGGTCAAGGGCGCGCTGAAGGGCACCGGCATCGACACCTCCGACGACGGCGCCAACTGGGAAGAGCTGGCCTTCACCCCCGACCGCGGCAATCCCCGGGCCAGGGCGCTGAAGATCAGGTTCCGCACCCTGCTGAAGAAGGGGGACGGGGCTGCCGCCCTGGGTCTGCTGACCGGCGCCGACGCCCGTTCGCTCGACCGTCTGGAAGTGGACGAGCTGAAGACCATTCTGGCCACCGACCATTTCGCCGGCGGCCGCGATGCCGAGGCGGCGGCCTGGGCCTCGCAGGCGGCCGAACGCTCGGGCGACGAACTGCCGGCCGCGCACTGGATCGCCGGACTGGCCCAGTGGCGCCAGGGCAAGCCCGAACTGGCCCATCGCCATTTCGAGGAAATCGCCAATTCCGAAAGCGCCTCCAGCTGGATGGTCGCGGCCGGCGCCTTCTGGGCGGCCCGCGCCAATCTGGTGGCGCACCGTCCGGAAGTGGTGAACCACTGGCTGGAAGTGGCGGCGACCTATCCCCGCACCTTCTATGGCCTGCTGGCCCGCCAGACCCTGGGCTACGAAACGCTGTTCGCCTGGGAAACCCCGCCTTTCACCGAGATCGACGCCGATCTGCTGACCCGCATTCCCGGCGGCCTGCGCGCCCTGGCGCTGCTGCAGCTGGGGCAGAACGCCGCGGCCGAGGAAGAGCTGCGCAAGGCCTATCCCCGCGCCACCAAGCCGGTCCGCCAGTCGATGATGGTGCTGGCCCATGCCGGCGACATGCCGGGCCTGTCGGTGCGGCTGGGCGGCATGGCTCCGGGCATGCTGAACGACGCGTCGTCCTATCCGGTTCCCGAATGGACGCCCAAGGGCGGCTGGACGATGGACAAGGCCCTGGTTTTCGCCTTCGTGCGCCAGGAATCCTCGTTCAATCCCAAGGCGAAAAGCCATGCCGGCGCTTCGGGGCTGATGCAGCTGATGCCGGCCACCGCCGCGTCGCTGGCCGGCCGGGCGGTGAAGGACAAGCTGGCCGAGCCCGAGTTCAACCTGGCCCTGGGACAGAAATACCTGTCCAAGCTGCTGGCCGAGGAGCCGGTCAACGGCAACCTGCTGCTGCTGGCCGCCGCCTACAATGCCGGGCCGGGCAAGCTGGGCCAGTGGATGGCCGGGATGAAGCACAACAACGATCCGCTGCTGTTCATCGAGGCCCTGCCGTCGCGCGAGACCCGGGCCTTCGTCGAACGGGTGATGAGCAATTACTGGATCTATCGCTCGCGCCTGGGGCAGCCGTCGCCGTCGCTGGATTCCGTGGCTTTCGGGACCTGGCCGCTGTACGAGGGCATGGACCAGCAATCCCGCCGCAAGGGAGCGAAAAGCTGACGAAGCCGTCTTCGTCGGTTCGCTTTCACTTGCTCCCGCCGCCCGCTGTGGTATGAAGCAGGCCATGCATATCCTGGAATTCGAAAAGCCCATCGCCGAGCTTGAGGGCAAGATCGAGGAGCTGCGGCACCTGACCGACAGCGGCGACGTCAACATCGCCGATGAGGTCGGACGCCTCCAGGTCAAGGTCGACAAGCTCCTGCGTTCGACCTACGCCAAGCTCACCCCCTGGCAGAAGACCCAGGTGGCCCGCCACCCGGACCGGCCGCACGCGCTCGACACCATCAAGGCCCTGATCGAGGACTTCACGCCGCTGGCCGGCGACCGCTGCTTCGGCGAGGATCAGGCCATCGTCGGCGGCCTGGGCCGCTTCCGCGGCCAGTCGGTCATGGTGCTGGGCCATGAAAAGGGCTGCGACACCGAAAGCCGGATCCGGCACAATTTCGGCATGGCCAAGCCCGAAGGCTACCGCAAGGCCCGGCGCCTGATGGAAATGGCCGACCATTTCCAGGTGCCGGTGCTGACGCTGGTCGACACCGCCGGGGCCTATCCCGGCATCGACGCCGAGGCCCGCGGCCAGGCCGAGGCCATCGCCCGCTCGATCGAGACCTGCCTGGACATCCGCGTTCCCTTCGTATCGGTGATCATCGGTGAAGGCGGGTCGGGCGGTGCCATCGCCCTGGCCAGCGCCAACACCGTGCTGATGCTGGAGCACGCCATCTATTCGGTCATCAGCCCGGAAGGCTGCGCCTCGATCCTGTGGCGTTCCGGCGAGAACGCCAAGGACGCGGCCGAGGCCTTGCGGCTGACCGCCCAGGACCTGCACCGTCTGGGCGCCGCCGACGGCATCGTGCCCGAGCCGCTGGGCGGGGCGCACCGCAATCCCGATCTGATGATGCAGACCCTGGCCTCGGCCGTCGACGCCGCCCTGGCCGACATGGGCGGGGTGGATGGCGGCGTGCTGCGGGCCAGGCGCCGCGACAAGTTCCTCGAGATGGGACGGGCGGGGCTGGCGTGACGGATGATGCGGGCATGACGTCCGGTTCTCCCGAGCTTGCCGTGGTGGTCCCGGTCAAGAACGAGGCCGCCAACATCCTGCCGCTGGTGGCCGAGATCGTGGCCGCCCTGGATGGCAAGGTGGCGTTCGAGATCGTCTATGTCGACGACGGCTCGACCGACCAGACGCCCCAGCGGCTGGCCGAGGCCGCTGCCCTGTATCCCTGTTTCTCGTGGCTGCGCCACCGCGCCAGTTGCGGGCAAAGCCAGGCCATCGCCACCGCGGTGCGCCATGCCCGGGCCCCGCTGATCGCCATGCTGGACGGCGACGGCCAGAACGATCCGGCCGACATTCCCAACCTGCTGGAATGCTGGCGGGCCGAGCCGGCGGCGACGCGGGACAAGCTGCTGATCGCCGGCTGGCGCGCCAACCGGCGCGACACCTCGTCGCGGCGCTGGGCTTCGAAGGCGGCCAACGCCATCCGGGCCTGGGCCTTGAAGGACGACACCCCCGACACCGGCTGCGGCTCGAAGCTGTTTCCGCGTGCCCTGTTCCTCGACCTGCCGCGCTTCGACCACATGCACCGCTACCTGCCGGCCCTGACCATCCGGGCCGGCGGCAAGGTCCGCTCGGTGGTGGTCAACCACCGGCCGCGCGGGGCCGGGGCATCCAATTATTCAAACCTGCGCCGCGCCCTGGTGGGGGTGCCGGACCTGCTGGGGGTGATGTGGCTGATGCGCCGCTCGAAAAACCCGGTGGTCGAGCCGCCCCGGTGACCGCCCGCCGGCATCCCCTGCTCGATCCGCGCATCCTGCTGCGCGGTCTGGTCCTGATCGCCACCCTGGTGGCGGTGGGGGTGCTGCTGGAACTGGTCGGCATCAAAAGCATGTTCGATTCCCACTGGGTGGACGCCGAAATCCGCGGCAAGGGCCTGTGGGGCGAGGCCCTGTTCCTGCTGGTGGGGGCGGGGTTCACCGCTTTGGGGCTGCCGCGCCAGATGGTGGCCTTTCTGGGCGGCTACGCCTTCGGTCTCGGCATCGGCACCGGGCTGGCCCTGGTGGCCACGCTGGTCGGGGCCTATGTCACCTTTCAATATGCCCGCTTCATGGGGCGCGATGTGCTGGCCCGGCGCTTTCCCGGCAAGATCAAGAAGATCGACGATTTTCTGTCCGGCAGCCCGATGAGCATGGCCCTGGCCCTGCGCCTGTCGCCCTTTTCGTCCAACATGGTTTCGAACGTCGCCGCCGGGGTGTCGGGGGTGAAGCCCTTGCCTTTCTTCGTCGGATCGGCCCTGGGCTATCTGCCGCAGACCGTCGTCTTCGCCCTGCTGGGCGGCGGCATGAGCCTGGATCCGGTTCTCAATACCGCCCTGTCGGTGGTGCTGTTCGTGGCGTCGACGGTGCTGGGATTGTGGATGTGGCGCCGCTACCGCAAGTCCCGCGGTCTGCCCGAGGACGAGGAGGACGAAGCGTGAAGCGTGCCGCCGCCCTGATGTTCCTGGCCCTGGCCGCCTGCCAGGGGGCCGAGCCCGCCCGCCCGGTGGTCGCCACCATCGACCGTCCGCGTCCGGTCGCCAATCGGGACGACCTGCTGAAATCGGTGGCGTCGCGCAAGGTGGCGGAACTGGACCGCGCCGCCTTTCGCGCCGTCAGCGTCGAGGTCTGGGGCGGCCGCGCCCTGCTGATGGGGGCGGTGGTCAAGCCCGAGCAGCGCCGCCGCGCCGAACAGGCGGTACGCGACGTGACCGGGATCGCCGAGGTGATCAACGAGCTGGTTCTGGCCGAAGCGTCGCAGCTGGATCGCTATGTCCTGGATTTTTCCCGCGAAGAGGCGGTGCGCCATCATCTGAATGCCGACGCCAAGTCGGGCCTGATCGTGCGCGTCGTCAACGGAGTCGCCTTCCTGCTGGGGGGCGGCAGCCCGGACAGCGCCCCGGTCCTGAAGGCCGATGCCGGCGAGGTCGAGGGGATCAAATGGGTGGTTGCCCATATTGTTCCTTCTTATGAATCAAAGCCTTAAGGCGCATTTCAAAAAAATGCGAGGTTTCTTGCTTGACTCGGCAGGGAACCGCCCCTAGATCGTTGGCACTCGTCGCCGCCGAGTGCTAACACACTCCCGGCGCATCAGATCGACCAAACCGCATTTGACGGAGGTTTTTACATGAAGTTCCGACCGCTCCATGATCGCGTGCTGGTGAAGCGCATCGACGCGGAGGAGAAGACCGCGGGTGGGATCATCATCCCCGACACCGCCAAGGAAAAGCCGATGCAGGGCGAAGTGATCGCCGTCGGTTCCGGCGTGCGTGGCGAGGACGGCAAGATCGTTGCTCTCGACGTCAAGGCCGGCGACCGTATCCTGTTCGGCAAGTGGTCCGGCACCGAGGTCAAGCTCGACGGCGCCGAGCTGCTGATCATGAAGGAATCCGACATCCTGGGCATCCTCGCCTAAGATTCGTCCCCGCCATCAGGATTTTAGAGGTTCAGAAAAATGGCTGCTAAGGAAGTCAAGTTCTCCACCGACGCGCGCGCCAAGATGCTGCGCGGCGTCGACATTCTCGCCGATGCCGTCAAGGTCACCCTGGGGCCGAAGGGCCGCAACGTGGTGATCGAAAAGTCGTTCGGCGCTCCGCGCATCACCAAGGACGGCGTCACCGTCGCCAAGGAGATCGAGCTG
>CAJANN010000198.1 GCA_903941095.1 uncultured Rhodospirillaceae bacterium | reverse complement strand
GTGGGACGCCACATAGGCGTATTGCTGCAGATTCTTGTTGGAACGCTGCAGGGCTTCGGTCTTCGCCAGAAGCTCGGCGGCCAGACGCTTGGCATTCTTCTCTTCGCGGGAAATCGAAACGATGACCAGCAGCAGCATCACGTCGATCAGCGCGCCGCAAAGCGCCACGATCATCGGCTGGACGGCCTCGGGGGCCATTCCGTCGGCGGCATAGCTGTGCAGATACATCGTCCAATGGTGCCCGCCGATCTCGATGCTGCGCAGGACCGAAAGGGGCGGCATATCCTCGTGGCTGTAGCTGAGCCAGTTGTCCTCGTCGTAGAGCAGGGTTTCCGGCGACGGGTCCATTCCATCGAACAGCTCGAAGGAGATGTTCCTCAATCCATGCCCCAGGATGCCCTGCATGAAGTCCCGGATCCGGAACGGGCTGTAGACGAAACCTTCGATGGCCGCGCGCCGCCGGCTTGGCGTATCGATCGCCATGCCCTTGCGGTAAAGGGGCATATACATCAGGAAACCGGGCTGAACGTCGTTCTCGGTTTCCTGCACCAGGGTGAGCATGCCGGAAACGGCCGGCTGTCCGGTATGCAACGCAGTCTCCATCGCCGTCCGGCGCACCGGCTCTGAAAACATGTCGAAACCGAACGCCCGCAGGTTCCGCCCGCTGAAGGGCTCAAGATAGACGATGGACGTATAGACTTGGCGGTCCCCCTCGGGCCAGACCCGGTAATGCGGAAACCCCTCCGCCCGGACCGCCGCTTCATGCCGGCTTTTGTCGTCTCCGGTGATCCAGCGGCTGAATCCGACCCCCTGAATTCCCGGGAAATATTGGTCGATCTGCAGGCTGCCGATATAAGCCGCCCAATCCTGGCGGGTCACTTCGTCGGAGGCGAGGAACAGACCGACCCCTCCTCGCAGAATACTTTCGTATTCCTGCATCCGACGGCGGATGGCGGCCTCGACGTCGTTGACCTGGAACATGAAGCGGTCATGGATCCGTTGCGAAGCCAGATGGTCGGAAATTCCCCACGCCGCCACGGTCAGGAACAGCGAACACAGCAAAATCATCCGCGCCGCAGCCGGATGGCGCAGGACGCCCCTCGCACGCAGACAGATTCTCTGGACGAGATAGGCAATCGGCTGGTTCACCCCGCGCTCCAGTCCCTCGGTCCGCAAGCAATGCCCGCTGATGGAATCTACCACCCGCATGGCCCGCCTGGAAATTTACCAAACGATTATTTTTAATAATACTAAAGTAGTCGTTGATGACTGCCGGGACTATGGCTATGGGTTCATGTCCCGTCCAGAGAAATCATCCCGGATGATTATCACCCCGCAGCCATGCGAGGCCGGGGCGGCCCCGGCGGCCGATGGACGGTTCTATCAGCCATTCTTATTATGGCATTGCGACACCCACCTATATGTGATGTCGTGATCAGGTCGGGGGGAGGCGTACCCGACGATTCAAGCCATCGGTCACGGTGCCTGCCTGATGGTGCCGCGTGGGCTGCTCCGGCGCCCTTGCGCGGCCCGGGTTGCGGGGGCCGGCCGTTCGTCAGGAGATCGCATGTCCTTTCAATGGAACATCTCGCGCAAGCTTTTTGCCCTGAGCATCGTCATGGTGGCGATATTGGTGGCGACCAGCAGCGTCGGCATTCTTGGTCTGGAAAGGATGCATGACGGCTTCCGTCAGGTTTCGCAGGACACCACCAAGGCATTGATCGACCTGTCCGGCACTGTCGACGCCCTGCACCGCCTGCGCATCCGCGTGGTCAGCGCCGCGGCCGAACAGGATGCCGGCAAGATCCAGTCCCTGAAGGACGAGTACGGCAAGCAGTCCGGCGACCTGAACCGATTGTGGCAGGCCTATATGGCGGTTCCGATGACCGACGAGGAAGCCAAGCTGGCCAAGGATGTCGGTGCGGGTCTTGGCGCCTATCAGGCCTATCTGGCCACCGGCTGGAAGAATATCGCCGAAGGCCGCCAGAGCGCCGTGCTGGCCGATATCCTGGGAAGCTCGGGCACCCAGCGTTTCCGCGAGGCCGCCTCTCCGCTGCGCAAGCTGCTGGAATATCAGTCCCGCGAGGCCGAAACGCTGTTCGACAGCGGCGAGGAGACCTTCACCTCCGACCGCATCCTCAGCATTGCCCTGGTCGGGTTGGGAATCGTTCTGGGGGGCATCCTGTCGTTCACCATCGGCCGGTCGATTTCCAACCCCATCGACCGGATCATCGCCGTGATGGACCGCCTGGCCCAGGACGACACCTCGGTCGAGGTGCAGGGACTGGACCGCAAGGACGAAGTCGGCGGCATCGCCCGGTCCGTCCAGGTCTTCAAGCAAAACGCCCTGGACAAGAAGCGGATCGAGGCCGAAGCGGCCGACACCCAGCGGTTGGCCGATGCCAGGCATCGCGAGGAAATGCTGCGGCTGGCCGCCGAGTTCGAAGCCAGCGTCGCCAGGGTGGTCGAAGGGGTGTCCAACGCCTCGCAGGACATGGAAGGAACCGCCCAGGCCATGTCCTCACTGTCCGATCAGGTGTCGGGACAGGCCAGCGCCGTCGCCGCCGCCTCGGAACAGGCCGCGGCCAACGTGCAGACCGTCGCCGCGGCGACCGAGGAATTGTCCAGCTCGGTCGGTGAAATCGGCCGCCAGGTCAGCGAATCTGCCGTCGTCGCCAGAAGCGCGGTCGAAGAGGCCAACCACACCAACGCCATGATGCAGGGATTGTCCGATGCCGCCGGCCGCATCGGCGAGGTCATCAAACTGATCAACACCATCGCCGCCCAGACCAACCTGCTGGCCCTGAACGCCACCATCGAAGCGGCCCGGGCCGGAGATGCCGGCAAGGGCTTTGCCGTGGTCGCCAACGAAGTGAAGGGACTGGCAACCCAGACGGCCCGCGCCACCAACGAAATCGCCGAACAGATCAACGCCGTCCAGGCGGAAACGGACAAGGCCGTCGCCGCGATCCACAATGTCGGCCGGACCATCACCCGGATCGACCAGATTTCTTCGGCCATCGCCTCGGCGGTCGAGCAGCAATCGGCGGCCACCCAGGAAATCGCCCGCAACATCGAAGAGGCGTCCCGCGGGACGCAGGAAGTGTCGATGAATATCGGCGGCGTGACCGCCGCCGCACAGGAAGCCGGCCAGTCCTCGGCATCGGTCCTGAGCGCAGCCCGGAGATTGTCTTCGGAATCCGATGCCCTGAAAGATATCGTCCGCGACTTCCTGGTCACCGTCCGCAAGGGTTGAGCGGACGATCCCGCCGGCCGGCATCGCATGGCCGGCGGGATCGTTGGGTGGTCAGGCTTCTTCCTCTTCCTCGCCACAGAAATGGTCGAAGGCTTCCAGGGCCAGGGCGCCGTACATCAGGGACGGGCCGCCC
>CAJANN010000197.1 GCA_903941095.1 uncultured Rhodospirillaceae bacterium | reverse complement strand
GTCAGTTTTAGGAATGCCAACTTTATTGGCGGCGTAGATAATCACAAAAACATGGCGGAGGAAGAGGGATTCGAACCCTCGATACGGTTCCCCGTATACACACTTTCCAGGCGTGCGCCTTCGACCGCTCGGCCATCCCTCCGCATGCGGTCGGGCGGGTCTTGCGATCCCGCCCAGCCGACAAGGCTGCGGACACTACACGGAAGACCGGAAGGGCGCAAGCCCAATGTCGGCGGTGCGGGGGGCGGAGCAGCGGGAATTCCGCCGAGGGAATGGGTGGCGGAGCGGCAGGAATTCTGCGGCCCTCGGAAGCGGTATCATAATACCACTTCTGTAGCGTATTGATTTTAAACGATATAAAAACAATTGACTCTGTCGGCTGTCGTGGCATACTCCGCGCCCTCGGAAGGCCGGGATTCGCTCGGCTTTCGCAACTGGTTTTGCCGTGGGTGCCATGAAGACCTATAACGCCAAACCGTCCGAAGTACAGAAGAAGTGGGTCGTGGTCGACGCGGACGGCGTCGTTCTGGGCCGCCTTGCCAGCGTCATCTCGATGCGTCTGCGGGGCAAGCACCTGACGACCTACACCCCGAACATGGACATGGGTGACAACGTCATCGTCATCAATGCCGAAAAGGTGAAGCTGACCGGCAACAAGCTGGCCGACAAGACCTTCTATTGGCACACCGGCCATCCCGGCGGCATCAAGGGTCGCACGATGGGCCAGTTGCTGGGCGGTCGCTACCCCGAGCGCGTCATCATCAAGGCCGTCGAGCGCATGATCACCCGTGGTCCGCTCGGCCGTCAGCAGATGAAGAACCTGCGCGTCTATGCCGGTACCGCCCATCCGCACGAGGCTCAGCAGCCTGAAGTGCTCGATGTCGGCGCCATGAACCCGAAGAATAAGAGGTAGTCCCTCATGGCCGATCTCTCCAGCCTGGCCGATCTCAAGGCCGCCGCTCCCGCCCAGACCGCTCCGGTGCATGAGCGCAAGGTCGATGCCCAGGGCCGCGCCTATGCCACCGGCAAGCGCAAGAACGCCGTCGCCCGCGTGTGGGTCAAGCCCGGTTCGGGCAAGATCATCGTCAACGGTCGCGACGTCACCGTCTATTTCGCCCGTCCGGTTCTGCGCATGCTGATCAATCAGCCGTTCCAGACCGCCCGGTGCGAAAACCAGTTCGACGTCATGTGCACCGTTGCCGGTGGTGGCCTGTCCGGCCAGGCCGGCGCGCTGCGTCACGGCATCAGCCGGGCCTTGACCTTCTTCGACCCGACCATGCGGTCGCCGTTGAAGGCCGGCGGCTTCCTGACCCGCGATCCGCGTGTGGTCGAACGCAAGAAGTACGGCAAGCACAAGGCTCGCCGCTCGACCCAGTTCTCGAAGCGTTAATCCGCTTCGGCCGTTGTGGTCGGAAAGGGCCGCCGGGTATCCCGGCGGCCCTTTTCTTTGTCCTTGTCCCCGACTCGGGCTTGGGGCTAAATAGCGCGCATGGAAACCGCCGCCGCCACTAAATCCGCTGATTTCGCTTCTGCCGCTTCGCGCGACATGGCCGCGCACTTCATGGAATGCGGGGCGCTGGACACCAACCTGACCCTGGCCCCGGGCGGCCGGCTGGTCATCACCGACGATCTGCTGAACGGCACCGTCGGCGACCTTGCCGCCATGTCGATGGCCGCCATCGTCGCCCGCGACGGTATCGTCGCCAAGGCCGCGATCCTGCCGCTGGGGCTGGCCGCCAGCAAGATCCGCCCGTCCGACCGGGTCAAGTACGAGCGTCTGTTCGCCCTGATCGAGGAAACCGCCTTCGACAGTGGCGTGCGCGAATCCGCCGAGGCATTGATCCATTCGCGGTTCCGCGAGAACCAGATCAAGGAGCTGGCCGCGGAGCTGGGCGGTACCGTCGGTCCCGCCCGCCAGAGGTACCGCGCGTTTCTGGACGTGGTCAAGCTGTTGGCCGACCGCAAGATTTCCGAAGGGTTGTTCCTGGACGAGTTTCTGGAATTCACCCGGGCGGTGGCCGGCAAGCTGGATTTCGGCATCTATGCCCTGTGCATTGATCGTCTGTTCGTATCGGCGCAGGTGCCGGTGATGGTCAAGGCGTCGCTGTGCAAGGAAATCTGCAAGTATCCGCCGCTGGTGCGCAAGGAACTGATCACCAACCTGCTGTCGTCGCCCAAGGCCGAACCCGAACTGGTACATTATGCCCGCCAGGAAGTGGCCAAGGTGCTGAGCCAGCAGCAGATGACCGAGATCGTTCTGTTCACCACCCTGAAGCTGGCCTGGGCCGCCCAGCGCGAGCGGCCAAGGCGGTTGAGCGCCTGACCTGTATTCTCAAAGGAACCTGCAATGCGTGCCGTCATCTGCTCCGCCTTCGGCGCTCCGCTTGAATTCGGTGCGTTTCCCGCCCCCGTGCCCGGTCCCGGCCAGGTCCGTATCCAGGTGGCGGCGGCCGGAGTGAACTTCGCCGATTCGCTGATGATTGCCGGTCAATACCAGGAAACGATGACGCCTCCTTTCGTGCCGGGGATGGAGCTGTCCGGCACCATCGTCGAACTGGGGGCCGGAGCGGACGGCTTCGCCATCGGCCAGCGGGTGATGGCCACCGTAACCGGCGGCGCCTTTGCCGAACAGGCCGTCGCCGATGTCGCCGACGTCTATCATCTGCCCGACGCCTTGGATTTCGTGACGGCAGCCGGTTTTCCGGTAGCTTACGGCACGTCGCATCTGGGGCTGAAAGTCAAGGCCGGACTGCAGCCGGGCGAGACTTTGGTGGTGCATGGCGCCGCCGGCGGGGTCGGCCTGACGGCGGTGGAGGTCGGCAAGGCGCTGGGTGCGACGGTCATCGCCACCGCCGGCGGCGAGGAAAAGGTCAAGGTCGCCCTGGACCACGGCGCCGACCACGGTATCGATTACAAGTCCCAGGATATCCGCGAGCAGGTCAAGGCCCTGACCGGGGGCCGCGGTGCCGACGTCATCTATGACCCGGTCGGCGGCGCGGTGTTCGACGCGTCGCTGCGTTCGATCGCACCCGACGGCCGGATTTTGCTGATCGGCTTCGCCTCGGGAACCGTTCCGCAAATTCCGGCCAACATCCTGCTGGTCAAGAACGTTACGGTGATCGGGTATTATTGGGGGGCCTATCGCACGCTGAAGCCGGCCCTGTTGCGTGCCAGCATGCAGGAGGTTCTGGACTGGTGGGCGGCAGGAAGGGTCCGCCCGCATGTTTCGTCCGCCCTGCCGCTGGATCAGGCCGCCCAGGCCATCGCCATGCTGAAGGGCCGCGCCGCTACCGGAAAGGTAGTCCTGGTTACAGGAGCCGTCTGAGCGGTAAAAACGTCCCCGCACCAAGACCATACTGTAAAGGTGGTTGAATCATTGCTCTGGAAAAGTCTCGTCCGAGGATTCAATATTACTTCAGTATGTGTTGCGGCGCATTCCATCACCTGGCGTCACAAAATGTGACAATTTCCGTGGATACGGTGTTTGCCCTATTGCGTAGCGGTATGGCATGCTTTTCCGGTATGAAGACTGCCCGATGAGGTCGCCGGATGTTTTCCCCTTCATCCCTTCCCCGCAGCCTTGTGCTCCGGGCGCTGGAACCTCGGATGATGTTCGACGCGGCGGCTCCGGCCGTCGTTGCCGAGGCGGTGGCCGATGCGGCTCCGCCGGCCGACACCCAGGGCGCCGACACGTCCGCCTTCACCGACCAGCAGGCCCAGTTGGCGGGGGCGCCGCCACCGGATGCGGCGGCGGGGCAGGGGGGCGAGATCCTGTTCGTCGATGCCGGTCTGGTCCAGACCGGCGGCCTGCCGACCCCGCGCCAGGGCGTCGAACTGGTGGTGCTGAGCGGTGATCGGGACGGCTTCCAGCAGATTTCCGAGGCACTGGAGGGACGGTCGGGGGTCACGGCCCTGCATTTTCTGACCCACGGCGACGACGGTCGCGTCGATCTGGGCGGTTCGGTGCTGACGGCCGACACCCTGGCCTCACACGGGGCCGAGATCGCCGCCTGGGGCGATCATCTGGCCGACGGCGCCGATATCCTGATCTATGGCTGCGACGTGGCCCAGGGCAGTGCCGGTCAATCCCTGGTCCAGGGGCTGGCCGCCCTGACCGGCGCCGACGTGGCCGCATCCGACGACATCACCGGCCCCCAGGCGCTGGGGGGTGACTGGGTGCTGGAAAAAACGGCCGGCACGGTCGCCACGCCGCTGTTCGCCTGGGCACAGGACCTGGAGACCTTTGCCACTGTCCTGGCCCCCGCCGGTGGCGGTGGCGGGGTCACTTACAGCTGGATCAACGTCAGTTCCGCCGATCTGACCGGCTGGGTCGCGGTGACGCCGGCGAATGGCCAGCACGACGCCCTGACCGACCAGCAGACATCGAATGGCCAGTCCGTTCCGCAGGATATCGTCGGCGACAACACCTACCGTTCGGCCTATGTCAAATATTACAATGGCGGAACGTCGGGAAATGTTTCCGACGATTACATCGCGTTCCGGGTCCGCGTCAACAATACCAACGACACCAACACCATCTCGAACGGGTTCGACAAGTTTTCATTCTTCGGCGTCGACGCCGATCTGAATGGCAGCATTGATTTCTTCGTCGGATGCTATAATCCATCGGCCTCAAGCCAGGGGACGGTCGGCGTCTATGACGCCAACGGTGCCGGCAATACCGGCCCCAGCGACACCGGCATCGCCGGCAGCCCGACCTTTTCCTACAATTCCGGCACGTCCAACTGGGCGTCGAACTGGAGCTTCGTCCAGGCCACCGACGGCAGCAATTTTTCCGGCCAGCCGGATTATTTCCTGTCGTATCAGATCAAGATTTCCGACCTGAACACCAACAAGGCGGCGTTCGGCCTGTCCGCCGACGTCACCGAGACCACCATCCTGCGCTATATCGTCGGCACCGCCGCTCAGGACAACGCCTTCAACCAGGATGTTTCCGGCATCAACGGGTCCTATCAGAACTCGTCGCAGACATGGTCGCAACTGGGCGGCTTCACCGCCGTCCTGAACATGGACGGCACCACGGCCTCGGTGCCCAACGTGTCCATCAGCGGCATCACCACGGATTCCGGCGCGTCGCCCAGCGATTACATCACCACCGACCGGACCTTGTCCTTTTCGGGAACCACCGATGCCGGGGCCACCGTCGCGGTGACCCTGACCAACAGCGTGACGGGCGCGGTGTTTACCACCCAGGCGGCGACGGTCAACGGTACCGGCTGGACCTATGATTACACCGGCACCACCCTGCCGGCGGGGACCTATACCCTAAGCGTCGTCGCCACCAGCAACGGGGTCAGCAGCGCCGCCGCCACCCTGACGGTGATCATCGTCCTGACCGCGCCGACGGTGGGGGTATCCAGCATCACCACCGACAGCGGCAGCAACAGCACCGACTTTCGCACCAATGACCAGACGCTGTCCTTTGCCGGCACCACCGAGTCCGGGGCCACCGTCGCGGTGACCCTGACCAACAGCGTGACG
>CAJANN010000196.1 GCA_903941095.1 uncultured Rhodospirillaceae bacterium | reverse complement strand
GCGTCGCCGGTTGCCCAGGTGGGTCAACAGGAGACCTCCCACGCGCGCCCGCCGCCAGCTACTTGACGAGCGCTGCGGGCGCGCGGGGGCCCCTCCTATTGACTACCTGGACAACCAGCTATTCCACCAACAGGGGGGGGGGTCAAAATTGGACGCCGATTCGGGGTTCAAGGGGGGTCAATTTTCGACGCCGATTGACATGCTTCGGTGCATTCGATGATTTCACTCATCGTTAGCGCGGTATTTTTTGCACGCAGTTCGGCCATCTTCAACACGGAGGCATCGATATTAAAACGTGCTGGCAGTGGTGCAGGATCAGAAAGCAAATCGTCAATGATAGCGACCAATTCACCCAGACAGCGCCGAAGGCCGTATGTCACTGCACACCGCCGGAAATTGAATGTCGCTTTGCAGCAGCCCCCGATGACCAGCCGCTCCACAATGTTACCGAACATACGCCCCGCGATATCCTCGGCGTCAAATAGCCGAGCTTTAGCGACCCGGTAAGCTTCAATCGATGCCTCAGTGGGCTCATACGCTTCTCTTGCGGTCGGCTCGACCATTTTCCAAGCTGCCATTTCGCGGCGCGCCAGTGTGATGACCTCTGTCAATCGACGCCTAGTTTCCGCTTCCCTTTGCCCCAACTGCTCTGGCTGCGCCATCTCCGACAACCCTATTATTTTGTAACGCTGGAAAGCATTATAAAACACTATGTCGAGAAAATGATAAATACGCAGGCGCTTCTAGTCCGCGGGTTATTAAAACTGCGCTTCCAAGTTACAAAATGCGGTTGTTTTACAGGAGCAATAGCCAGTGCATGCAGTCTAAAAGCCATACATCCACCTCGCCTTTTGCGGTTTGGCGATACGTTTGCCGTAATGACTACCTGCTTCGTCACTCGATACCGTGGCTTCGAGCGAGCTCAGATCTCCCCGTAGATCGCCCAGTCGCCCGTCTCGCCTTTATGAGCAGCCCGGAATTTCTTCAGCTCGGCCACCACCGCAGCACGCGGCCTGGTGGCGCCGGCCAGATCGCCGAACAGCCGCGCCTCGGTTTCATCCCCACGGTCGAAATGCAGGGCGCCATCAACCTGCAGCCGCCTACTTCGCCACTGCTCAAAATGCGTCAGCTTGCGTGCCCAGCACCAAGGCGATCTCAGACAAATCGCCACGCGCCAGCATGGCGCGGTACAGCTTGATGCGCCGCGTGGAATGCTCGGCCAAGCCCCGGGAAAACATGGTGTAAGGGCGCCCATCTGGACCCTTGTCGACGGTGACCTCGCACGCGGTGGGGGGCTCGATCTCTAGCTGCGGCGTGATGCGCTCCAGCATCACCCGGAACGCCGGCTGCCGGCGCAGCTCGACAAACGCCCGCCCGATCAAGATCAGCTCCTCGGCGCTGCCGGGGTC
Source organism: uncultured Rhodospirillaceae bacterium (assembly GCA_903941095.1). Taxonomy (GTDB): domain Bacteria; phylum Pseudomonadota; class Alphaproteobacteria; order Rhodospirillales; family Magnetospirillaceae; genus Magnetospirillum. Next base: position 4,313 of record CAJANN010000196.1, on the reverse strand, counting down.
GGCCAAGACACGGAGACCGCCAGGCAAGGTCACAATTCAGCCGCGCACAGTCGACCCCGCGATTGCGGCCGCCACCTGGTCGGCCCTGGCCGCCGTCTCCGCCCACACCGAATGTTCAACCGGCGCTTCGGCGGCGAACACCGGCGCGGCGAGCATGGCGAGCAGCAGGCGATAGCGGGACGGATCATTGAGCCTCCCGGCATGGCACGACGAAGGCATAATTGAATAATACCCCAGCGTGCAATGCAACGCGGGTGGAGCAACTAATTATTCTGGTGGCGGATTTCTGGTGTCGTCCAGATACGACGATAATTCCGGGTTTGCTGCGACGATCATTCCTGGATGATCGGAAAATGGCGGAAATCAGCCGTTCTTGACCGTCCGGACCAAGGCTTTCGTTGCAACGATAATTCGAGCAGGCGCCCTCCACGCCAGGCCACCTCCCCCTCCCCCACCCCCTTCACCGTCGCTTCTTCATCGCCTTATCGAGCCACTTCGACATGACCCCCTTGCTCGCCAGCGCCTCCGCCGGCACCTGGCCGCCCTGACGATCAGCTATATGGATAATGATCCAAAATGCCATGCCGCCAAGCATCCAATTACCCGAATATCCATTTGGCATTGATGCCTATTGGCGATTTGGCTAGGATGCCACCAATACGGATAGCCAAACGGCTATTTACCCAAATATCCAATTGGGGGTTTATCCACATGGCCGGCATTATCTCCATGGCCTCTGCCAAGGGCGGCTGCAGCAAGACCACGCTATCGGTTGGCCTCGGCGCCGAGCTCGCGCTGATGGGCGTCAAGGTCACCGTGCTCGACGCCGATCTCAATCAGCACGCCACCAAATTCGGCGAAAAAGCCGCGATCACTGGCTTCACCGTGGTAGGCGAGGTGACCGAGACCAATGTGCTGGGCGAGATTCGCAAGGCCAACGAAACCTCCGACCTGGTGATCGTCGATCTCCCCGGCGGTTCCTCCATGTTGGCGCTCAAAGCCATGCAGCGGTCGCACCTGGTAGTGATTCCCTCGCAGCAATCGCTGCTCGATGCCCGTGACGCCATCAAGACCGTCGACCAGATCGAAGACGCGTCTGAGGCCTGCGGTCGAGTCATCCCGCGCGCCATTTTGTGGTCGCGGGTCATGCAAGGCTTCGAATCCCGCCCGGCGAAAAAGGTGCGGGCAACGGTCGAAGGCTCGGGCACCCCGATCTTTCGGGCGGCGCTGCTCAACCGCGTCTCGCTGCAGGAAATGTTCCTGGTTGGCAAGGCGCTCAGCCAGATCAACGTCAAGGACCCCGGCGCCGCCAACCTCAAGACCATCGCCGAGGAATTGATGTCTCGCCTCGAAGCCCTTGCCACCTGAATGGATATTTGTCCAAATATCCCCGTGGATAAATGGGCGAATGGATGATTGGAGGTTTCCATGGCCGACGATGACCGCCGTGCCGCACTCGACGGCGCCGATCTCTCCGGTGACTTGATGCCGGGCCAGCGCCGCAAATTCAACTTGGGCAACATGACCATGCCCGAGGCGGATGACGACCAGATCGCCAAGGCGGCCGAGGAGATCGGGCGAGCCCACGGCGCCAACCGCCAGGTCGCCCCGGGGGAGGGGGCCGCGACCGAGCCCGAGGTGGCGCCGCCGGAGATGGCACCGCCCATCGCGGCCATCGAGATGACCAGCATCCATATCCAGATTCCGGCCTATCTGGATGAGGCCCTCGGCATCGACGCGCTCAAGAGCAAGTCGTCACGCCAGCACATCATCATGCGCGGCCTGCGAGCTCTCGGTTACCAGATCGAGGATGACCACATGGTGCCTGATCGTCGGCGGGCGCGGGCAAAGAAGGGCAAGTAGCCAAACTGCCATTTGGATGTTTGTCCAACATGCCATATGGGCACTTGGGTGGTTGTCCAGATGGCGCGCTGCAGGAAGGAAGAACGGCCGCTGACGCGGCCTAAAAAAGCATCGAGGGGTTGGTGAACGCATCGCCCCTATCAGCCACAGCCCAGCAGCTCAACACAGGCGGCGGCGCCCAGGCCATCTTAAAGCCTCCTGCCACCCGGCCATCATCACCGCCATAGCCGCCTGGACTGGCCATCGCAGCAAGGTGACCGTTGTTGGGTAAGGACGTTCCTGCCCCTGGAGCCCCTGGTATCCAGCAAGCGCCGCAGCTCGGTGCGCAGCCAGGGGAGGGGAGGGGGCCTCAGTGCTCGGTTTTGGACGATCAGCCGCCTGGCGAAAAGCTGGGCGGTTTGGCGAATCAGGCCCTCAATGGTGAATTACTACTGAAATACACCAGTGGAAACAGCGGCTGCCCTTTCATCGCCTTTGGCCTCGCGAGTATTGCCCCAACCCAGCACTTCCATTCGAGAAGCAACACCCGACTTTTCACGCCATGCACCGTGTCCTTACCGTCATATGACGGTCATAGAGGCGATGCATTGTGGAAGTTCGAATTCTCCCTGTATTCCCTTATGGAAGAAAAGGCGATCTTTGTTGCTGTGCATATGGAGACACTAAACATGAGTCACCGTTCGGCAATAGATGGATGCTGCAAGTGAAACTAGGTGTGTTCTTAGATTGGCGTTGAATGTATATAGTATGCGTCTAAATCAAAGTGGTAGAATACACGGTATCGTGCTATACATGGCAAGTATCGTTGATTAGCCGATGAGGTTTGCCATGATCCCCAAGCGCGCGCAACTGCCCCCTGTCAGGGTGTCCAAGGATGAGTACGCGATGCTGGAGAATGAGGCACGGGCGCTTGGCGTCAGCCTGAGCGCGCTGATCCGCGTCAGCATTGACTCGACCGTGGAGGATATCCGTTCCAAGGGGCGGTTCGACCTGCCGGAGAAATACCGCATGGCGGTGACCGGCGCGATTATCCAGGACTTCAACATTCATCGGCCGGCGGCCTGAAAAACCGAACGGCCGCTGAGCCTGGGGAGGCAGCAGCGGCCGGATTTCTCGGGAAGAAGATGTAGGAGCCCCTCGCCAAAGGGGTCAAACAGCCAAAAGCAACTGAATCCTACGTTACTTCGCCGAAAACGTCAACTTAGTTTTCGTGTAGATCGCAAGTCGTAGGTTCAATATGTCATCCGACTCAGACGCCACAACTGCCTCTATACGCCCGGGGGGAAATACCCAGGGCGGTGATGACTTTCAGGCTCGCCTGACTGTCATCCGCAGCAATGGCGCGGACAATGACATTCTGCAGCGCATTGCCGAATCCCGTCTCCAGGGATTTAAGCAGAAGCGCGACAAGTCTGTGGCTTGCTGCCCCTTCCACGCCGAGACCAGCCCCTCCTTTGAGGTGATCGACGGCCGCTATCATTGCTGGGGCGGTGCCTGCGGTGCCCGGGGCGACGTTATCGACCTGGTGATGCACACCGACGGTCTCACCTTCCGCGACGCGGCGGACCGCATCAGTGCCGATATCGGCCTGACCGATGCCGATGACTATGTCATCCCCGAGCGCCAACAGAACCGGAAGCGCGAGCTCGTCCAGTTCACGCCGATCAAGACCGACACCTTGCCGCTGCCGCGCTTCACCGCCGCCGGCAAATCGGCTGTCAACCGCTGGCGCCACGGCAAGCGCGATCGCACCTATCCGACATGCGAGATCTTGAGCTCCCGCAACCCTGACCGCCACTACAGCGTCAAGGTCCAGGCGCTCTACCCCTACCGCGACATGGCCGGCGAGATCCAGGGTGTCGTGGTGCGCTACCTCAACCAGGAAGGCAACAAGAGCACGCCATTCCTGGCCTATGGCCGCGTCAGCGAGGGGCGCGCCGCCCGCACCGGCTGGTTCGACGACGTGCGCTCCGGCAAGAATGGCTACATCTTCAACCTGCCCGCGCTGCGCAATACCCTCGACATCAAGGCCATCCTGATCGTCGTCGCCGGCGAAAAGGACTGCCTCTGTGGCGACGAGCTGCTGAGCCCCTTCGGCCTCGTTTCCCTGAGCTTCGCCGGCGGCGACGCCGAGGTGCTGCGCCCGGACTGGGAGCCTGTGATCGCCACCGCTCGCCTGCTGGGCGTGCCGGTGATCGGTCTGGCTGACCACGATGTGTCGGGCTACCTCGCCACCGCCAAGCTGGGCGAGTTGATGCGTGAGCATGGCGTCGAGTGGCGCCAGCCCGACGCCAATCTGATGGAGCTGGAGCTCCGCGACAATCTCTCGGACCTGGCAAACAAGGGCGTCACTGTCAATCGGCGTCGAAAATTGACCCCCCTTGAACCCCGAATCGGCGTCCAATTTTGACCCCCCCCCTGTTGGTGGAATAGCTGGTTGTCCAGGTAGT
>CAJANN010000195.1 GCA_903941095.1 uncultured Rhodospirillaceae bacterium | reverse complement strand
TCTATCCAGGAATTCGGCAGATTGAGCGCACCTGGCAGCGTGCCGTTGCGCTTGGCCTTCGGATTGCGGTTGATGCCCATGTGCTGGTCTTCCGACCGCGAATCGATCAGCGGCACCCCGCCACTCTCGACCGCCCGGGCCACTTGATCCTTGGTCGCCAGGATGTCCGGGCGGAAGGTGGCCTTGAACGCCTTGGCCGTCCTGGGGGCGACGGCACCATTGGCCACCGGATTGGCCTTGTCGGCAGCCCACGCCGCCTGACCACCATTCAGGATGGACACCTGATCATGGCCCAGAATCTTGAAGGTCCAGTAGATCCGGGTGGCGACGCCGACTTCGCCGGCATTGGCGCCCTGGGGCACCAGAATCACCTGGGTGGCGTTGTCGATCCCCAGCGAGCCGATCAGGGCTTCCAGCTTGTCGACATCGTTCAACATGTCCGGGATGCCGTTCTTCTCGACCCGCCAGCCGGCCTTGGCGAAATCGGTATGGATGGCCCCGGGAATATGCGCCGCCGCGAAGGCCGACGGTGTCTGCACGTCGAGAACCACCACATCCGGGCGGTCCTTGTTGGCCTTGATCCACCCGACTTCGACCAAAGGCTGCGCCTCGGCGTTTCCGCCAAGTACGACCATCACGGAAAGAATGGCCACGGCGATCAGTGTCTTCATTTGGCGTCTCCCTGTTTGGCGGGGTGGTTCACAGTCGCTGGCGCGGCCTGTGGTTTCGAGGATTTGATCGGCAAGGGTTTCTTGGTCGCAGCCGGCTTGACCGCTTTGACCGGCGGGTGAGCATCATTCCTGGCCGCGTCCTCCGGCGCGGATGTCGATCCGTCACACATCTGCGCAGCACCAACAGCCGGCAAGGCCAAGCCGATCCCGATCGTCATGACCATCAAGATTTTCATCTTGCTCTCTCCATTGACGCTGGACCAAGGATAATTTCAGAAGTCATTCTACCCAGAATTATCCAGAATAGCATTCACCTGATGAAATGTTTATGCGCGTTACTTTTGCGTAACATGGGGAATATCCGCGTTACCAGCCAGTGACACGCCACGGATGAAAACTTCAGGCTTTCCGCCGATTCGAACCCTGGCCCAATTCTTGCGGTCCGTTGGTCAGCGGAGTTCTGCGGATGGGCAGATCACGACAAACGCCAACCCCATCCGCGCCGGATCGCCGCGCGCTCTTTCCCGCCGCCCATCGGGCGGCAAGCTGGCCGATAGAAACCGGACCCTTCAAGGCCCGGCATAGGATTTTGTTATCACATTGATTACATGCAGTTTTTAATAAATTGGCCACACTTTCAGTATGGACTTCCCTACCCTTTCGTATTAGCCTTTCCGTCGATTTGACCCATGACAGGGGAGCGCCGGAGATGCTTGCGACACGTCGGGATATTCTCAAGGGAATGGGCTCTCTGGCCGCCATCGCGGCGGCCTCCGGTCCGCTTCCCGCCTTTGCCAAGGTCGGCGCCGCCGCAGCCGCTGGCATCGGCGAGGAAGTGATCAAGTCGGTCTGCGTCCATTGCGTCAATTTCTGCGCTATCGAGGCCCGCAAGGTCGGCGGCGTGATCCGCTCGATCCAGCCGGATCGGGCCCGGCGCGACATCTACAACCACGGCATCTGCCCCAAGGGGGTGTCGGGCTCGTTCACCGCCTACAATCCCTATCGCGTCAAGACGCCGCTCAAGCGGACCAACCCCAACAAGGGATTGGACCAGGACCCGAAATGGGTCGAAATCTCGTGGGACGAAGCGTTCCAGACCATCACCGAGCGCCTGGCGAAGATCAAGGCGGACAATCCGTCCAAGCTGATCTGGCAGCACGGCCACGGCAAGTATCTGATCGGCGACCAATTCCCCAAGGCGTTCTGCAAGGCGTTCGGAACCCCCAACGTCATCCACCGCACCACGACGTGCGAGTCGGCCCGCCATGTCGCCGACGACATTACCTGGGGCTATCACGGCTTCCTGCCCGACATCGACAATTGCAATCTGTTCGTGGTGTTCGGCTCGAATTATTTCGAGGCGGAACAATTCGCCCGCTGGATGGATCATTCGGTCACTCGCGCCAAGGAACGCGGCATGAAGGTGGTGGTGATCGAGCCGCGCCTGTCGCATCCCGGCGCCAAGGCCGACATGTGGATCCCCATCCGGCCCGGCAAGGACGTGGTCCTAGTGATGGCGCTGACCAAGCTGCTGATCGATGCCGGCAAGGTGGACGAACCGTTCCTGATCACTTACACCAACGCCCCGCAACTGGTGGGGCTTGATGGCCGCATCGTGCGCGACGGCGACGGCAAGCCGCTGGTCTGGGACACCGTCAGCCAGTCGGCCAAGCCCTATGCCGACGGCGTCGTTCCGGCCCTGCGCGGCACCTATTCGGTCGACGGTAAGCCGGCCCGCACTGGCTTCGACCTCTACGCCGACAGCCTGAAGGCCATGACGCCCGAGACCGCCGCCGACATCGCCGGAATCCCCGCCGACACCATCCGCGAATTGGCGACGATGATCGGCCAGGAAATCCGCCTGGGCACCACCACCCGATTGGGCGATTTCTCGCACCGCTATCGGCCGGTGTCGCTGCACACCTGGCGCGGCATGACCGCCAAGGAACACGGGGTCCAGACCTGGCGGTCGGCCCTGATGCTGCAGATGATCCTGGGCATTCCCGACGCCATCGGCGGCCATAAGCTGGGCAAGGTCTACGACCATCCCGAATACATGGAGCCGGCCAAGTGCGAGTACCCGCCCAAGCGGGTCGATCTGGCCAAGAGCGTCTATTTCCCCAACGGCCACCACGACGTCTGCCAGCAGGTGGCACTGACCGTGCTCGATCCGAAAGCCTATGGGTTGCCCTACGAGCCGGAGATGCAGATTTTCTACGCCACCAACCGGCCGGCTTCGACCTCGGACACCGCGACCCAATACAAGTCGCTGGAAAAGACCTTCAACGTCACCATCGAAGTCCATATGAGCGAGACGGCCTGGATGTCGGACATCGTTCTGCCGGACCTCAATTACCTGGAATCCTGGCACTTCGCCCCGACCCGCTCGGGTCCCAACGCCAAGCATATCGGCATCCGCCAGCCGGTGGTCAACGCCTACAACCTGAAGCATGACGGCTACACCATCTTGTGGGAACTGGCCAAGCGCCTGAACCTTCGCGACGCCTATATCGGGGCGGTCAACGACGCCTGGAAGCTGAAGGACCACAAGTTCGAGAAGGGTCGCGACTACACCCCCAAGGAGGCGGTCGAAATCCTGTGGCTCGACGCCACCAAGGGTAAACCGTTCGAGGTCGCCCTGAAGGATGGCTTCGTCGGCTCGATACTGCCGCCGGCGGACATCTACACCAAGGGCATCGAGGCCAAGTTCAAGGGACCGGGCAAGCCGAAGATGCAGTTCTACGGCGATTCGATGGTCGGGACCTTTGCCAAGGTCAAGGCCACCGTCGAGAAGGCCGGCATCAAGAACATCGATCTTGCGCGCTACAAGATCGCCTATTCGCCGTTCCCGCTGCAGGACCACGCCTTCCCCACGCCCCATCGCGAGGCGGCCAACCTGCCCTTCTACCTGATCACCTTCAAGCGGATGTACCGCAACCAGACCGCCTGTTCGAACACCAACCCGATCCTGAATTTCGCCATCGGCAAGGACACGCAGGAGAACGCCATCCTGATCAACAGTTCGGCGGCGGCCAGGTTGGGTATCAAGGATGGCGACAATGTCGCCGTCACCACCCGGATCGGCAAGGTCGTCGGCAAGTGCAAGCTGACCGAGGGCATCCGCCCCGACACCGTGGGAATTTCCTACCATTACGGCCACAGCCATGCCGGCTGGCCCGAATATTCCCGTAAGGGCGTCGATGTCAACCGCGTGCTTGAACTGCATCCCGACCTGCTTTCGGGGATGAACTCGTTCAACGACACCAAGTGCAACATCGCCAAGGCGTAAGGAGCGTCCGTCATGAAGCTGGTTCGCGTGATCGATACCAAGCGGTGCATGGGCTGCCGGTCCTGCGTCGCCGCCTGCGCGGTGGAAAACCATTTCACCCCCGGGGCTCCGTGGAACGTGATGATCGAGTCGGAAGGGGGAACCTTCCCCAATGTCTACCGAACCTTCGTCACCATGAACTGCATGCATTGCGAGCATCCATCCTGCAAGGTGGCCTGCGACAAGGCCGGATTCAAGGCGATCTCGAAGAACGAGTTGGGCGTGGTCCTGATCGACTACGACAAATGCAGCGGATGCGGCTATTGCGCGGCAGTGTGCCCTTACGGCGTTCCCCAGATCACCGGCAAGAAGCTGGATACGCTGTATCCCGGCCAGCCGGCGACCCCGCCCGAGGCCGTCCCCGGCGCCGACCGCCACCCCACCCACCGCAAGCGGGCCAACGTCGCTGAGAAGTGCACCTTCTGCTGGCACAAGCTGGAAAAGGCCATCGCCGACGGCAAGGCCGACCGCATCGGCAAGGATCCGCAATACACCCCGGCCTGCGATCTGGTCTGTCCGGTGGACGCCCGCGCCTTCGGCAACATCGAGGACCCGACCTCGACCGTGGCCAAGCAGGTTGGCGCCAAGAAGGCCGCCCAGTTGAAGCGCGAGTTCGGCACCAAGCCCCAGGTCTATTACGTTCTGGAAGGAGGCGACGTGTGATGAAAGCCATCCTGCTCGCGGCCCTGATGGTCGCCGCCGCCTTGTCTCCCGCCATGGCCCAGCAGGCCAAGGAAAAGCCGACCGGGGCCGGCATCATCGCCGACCAGATCCGCGAAGGCGACCTGTCGCCCGGCGATAAATACAATCTGGAGGTGGGCAGCCGCTTCCATCGCATCCACACCAAGTTCATGGCCATCGGCTGCCAGACCTGCCATGCCGGGGTGAAGTTTCCGGAGAACATCCAGTTCCTCCGCCGCGAGGAATTTCCGCTGGCTGCCTATCCGGGCGCGGTCGATCGCGGCACCTGCCTGGGCTGTCACCGGGGCGAGGACAATCTTGCCACCGAATTCTACAAGGCGTCGGTGAAATGACCGTGCAGGACCGCAGTCCGGAAAGCCGTCAGCGCGCCGAGGGCTACGGGTTTCTCGCGAGCTTGTTCGCCGACCCGGTTCCGGCCGAGAAGCTGACCCGCCTGATGGCCTTGGCTGCACAGAGCCAAGGCGAGTGGGCCGGGTTGGGGTCGTCACTCCTGGATTCCTTGGCCGCCGACGAGCCGCCGAACGCTTTGTGCGAGCGGCTGGCGGTGGAGCATGCCCGCCTGTTTCGCGGCATCCAGGAAGGGTACGGACCTCCCCCGCCCTACGAATCGCTGTGGCGGGAAGGCCAGATGATGGGGGATACGACCCTGTCCACCCTGGCCGCCTATGCCGAGACCGGCTACCGCCCCGACGACCGGTGGGGACCGCCCGATCATCTGGCCGAGCAGTTGCGCTTCGTCGCCACCTTGGCCAACGGCGAGTGGGAAGCCTGGGGCGCCGGCCGAGCCGACGATGCCCGCTGGTTGCGTGACCGCCAGTCGGCCTTTGTCGCCCAGCATATGCAAGCCTGGGTGCCGGCCTACTGCCAGGCCGTCGAGCACCATGCCAGGGAACCATTCTACCGAGCTCTTGCCCGAGTAACCGCCGCCGCCGTGATCGACGACGCGCGCATCCTGGGGCACGACTGAGCCGCTGATTTACCGGGGCCGGCACCGGCTCCAAGGGGGACAGATGACCAACGCTCTGCGCCGTCGCCCGGTCGGGGCCATCCTGCTGATCTTCGCCGTCCTGCTGTGGGCAGGGCCGGCCGTGGCTCAGACCAAGGGCGCCGTTCCGAAGGATCCCGAAACCATCGAACAGGTCCGCAAGTGGAACGCGGAATGCCTGGAATGCCATACCGAGGCGGCTCTCAGAAAGCCGCCGCGCCCGGACATGGACATGGCCAAATTGGCCGAGGCGCTGACCGATCCGGTCGCCTATGCCAAGTCCAACCATTCGGGGATGGCCTGCCGGACCTGCCATGTCGGGGCCTATCGCGATTTCCCCCACACCGGGACCGGCCCCAACAAGCCCGAAAACCTGGCGTGCGACGAATGCCATGCCCAGAAGGCGTGGCGGGTCGATACCCAGGTGGCCAAAAGCGTCCATTCCAAGAACTTGAGCGACAAGTTCACCTGCAGCACCTGTCACGATGCCCATGTCTATGCCAAGGCCGAGATCCTGGGCGATCCGGCCAAGGTGGTGGCCCAGGACAACGGTATCTGCCTGAGCTGCCATCAGTCGGACAAGAAATTCGCCGAATTCGGCGGCTCGCTGACCCCGGCCAAGAAACGCCCTGACATCGACGCCATCCATTCCTGGCTGCCCAACACCAAGCGCCATTGGGATGCCGTCCGCTGCATCGACTGCCACACCCCGCCATCGACCAGCCGCAACCTGGCGATATCGCACGAGATATTGAACAAGGACAAGGCCCAGAAAGATTGCGTGACCTGCCACACCAAGGACAGTGCCCTGCGCACCCGGCTTTACCGCTACGTCGCCGAAAGCGAAACCGCGAAGCTGGGCTTCCTCAACAGCGCGGTGATGGGCGAGTCCTATGTCATCGGCGCCACCCGCAACAGCTACCTGGATTGGCTGGGCCTTGGCCTGGTCGGCCTGACGCTGGCCGGCGTTCTTGGCCACGGCCTGATCCGCATCATGATCGCCCTGCGCAGGAGGGACAAATGAGCACCCATCGCATCTTCATCCTGCCGCTGTGGATCAGGCTTTGGCACTGGACCAACGCGTTGCTGATCATCACCTTGGCGATTACTGGGGCCAGCCTGCATTTCGCCGATCCCAGCCTGCCGCTGGTTCCCTTCGCCACCGCCGCACGTCTACACGACATTGCCGGCCTGTCGCTGGCCTGCCTTTACGGCTTCTTCGTCATCGCCAACATCGTCTCGGGCAACTGGTGGCAATATGTGCCGAAACCGGGCGGCTTCCGCGAGCGGTGCGCCCGCCAGACCCGGTTCTATTGCTGGGGCATTTTCCGGGGCGAAGCCCACCCCTACCCGCCGACCAAGGACGCCAACTTCAATTCGCTGCAACAGATCGTCTATTGGTTCGTCATGTACTTCTTCATGCCGCTTCTGGTCCTGACCGGGCTGATCTTCCTGTGGCCGGATCTGGCCCCGTCGCGTGTCTTCGGCATGGACGGCCTGGTTCCGGTCGCCGTCCTGCACTACCTGGTCGGTTTGGTGATCGTCACCTTCATGATTGCCCACATCTATCTGGGCACCACCGGCGTCAAGATCACCAGCCTGTTCAAGATGATGATCACCGGCTGGCACGAGGAATAGTGGCGTGGTGGCGCCGACGAAATCAGCGCCGCCGCACTGCCTCCGCAGACAAGCGCGGCAAACCCTGATCCGCCGACGCCACCGTCCCACCTGGGCCGAACCAGGAAACAACACCATGCCGTAGAGCTGGCGTGGGGGTGTGCCTGTTACGCAGCCACCGCATCGGTGCCGTCCTGTCCGGCGGGCGGGTTGAGGATGGAACGCAAAGCGTCCGCACCGTGCCGAGCCTCTTCCGGGACTTGGCCCTGGCAGAGGGGTGCACACCCCGTGCCAAGCCAGCGTTTCCGTCGCGTCGTCCCAGAATCATCCGCGTCGGCCGGTCATACCGACGAACCTATGAAATGACCTTCTGCACCCAGGGCCGGAAGCAAAGGCTTTTGAGCCTGTCTGCGTCAGCAACGAGTGCATTCCATGCATCGCAGCAGGCGTCGATGATGGCGTTAC
>CAJANN010000194.1 GCA_903941095.1 uncultured Rhodospirillaceae bacterium | reverse complement strand
TCGAAGGCCGCCTCGCGGTGAGCCGACGCGGTGGCGACCAGCACGATGCGGTCGCCGGGCTCCAGGCGGCCGAAGCGGTGGATGACCAGCACCTCTTCCAGCGGCCAGCGCGACCGGGCCTCGGCCTCGATGGCGGCCAGCTGCTTTTCGGTCATGCCGGGATAATGTTCCAGCGTCATGCCGCGCACGCTTTGCCCGGCTTCCGGCGACTGGCCCAGAAAATCGCGGACCAGTCCCAGAAACAGGCAAACCCCGCCGACCCGGCCGTTGCCGGCGGCAAAGCCGGCGATTTCAATGCCGGGATCGAAATCCTCGGCCTGGACGCGGATCACCGCCCGCCCCCGGTGACCGGGGGGAAAAAAGCCACCTCGTCGCCCGGGGCGACCGGATGGTCCAGTCCGACATGGTCCTGGTTGACGGCGACCCGCACCACCCGCAGGTCGGCCAGCGCCTCGGCATGGCCGGCAGAGCGCAGCTTCAGCCACTCGATCAGGCCGGCGACGTCGGCGATGGCCGGCGGCGGCGCCAGCTCTTCCTCGGGCACCCCGACCTTGGTGCGCAGCCAGGCGAAATACAGCACCTTCATCTATAGCCCCACCCTTTGCAGCAGGAACGACGCCACCGCCTGCGGATCGTCCAGGTCCAGACGCGGGCGGTCCAGGCCCGGCGGCCGGTCGGGCGACGCGACCGCCACCACCAGCGGGTCGTCGGGAAACAGCGGCGGCTTTCCCACCGCCTGCCGCCACACCTCGACCCGATCGTGCGGCCAGCGGCGGAAGCCTTCCACCAGGACCAGATCGACCGGGCTCATCCGGGCCAGCAGGGCGTCCATGTCGAATTCGGCGGCGCCGCGATATTCGTGCATCAAGGCCCAGCGCCGGCCCGAAGCGACCATCACCTCGCCGGCGCCGGCGGCGCGGTGTTCATAGGAATCCTTGCCGGGCTTGTCGGCGTCGAACCCTTCGTTGGCCTGCTTGATGGTCGACACGGTCAGGCCGCGCGCCGTCAGCAGCGGAATCAGCCGGACCAGCAAGGTGGTCTTGCCGCTGCCGGAATGGCCGGTGAAGCCGAACAGGCGCATCAGGACTCCTTCAGGTGACGCAAGCCGGCCCGCAGATAATCCCAGCCGGTGATCATCGTCAGCGCCGCCGCCACCCACAGGGCGATTTCGCCGACCTGCTGCACCGGCCACGCGGCGGGGCCGGCCTCGCCCACCAGCAGCAGCGGCAGGGCCAGCATCTGGAACGCCGTCTTCCACTTGGCCAGCCGGGTCACCGGCATGCCGACCCGAACCTCGGCCAGGAACTCGCGCAGGCCGGACACCAGAATCTCGCGCAGCAAGATGACCAGCGCCGGCAAAAGGCTGGGCGGCGTGACCCGATCGAAGGCCACCAGCATGAACAGAACCGCCGCCACCAGCAGCTTGTCGGCGATGGGATCGAGAAAGCGCCCGAAGGCCGAAACCTGATTCCATTGCCGCGCCAGCCAGCCGTCGAACCAGTCGGTGACGGCGGCGGCGACGAACAGCCCGCAGGCGGCCCACCGCGCCCAGGCGCCATCCGCGTAGAAGGCGGCGACGACCAGCGGAATCACGACGATCCGCGACAAGGTCAACAGGTTGGGCAGGCTGGTCAGCATCGGGGGACCCAGGGAAATGCGCCGGGCATACTAACCTTGGGGGTGGAAATGGTCATAGATTTTTTTGGCCATCGCCTGCGAGATGCCGGGAACCGCGGCCAGGTCGGCCTGACCGGCCGCCGCCACCTCGCGGGCCGATCCGAAATGGTGCAGCAGGGCCTTTTTGCGCCGGGCGCCGATTCCCGCCACCTCGTCCAGGGGCGAGCCGCCCAGCGCCTTGGACCGCCGGGCGCGGTGGGTGCCGATGGCGAAGCGGTGCGCCTCGTCGCGCAGACGCTGCAGGAAGTAAAGCACCGGGTCGCGCAACGGCAGGGAAACGGGATCGCGGCCGGGCTGGAAGAACCGCTCGCGGCCGGCATTGCGGTCCGGCCCCTTGGCGATGGACACCATCGGCACGTCGTCCAGCCCCAGGTCGGCCAGCACGTCCAGCGCCGCCGACAATTGCCCCTGGCCGCCGTCGATCAGCACCAGATCGGGCCACTGGCCGCGGTCGCGGTCGGGGTCTTCCTTGCGGGCCCGCTGGAAGCGCCGGGTCAGCACTTCGCGCATCATGGCGAAATCGTCGCCGGGGGTCAGGTCGGCCGAGCGGATGTTGAAGGTGCGATAGGCGCTTTTCATCAGCCCGTCGGGGCCGGCGACGATCATGGCGCCGACCGCGTGGCTGCCCTGGATATGGCTGTTGTCGTACACCTCGATACGGGCCGGCGGTGAATCCAGCCCGAACAGTTCGGCCACCCCCTCCAGCAGGCGGGCCTGGGCCGAGGATTCCGCCAGCCGCCGCCCCAGCGCCTCGCGGGCGTTGTCGGCGGCATGGTCGACCAGCCGGCGCCGTTCGCCGCGCTTGGGACAGGCCAGGGCCACCTTGCGTCCGGCCTTGGCCGACAGGGCCTGGCCGACGATGGCCGGATCCGCCGGCCCGACGCTCAGCAAGATCTCGCCGGGCGGCTTGCGGTCGGCGTAGAACTGGCCCAGGAAGGCGGCCATGACCTCGCCGGCCTCCTGATCCTGGGCATGCTGGGGGAAATAAGCGCGGTTGCCGTAATTGCAGCCGGAGCGGAAAAAGAAGACCTGGATGCAGGTCTGGCCGCCGGCCTGGAACAGGGCCACCACGTCGGCCTCGGACACCTCGGCGGAATGGATGTCCTGGTGGGCCTGAATGCGGGTCAGCGCCCGGATGCGGTCGCGGAACACCGCCGCCTGCTCGTATTCCATCGCGGCGCTGGCCGCCTCCATGCGGGCGACCAGATCCTGCTGGATCCGCTGGCTTTGCCCGGACAGGAAGGCGCGGGCCTGCCCGACCAGTTCGTCATAGGCCGCCCGCTCGACGCGGCCGGCACAGGGCGCCGAGCAACGCTTGATCTGGAACAGCAGACAGGGCCGGGTACGGGCGGCGAACACCGCGTCGGAGCACGAGCGCAGCAGGAAGGCGCGCTGCAGCGCCGCCAGGGTCTGGTTGACGGCACCGGCCGAGGCGAAGGGGCCGAAATATTCGCCCTTGCGGCTGTGGGCACCGCGATGCTTGACGATCTGCGCCCAATCGTGGCCGCCGGTGATCAGGATTTCCGGGAAGGACTTGTCGTCCTTGAGCAGGATGTTGTAGCGCGGCCCCAGGGTCTTGATCAGGTTGCTTTCCAGCAGCAGGGCTTCCACCTCGGTATGGGTGGTGACCACTTCCATCGCCGCAGTCTCGGCGATCATGCGCTGGATGCGCAGGCTCTGGCGCTCGGGCCGGGTATAGGCGACCACCCGCTTCTTCAGGTTCTTGGCCTTGCCGACGTAAAGCGGCTCGCCCTTGGCGTTCAGCATCCGGTAGACGCCGGGCGAGGCCGGCATGGTCTCCAGGTTGCGTTCGATCACCGCCACCCCCGACGCCAGCGGCCCCGAAATGGTGCTTTCCAAATCCATGCTGTCGGCCGGTCCGGTCATTCCATATTCATACGTAAAAGTGCGTAACCGAAAGAAAGCTATGGGTTCCAAGGGGATAGACGGGCCTTGGCGACTCTATCCACGAAACCTGTGGATAAGTCTGTTGGCAAAATGGCGGATAGGCAGTCTCCCCCCAGGCGTCCCTTGAGTTTCACCGCATTGCCCATTTTCTATGCAAATCACCGATATTATTTGTTTTCAATAGGTTACCTGCTGTCAAGGGTAAAGGGTTGGTAAACATCGAGGTATTTCCCTGGACTCTTCCCCATCCCCCTCCGCAGTGAGTACGCACATAGTCTCTGTGCAAAACTTTTAGGCCGATACCCAGGATTTCCGCCCCTCGGCTCATTCCTCGGGCAGGGGCTGCCCGGCGGCCCATTGCAGATGCTGGCCGCCATCCAGGGCGACCATCTGCCCGGTGAAGGACGGCGAGGCCAGGATGAAGCGCAGGGCGGCCGCGATCTCGGCGGGGCTGGTCCCCACTTCCAGCGGCGTGCCCCGGCACTGGGCGGCGAACTGGCCGGCGGTCTGGCGCACCGAGGCCAGGGCCGGCCCCGGCCCGATCCCCGCCACCCGGATGCGCGGCGCCAGGGCCAGGGCCAGGGTCTGGGTCAAGGTCCACAGACCGGCCTTGCTCAGGGTATAGGTGGTGAAATGCGGGGTCAGGTTCCACACCCGCTGGTCCAGCAGATTGACGATCACCCCCCGGGCCTGAGGCGGCAGGCGGCGGGCGAAGGACTGCGCCAGCACGAAGGGGGCGCGCAGATTGACCTCCATGTGCAGGTCCCAGTCGGCGCGGGTGGCGGTCAGCGCCTCGTCGCGCTCGAAGGTCGAGGCGTTGTTGACCAGCACCCCCACCGGCCCCAACGCCGCCTCGGCCCGCTCGACCAGGGTGGCGGTCTGGTCCTCGCGCGACAGGTCGGCGGCCAGAACCGCCGCCCGGCCGCCGCCGGCGACGATTTCAGCAGCCAGGTCCCGGGCTTCGTCGCCCGAGCGGGAATGGTGCAGGGCCACGGCGAAACCGGCCTGGGCCAGATCCAGGGACAAGGCCCGGCCGATACGGCGGGCCGCCCCGGTCACCAGGGCCACGCGCGGAACAAGAGAGCTGATCGCAGACATCGGTCCAGAATGGCCGAGCCCGCGGCCCGACGCAAGATCAGCCTGGACGGTGCGCAGGGCTCCGAACTCAGGTTACGGAAGGGTAAATTTTTGACGTCATGCCCGCGCAGGCGGGCATCCAACCGACGGGAGCCGTCAGGCAATGTCTTCGCAGAGATCGCGCCACTGGGGGTTCATTTGTTGAATGAGATT
>CAJANN010000193.1 GCA_903941095.1 uncultured Rhodospirillaceae bacterium | reverse complement strand
CGTTCTGGCCTATTCCGGCGGTCTCGATACCTCGATCATCCTGCGCTGGCTGCAGGATCAGTACCAATGCGAGGTGGTGACCTTCACCTCCGATCTCGGCCAGGGCGAAGAGCTGGAGCCGGCGCGCAAGAAGGCCCAACTGATGGGCATCAAGGACGAGAACATCTTCATCGACGATCTGCGCGAGGAATTCGTCCGCGACTTCGTCTTCCCGATGTTCCGCGCCAACGCCCTGTACGAGGGGGTCTACCTGCTGGGCACCTCGATCGCCCGGCCGCTGATCTCCAAGCGCCAGATCGAGATCGCCAACATGGTCGGGGCCGACGCGGTGTCGCACGGCGCCACCGGCAAGGGCAACGATCAGGTGCGCTTCGAGATGGGCTATTACGCCCTGAAGCCCGAGATCAAGGTGATCGCCCCGTGGCGGCTGTGGGACCTGAATTCCCGCACCAAGCTGCTGGATTTCGCCGAAAAGCACCAGATTCCCATCGCCAAGGACAAGCGGGGCGAGGCGCCCTATTCCACCGACGCCAACCTGCTGCACATCTCGTACGAGGGCAAGGCGCTGGAAGACCCGTGGGTCGAGCCGTTCGAGGACATGTTCACCCGCTCGGTCAGTCCGGAAAACGCCCCCGACAAGCCGACCTATGTCGAGATCGAGTTCGAGAAGGGCGACGCGGTGTCCATCGACGGCGTCCGCATGACCCCGGCGCAATTGCTGACCCGCCTGAACGAACTGGGCGGGGCCAACGGCATCGGCCGCCTGGATCTGGTGGAAAACCGCTTCGTCGGCATGAAAAGCCGCGGCGTCTACGAGACCCCCGGCGGGTCGGTGCTGATCGTCGCCCACCGGGCGATGGAAAGCCTGACCCTGGATCGCGGCGAGGCCCACCTCAAGGACGACATCATGCCCCGCTACGCCGAGCTGATCTACAACGGCTTCTGGTTCAGCCCGGAACGCATCGCGCTGCAGCAGATGATCGACCATATCAGCAGCAACGTCTCGGGCGTGGTGCGGCTGAAGCTTTACAAGGGCAACGTCACCGTGGTCGGCCGCAAGTCCGAACGCTCGCTGTACCGTCTGGACTACGTCACCTTCGAGGAAGACTCGGTCTATGACCAGCGCGACGCCCAGGGCTTCATCAAGCTGAACGCCCTGCGCATGCGTCTGGCCAAGATGGCCCGCGGCTGATCCCGCCGGAAGGGTTCCGGACAGCGCCGGCCGGCGGAGCGATCCGCCGGCCGGTTTGCGTTTGCCGCCGCCCTTTGCCTCGGATGTGACGGACGGGGCGCCCTATGTCCGGGCTTTTTCGTCCCAGCCGCCATCGGCGCGCTGCTGGTAATAGATCAGCTGGTGGCCGTCTTCCTTCCAGCTTTTCCAGCGGTCCCTGGCGGCGGCGACGGCGGTTTCGTCGGTGCCGTCGAACAGGTCCAGGCACCGCTGCCAGCCGGCCAGCGAGGCGGGGCGGATGCCGTCGCACAGCACCAGCAAGGTGGCGCCGTTGGGGTTTTCGTCCTGATCGGTCAGCCAGATGGGCTGCTGGTCGGCCTCGCCGTCGCGGGCGCTGCCGTGCGGCAGCCAGCTGTCTTCGGCATAGGTCCACAGCAGCGCACTGAGGTGTTCCACCCGCTCCGGGCTGCCGG
The DNA here is from genome assembly GCA_903941095.1 of uncultured Rhodospirillaceae bacterium. GTDB lineage: Bacteria > Pseudomonadota > Alphaproteobacteria > Rhodospirillales > Magnetospirillaceae > Magnetospirillum. Next base: position 4,385 of record CAJANN010000193.1, on the reverse strand, counting down.
CCATCAGGACGGCGCGCATGCCGGCGGCGGCGGCCTTTTCCAGCAGGCGCGGCAACGCCTGTTCCAGGGGCAGTTTCAGCAGGTGGTAGAAGCCGATCTGGGTCATGCCGGCACCTTACCCCGCCGCCAGGGCGTCGAACAGCCTGACGCCGAAGCCGGTGGCGCCCTTGGGGCAAAAATCGCCGTCCCCGGGGCTGTCGGCGGTGCCGGCGATGTCCAGATGCGCCCATGCGATCCCGGCGGGGACGAATTTCTGCAGGAAGCGGGCGGCGTTGTCATGGTCGGGGACCGGCCCCCAGCCGCAATTCTTCCAGTCGGCGACGTCGGATCGCAGATGGGCGTCGCAGGCCGCCGACAGCGGCAGCCGCCACAGCGGTTCCGCCTGCCGCCGGCCGATATCCGTCAGGCGGCGGGCCAGCCCGTCGCGGTTGCTGTACAGGCCGGCATGATGGCGGCCCAGCACCCGCACCACCGCCCCGGTCAGGGTGGCGATGTCGATCAGCGCCGCCGGGGACAGGTTGGCCGCCGCCCACGACAGGGCATCGGCCAGGACCAGCCGGCCCTCGGCGTCGGTGTCGACCACTTCGACGGTCGGTCCCTTGTGCGAGCGGATCACGTCGCCGGGCCGCAGCGCCCCCGCGCCCGGCATGTTTTCGGCGATGGCCAGCACGCCGGCGACGTTGACGGCGGCGCGGCGGGCGGCGATGGCGGTCAGGGCGCCCAGCACGGCGGCGGCCCCGGCCATGTCGCCCTTCATCTCCTCCATATGTTCGGCCGGCTTGATGGACAGGCCGCCGGCATCGAAGGTCAGTCCCTTGCCGACCAGCACCAGGGGTCTGGCTCCGGCCGGGCCGCCGTTCCAGCGGGCCACCGCCAGCCGGGGCGGACGGGCGCTGCCCTGGCCCACCGCCGCCAGCAGGCCCAGGCCATGCGCGGCCGGGTCCAGGATATCCACCGCAACCCCCAGTTCCGCCAGCAGGCGGACGCGGTCGGCCAGTTCGGCCGGACCCAGGTGGTTGCCCGGTTCGGCCACCAGATCGCGGGCCAGGAAAACGCCGCGCAGCACGGCGTCGTGGCGCCGGAAGGCGGCTTCGGCCGCGGCGGGGTCGGCGGTGACGATGACCACTTCGCCCGGGGCGGGGGCGGGGGCGTCGTCGTCGGGGCGGGTACGGTATTTGGCCAGCGGGCGGAAGGCGCGCAGCCGCAGCCCATAGGCGAAGTCGGCCGCCGCCGCTCCGTCCAGCCCCAGCTCGACGGCAAGCGGCGACGGGCAGCCGGGCAGCAGGACGGCCAGCGCCGCCCCGGAACGCCGGGGATCGGTCCCCGGGGCCAGCCGGATCAGATAGGGCCGGGCGGCGGCCAGGATCTCGCTTTTGCCGCCGGGCGCGGCGGCTTCCGCACGGGCGGCGGCGGGCGCCGCCCGGACGGCGAAGCGGATCTTCACGCCTTGTCTTCGTAATGCTCGGCGATCAGGCGGTCCAGCAGGCGCACGCCGAAGGCCGAGGCCCCCTTGGGGATGGTGGCGGTGTCCTTCTTGCTCCAGGCGGTGCCGGCGATGTCGATATGCGCCCACGGCACGTCGGCGACGAACCGCTTCAGGAACTGCGCGGCGGTGATGGACCCGCCCTCGCGGCCGCCGACATTCTTCATGTCGGCGATGTCGGACTTCAGCTGCTTGTCGTAGGCCTCGCCCAGCGGCAGGCGCCACACCGGCTCGTCCACCGCCTTGCCGGCGGCGGCGATGCGCTCTGCCAGCCGGTCGTTGCTGGCGAACAGGCCGGCATATTCGGTGCCCAGGGCGATGACGATGGCCCCGGTCAGGGTGGCCAGGTCGATCATGGCGGACGGCTTGAAGCGTTCCTTGGCGTACCACAGGGCGTCGCACAGCACCAGGCGGCCCTCGGCGTCGGTGTTGATGACCTCGATGGTCTGGCCCGACATCGACCTGACCACGTCGCCGGGGCGCTGGGCGGTGCCGGACGGCATGTTCTCGACCAAGCCGACGATGCCGACCACGTTGGCCTTGGCCTTGCGGCCGGCCAGGGCGGCCAGGGTGCCGATGACGGCGCCGGCCCCGCCCATGTCCCACTTCATGTCTTCCATGCCGGCGGCCGGCTTGATGGAGATGCCGCCGGAATCGAAGCACACCCCCTTGCCGACCAGGGCCAGCGGGGCGGCGTCGGGGTTGCCGGCGCCGGTCCAGCGCATCACCACCAGCTGGCTTTCGCGGTCCGAGCCCTGGCCGACGCCCAGCAGCGCCCCCATGCCCAGCTTTTTCATCTGCTTTTCGCCCAGCACCTCGACCTCGATGCCCAGGGCGGTCAGCTTGCGGCATTCGTCGGCCAGGCTTTCCGGGTGGATGACGTTGGCCGGCTCGGAAACCACGGTGCGGGTCAGGAACACGCCGTCGGCCACCGCGTCCAGGGGGGCGAAGGCGGCCTTGGCGCCGCCGGCGTCGGTCAGCACCGCCAGCTTGCGGACGGAGGGCTTGTCCTCTTTCTTTTCCTTGGTGAAATACTTGTCGAAGCGGTACGAGCGCAGCCGCGCGCCGAACGCGGCATTGGCGGCGAACTCGGCCGCCGGCAGCTTCAATCCGTCGAAATCGTCGCAGGCGATGGCGCAGGCGGCATCGCCCGAGGTCAGCACCGCGGCCAGTCCGGTGCCGCCGAACGACTGCGCCGCCTGGGCATCGACGGATTCCGCCTTGCCCAGGCCGACCAGCACCACGCGGGCCAGCGGCGCGCCGGCCGGGGCCAGCACCACCAGGGTCTGATCCTTCTTGCCCAGGAACCTGCCGGCGGTCATGGCCCGCTCCAGACCGCCGCCGGTCAGCTCGTTCAAGGTCCGGGCCGTGGGCGTCAGGGTCTTGCCCTCCAGCACCCCGACGATCAGGGCGCCCTCGGCGGGCAGGTGCGGCTTGGCGAAGCTGATCTTCATGGGCTGGAATCCTCAAGGCCAGGGAAAACGTCGCTCCACTGTAGCGATCCGGCCGGCTAGGGCAAGGCCTTGCCGTCGTCGCGCAGCCAGACATAGACCGCCGGAATGACCAGCAGGGTCAGGACTGTGGACGACAGCAGGCCGAACACCAGCGAGATGGCCAGTCCCTGGAAGATGGGGTCGGCCAGGATGAAGGCGGCGCCGATCATGGCGGCGGCGGCGGTCAGGGCGATGGGCTTGAAGCGGGTCGCCCCGGAATCCAGCACCGCCTGACGGATCGAGGCGCCTTCCGCCAGCCGGTGGCGGATGAAATCGACCAGCAGGATGGAATTGCGCACGATGATGCCGGCCAGGGCGATGAAGCCGATCATCGATGTGGCGGTGAACGGGGCGCCGAACAGCATGTGGCCCAGCACGATGCCGATCAGGGTCAGCGGCACCGGCACCAGGATCACCAGCGGCAGCAGGAACGAGCCGAACTGCGCCACCACCAGCAGGTAGATGCCGAGGATGGCCACCGCGAAGGCGGCACCCATGTCGCGGAAGGTGACGTAGGTGATTTCCCATTCGCCGTCCCACAGCAGCGTCGCCGTGGAATCGTCGCGCGGCTGGCCGTGATAGGCGATGGTCACCGGGACCTTGGCCTCCTTCAGCTTGTCCTCGACGGCGAACATGCCGTAGATGGGCGCCTCGTAGCGGCCGGCCAGTTCGGCGGTGACCATTTCGGCGGTGTGGCCGTCGCGGCGGAAGATCGGGGGCGAGGCCGGCTCATGGCTGACGCGGACCACGTCGCCCAGCTCCACCGTGCCGCGCTTCGACGGCACCGGCGTGTTGGCGAGCAACTCGCCGGGATGCATGGCGGATTTGGGCAGGCGGATGACGATGGGGGTTGGCGCGGCGCCCTCGCCGCGATGGGAATAGCCGACGCGGACGCCGCCCATCAGGGCCGCGATGGTGTCGTAGACGTCGCCCTGGTCGACGCCATGGAACTCCAGCCGGTCCTGGTCGATGGAAATGCGCAGCCGTTGCCAGGGCGAGGCCAGGCTGTCGTCCACGTCCACCACGAAGTCCACCGCTTCGAACGCCTTGCGCACCTGCGCCGCCGTCTGCCGGCGACTCTCGGCGTCGGGGCCGTAGATTTCGGCCAGCAGGGTCGCCAGCACCGGCGGCCCGGGCGGCACTTCGGCCACCTTGAGCACGCCACCGGCCGGCAGCGGCAGGTCCTTCAGCCGCTCGGCGGCGGCAGCCAGCACCCGGTCGGTCTCCTCGACGCTGGAGCCCTCGGGCAGGTCGGCGACCACCTGCAGCTCGGACTTGTTGTCGAACGGCAGCAGCTTCACCGACACCAGCTTCAGCGGGAAGAAAACCATGGCGACGACGGTCGCCACCGTCACCCACAGCAGCAGCGTCTTCGACGGGCGCCGGCCCCGCAGCAGCGGTATCGCGAT
>CAJANN010000192.1 GCA_903941095.1 uncultured Rhodospirillaceae bacterium | reverse complement strand
ATCTCCGCACCGGGTAGCAGCGGGAAATACGCTCTGATCTCACGGGCAAAAGGGAAATAGTCCGCCAGTTCGGCGTAAGAGAGCCTCTCGCTATTGAACACCAGCACCAATAACCCATCAAGACTCGCCATCAACTGATGGCCAGGCGGGGAATGAACAAAAATTGATATTAGATAAATTCTGTTCACGGGAGCGCTTAGCCACTCCCGCCAAGAAGCCGAAGGTTTCATCCGCGCAGCGCCGCCAATCGAACGCGAGGGCGGCGGTATAACTGGCTTGAGCCTTCTCGGCGCGCAAGGCCGGGGAGGCGATCAACTCGCGCAGTGCCCGGGCGATATCGGCCGGACGCTCCGGGTCGAAATAGACCCCCGCGTCACCTAACACCTCTGGCATGGGTCCCCGATCGGAACAGGCCACCGGCAGGCCGGCAGCCATGGTTTCCAACAGGATGTTCGGCATGTTCTCGCAGCTTGACGCAAATAGCCCTAAATCCGCTTGCGCATACAATTTATGCAGGTCCGTATAGGCAACGGCACCGTGATAGTGCACCCAGTCACCCCGCGGGTCGCATCGCGCGATCGTGTCACGCAGCCGAGCCAATGCCGGCGCATAGGCCGGGCCGACCAGATCAAGCGCCAGTGGCCAACCGTCACGCCGTAACGCCGCCACCGCCTCGACCACCTGCCATTGATGTTTGTATTGATCGATGATGGAGACATAGATCACCCGATACGGGTGCCCCGTCTCATAGGCGTCGATGCCCTGCTGCGCCTTCAGCGGCATGAGAAAACGTGGGTTCAAACCATGGGGAATGATCGGGCACTGCCCTGCGAGCGGCCCGGTGACCCGCAGCACGGATGCCTTGGCGGCTTGGGTGAGAAAGATGACCGCATCCGCACGACGGAAAGTCCGCGATTGAGTCCAGCGCAGCAGCAGCATCTTCAGTGTCGTCGAGGACCAGCCATAACGCCGCAGCTCGCCGAACTCGAAAGGCAGCAGATTCTGACTCATGGTGACGACCGGCCGGAAGGATCCCGCATAACTGCCGCCAGGAACGAACAGCAAATCGCACCCCGCAGCCCGGCCCGCCTTAGAGAGTTTAAACCGCTGCCACAAGGTTCGCTGGAGCACTCCCTGGTCGAGTTCTGATGGATGGCGTTTGTCGAGCCAAGGACGGTCGGTGAGGGCCGCCAGCGTTTGCGTCCCGCCCCAGATGACCACCCGAGAAATTCCCTGGCGCATCGGCTCGGCTGCGCCAAGTAGCTCAATCAGATGAGTGACACCACCGCCACGCCGCAGGTTGGCGGCGTCGATCCCAACGACTAACGGCGAAACCATCAATAAATTCATAATGTAAGCATATGCTTTTGAATGCAAAGGCATTCTTGCAGTTATAGCATCTGTAGGCTTATGATACTCCCTGTGGCGGTCAAAATCTGAAGGGCTAAACGATTACACAATCCGCTAGATCTGCTCCGCTTAAAAGTGGACCCCTTCAATGGCCCGACATCTTCATACCCGCGTCAACCTCGGGATCGTCCAAGGCCGCGGCGCGTTACTTCATTCACTCTGTGAGCGAGACCGGGCCGCCACCCGCGCCAAAAACCCAAACGTCTCATCCGCGCAGCGCCGCCAATCGAACGCGAGGGCGGCGCTATAACTGGCTTGAGCCTTCTCGGCGCGCAAGGCCGGGGAGGCGATCAACTCGCGCAGTGCCCGGGCGATATCGGCCGGACGCT
>CAJANN010000191.1 GCA_903941095.1 uncultured Rhodospirillaceae bacterium | reverse complement strand
CTTTTTGCACAGTTCGGTGATGATCGCCGATGAGATCCGGGCCGGGGTTTCCCCGTTCACTCCCAGCAATCCCTTCTTCACCAGACGCATTCCCGATGCCGCACAAGCTCGCGGCGGCACACCGCGCACCGTGACCACCGGAATTCCGTTCATCGAGGAAACGTCGATCTGTCCGCCGAACAGATGCGTCGATGCCCCCGAACCGGCGGCGGCCTGAACGATCTGCTCGACGAATCTGGTCGTGTCGTCGGGATCGTAATCGTCCCCGTCGCGGGCCCCAAGAACAAGATAGCCGCCCGAAAGGACGGCTATGGCGGCAATGGCGACAGGGACGGGACGCAACCACCCACGACGGTGGCGAACTGGCGCGGCGGCATGAGGTTGCCGTCCTTCGCGGGCGGCCCGCAGGATCGCGACGCATCTGCGGGTGATGGCGCGCATGGCATCGGGGGAATGATCGGAAGAGGATGCGGCGACGATGGATTTGATCTGGGCCGCATAAACCTCGTAGCGATGATGCGATCCGGCTCGGTGCAAAATCATCGCCAGCGCCAGCAGGGACAGCTCCTCCAGCCGGGCAGGATTCCTGACCGACGGAAGTTTCCGAAGAACCTCCCGGAAACAGACATCCATCTCTTCGGGACTAAGGTGCTTCTCCACAGACGCATCCGATCCAGACTGGGCCGCCTTCCCCGTGCCAGACTAGCGGACGCGCGTTAAACATACGTTATGCGGCACGCACCTCGGCCAGGAAAGATTCCACGGCTTGCTCCAGGGTCCGGCTTTCAGCCAGCAGATCATCGGCCGACCTGAATACCAGTTGGGCCATTTCTCCGGTCACGGCAGCGGCCTGGGCCACCTCGCCGATGTTCGACGACACCTCGCGATTGCCGAACGATGCCATTTCAACACTCCGGGCGATCTCGGCAGTGGCGGCTTCCTGCTCCTCGATGGCGCCGGCGATACTGGCCGACAATTCGTCGATCCCGGCAATGGTTCCGGCGATTCCGCCGATCGCCGAGACTGCCGCCTGGGTTTCCGCCTGCACCGTGCAGATCTGCGAGGCGATATCCTCGGTGGCGCGCCCGGTCTGACCGGCCAGATTCTTGACCTCGTTGGCAACCACGGCGAATCCCTTGCCGGCCTCGCCGGCCCGGGCGCTTTCGATGGTGGCGTTCAGGGCCAGCAGGTTGGTCTGGCGGGCGATCTGGCTGATCAGGTTGACCACCTCGCCGATCTTCGAGGCGGATTCGGCCAGTCCGGCAATCTTTTTCATGGCCTCGGACGCTTCGCCGGTCGCGGCCCGCGAGGTCACCACCGATTGCGAGACCTGCCGGGCGATATCACCGATCGAGGCGGTCAGTTCGGTGCCGGCTGCCGCCGCGGTCTCGACGCTGGCCACCGCCTGATCGCTGGCGGCCGCCACCGCGGCGCTCTGCCGCTGGGTCTGTTCGGCGCTGGCCGCCAGGGTGTTGGCCGAGGTATGCAGATGCTCGACCGCCGCATTGATATGGGTCAGCAGACTTCCGATGGTGTCGCCGAAATGTTTCGTGGCGCTGTCGACACGCTTTCGCCGCTCCTCGCGCAGGGCCAGTTCTTCCTGTTCGCGACGCTGCCGGGCCATGCCCTCGATCACGGCCGACCGCCAATGATCCAGGGCACGGGCCAGAGGGCCGATCTCGTCGCCGCGATCGGTGGCGGGGATGGCGACGGCGGTGTTTCCCGCGCTGATTTCCTCGACCGCCAGCCCCAGTTGCCCCAGGGGGCGGGCAACGGCACGAATGATCAGGAAAGCCATCGCCGCCGCCAGACCGACCGCCAGCAACGCGGCGCCGATCACCAGGGTGCGCAGGCTGGCGTAGCGTTCCTCGGAATCGTCATACAGCCGTTCGGCATTGTCCAGTTGCAGTTCGATCAGAGATTCAAGGGCGGCCTGGGCCTTGGCGAATCTTTTGACGGCGATCCCCAGAATGATGTCTTCGGCATCGTTGAACGAACCGCCCTCCAGGGCGGCGATGGCCGGGACCAGCCCCTTGTCCACGAACTCACCGCGCTGCCTGACCCATTCCTCGGCCAGTTGCCGCTCCTCCTCGGCCATGCTGGCCGAGCGGAACTCGGCCAGCAGGGCATCGATCCTGCGGGCATTTCCGCGGACCCGCTCAATATATTTGGCAACCTGCTCGGGCATCGGCCGGGCAATGGTGACGACGATCAGTTCCTGGATGTTCTGTCGCATCAGGCTGTTGATTTCGCCCAGACGGCTGACCGGGACCAGCCGCTCGCGATAGACCTGTCCCATATCCCGATTGGACTGGCTGGTGCCGTTCAATCCGATGGCTCCCACGGCGCACAGCATCACCGCCAGCAGACTGAACGCCGCCAGCAAACGGAAACGGATGGTAAGCTCGACGGGGATAGCGAACATGGCTGATCCAATTCTTCAGGGAACGGGACGGAAGGTTCTGCCGGCACGGACGCCGCCGCGCCGGCGAAAACCCCAGAAATCATTCGAGCGGCAGGCCCTTGGCCTTCCAGTCGGGAATGCCGTCCCGCAGCCAGTTGACGTTGGTGTAGCCGGCCTTGATGGCGGCATCCGCCGCCTTGTAGCTTTTCCAGCAGGCTGGGCCGTTGCAATAGGTCACGATGGCCGTCGACTTGCCGGAGGGCAGCTTGGACAGGTTGAACTCGTCCTCGGCGGGATTGTAGTTCGCCGCCTTGGCGCTTTTCTCCCGATAGGGGACGCTGATCGCCCCCTTGATATGCTCCTCGCCGAACTCGGCCGCGACGCGGGTGTCGATGACGACGGCTCCGGCCGCCTGCAGCTTCTGCGCCTCGACCGCGCTCACCACCTTGCCGCCGCTCAGGCTGGCGGGCGTGTCGGCGGCCTGGACGGCCTGGGTCGAAACCAGCAGCCCGGTCAGGGCGACAAGACAAAGATTCCGGAAATCAGCAATCCACTTCATACGGCACCTCGCATCCTCATAGCCGAACACCCCCGAGAGATATAGGAGGCGCATCACGGGATGCATATGATCATGCAATATCCGTCAAGCATATCCCCATATGGGGATATCGCATGAACGGGTTCCATACCGAGCACACAGATACGGATGCCATTGTGTACACAGCATGTGGAAATTTAATTATTCTGATCGTCAATATAATGACTGACGTTACCATAAAGAATCATCAAATCTGTACGTCACTTTATAGATGTTAACTTCATGAAGATCGAGAGGACCTGCGCCCGCATCCTGTGGATGTCCCCTGCCATCAGCACGATGTGGCGTCAGGCATGATTCAAATCAAAAACCACATCACGCCGAGCCGATGGCACCCTTTGAATTTACACCGCTTCAGCCCGGCCATGTACCTCTGCGCCTCCATATGATACGGAACCAGAATGAATCATCCGGGTTCCTAAGCCCTCGCCGGGCGGCCGCATCCGCGGCCTTGGCCGCGCCCAATGGCGCTGGATACGAAGCCCGAATGAATCATCCGGGCTTCGTATGACAAGAAAGAATGTCAGCTCGGCCCGCAGATCAGCCACCATCCGACAGAGATTTGGCGAGAGTAGGCTTTTCATCCTGGGCATAGCGTTTCTGGGTTGATAACGTTTGTCTGGGATGGGCCGTTGACCGGCCTGAGAATCAAAGGATCGTCAGGTGAAACCGACAGATGACGGGGACGCGTTCGCAAGCTGCCGCATTCTTCTGGCCGATGACGTCGCTATCGGCCGCGAGATCATTCAGGCGCTGTTGAAGGAATTGCGGGTGGCATGCGACGCGGTGGAAAACGGCGAACAGGCGGTCCGGCTGGCCCGATCCACGGCCTATGACCTGATTTTGATGGATGTGCAGATGCCGGTCATGGACGGCATCGCCGCCACCCGGGCCATCCGGACCCTGCCCGGCTGTGGCCGGCCTCCCATCGTCGCCATCACCGCCAACGCCTCGATGGCCGACCATCGGGAATGCCTGAACGCCGGGATGGATGATTTTCTGCTCAAGCCGGTCCGCAAGACCACCTTGCGCGCCATCCTGGAAAAATGGTTGCGTCCCCAATCCACACCCGCCGGGTGATGGCGGCACAGCCATCCGCGGATTGGGAAACAGCCCCCTGGAGACGGCGCGCCAGCCACGCTAGTATTCCAGCCCGGCCAACAGCCACCCGCAGGAGAGATCATGGACGAGGTCAGCGCCGACACCCTCAGCCCCGGTGCCATCGCCAAGGAATTGGGGCTATCCGACGCCAAGGTCAAAAAAGCCATCAAGGAACTGGCCCTGGAACCCGCCCGCCGCAAGGGCGTGTGCTGTTTCTATTCCCGCGACGCGGTGGAGCGTATCCGAACGGCGATCGCCGGCTGAAGTCCGCCCCTCGGCGGGGACACCCCCTGCCCCATGATCGATACATCCGGGAGATGAGCCTGTGATCACCGCCTTGATCGCCGCGGCGTTTCTGCTTGCCTTGGGGGTCGCCGCCAAGGGGGCCATTGCCCATGCCCTGATCATCGCGGCGGCATGGCTGACCAAGAACATCCTGTTGCTGGGCTTCTTGCGGACCCCGACGGGCCAACGGACCGCCCGGTCGGTCCGCCGCCAGACCTATGCCCGCCTGAAGGGGCCGAAGCGTCGTCTGGCCTATCGGGTCTTCGACCGCCTGTCGCGTGGCGAAGCCAAAATCGTCGGAATGGCCAGCCGCCTGTTCCGCCGCAAGGGCTGACGGAGCAACCGGGCGCCACACACGGCCTTCTGCCATTGCGGCAACGGCCAGGGGCACGGATGCGCCCGCCCCAGCCATTCGTGACGGGTCCCTGTCCGGGCGGCCCGGCGATCGTTTGCCCTGCCCCCCTCATCGCACCGCACCAACAAAAAGGCCGCCGGACAAGCCGGCGGCCAAGTTTTCTTCGAAGATTGATTGGATCCCGTCGCCCTTAGTGGGCGGCGGCACCCTCGGCGCCCAGGCCGGTCTCGGACCGGATGGCCTGCGCCGGATAGGCGGCCCGTTCAGCCTTGGCCCGGTCGCTGTTGTCCATGATGGAGAACAGGTAGCAGCCCAGGAAGGCGGCAGGCATGGTGAACAGGGTCGGATACACGAACGGGAAGAGCGGGTCCTTGTAGCCGAAGCTCTGCACCCAAACCACCTTCGACAGGATCACGCAGCCCACCGAGCCGATCAGGCCGATGTAACCGCCGATGACCGCGCCCTTGGTGGTCAGGCTCTTCGAGAACATCGACATGACCAGCACCGGGAAGGTGGCGGAAGCGGCGATGGAGAAGGTCAGGGCCACGATGAAGGCCACGTTCTGCTTCTCGAAGATGACGCCCAGGATCACGGCGATGACGCCGAGGCCCAGGGAGGCGATCTTCGACACCATGACTTCGGTGCCTTCCGAGGTCCGGCCGCGGGCGAACACCGACGCATACAGGTCATGCGAGATGGCCGAGGCGCCGGCCAGGGTCAGACCCGACACCACCGCCAGGATGGTGGCGAAGGCCACGGCCGAGATGAAGCCCAGGAACATGTCGCCGCCGATGGCATGAGCCAGCCAGATGGCGGGCATGTTGCCGCCGCCCTTCAGGTTCAGGCCGCCCTTGGCCGCATCCAGGTACTGCGGGTCGGTAGCCACCATCGTGATGGCGCCGAAGCCGATGATGAAGGTCAGGATGTAGAAGTAGCCGATGAAGCCGGTGGCGTAGAACACCGACTTGCGGGCTTCCTTGGCGTTCGGCACGGTGAAGAAGCGCATCAGGATGTGCGGCAGGCCGGCGGTGCCGAACATCAGGGTCAGGCCCAGCGAGATGGCGTCGACCGGATTGGTCACCAGCGAGCCGGGGGCCATGATGGCGGTCTTCTTCGGATGGACTTCCACGGCCTTGGCGAACAGCGCCTCGAACGAGAAGCCGAAATGCGACATCACGCCGAAGGCGATGAAGGTCGCGCCGCCCAGCAGCATGCAGGCCTTGATGATCTGCACCCAGGTGGTGGCGGTCATGCCGCCGAAGGTCACGTAGATCATCATCAGGGCGCCGACGGCGATGACCGCCATCAGGTAGTCCAGACCGAACAGCAGCTTGATCAGCTGACCCGCGCCGACCATCTGGCCGATCAGGTAGAAGATCACGACGATCAGCGCGCCGGTGGCCGCGAAGATGCGGACCGGGCCCTGAGCCAGACGATAGCTGGCAACGTCGGCGAAGGTGAACTTGCCCAGGTTGCGCAGACGTTCGGCGATCAGGAACAGGATGATCGGCCAGCCGACCAGCCAGCCCACCGAGAAGATCAGGCCGTCGAAGCCCGAACCGTACACCAGGGCGGAAATACCCAGGAACGACGCGGCCGACATGTAGTCGCCGGCGATGGCCAGACCGTTCTGGAAGCCGGTGATGCCGCCGCCGGCGGCATAGAAGTCGGCGGCGGTCTTGTTCTTCTTCGAGGCCCAGTAGGTGATGCCGAGGGTCATGCCCACGAAGATCACGAACATGATGATGGCGTGCCAGTTGGTGGCTTGCTTTTCCGCGGCGCCCATGTCGGCACCGGCGGCGAAAGCGGCGGTAGCGGCCAGGGTCCCGCCGATGGCGAGAAGGGCCGCAAGAGCGAGCTTGTTGAAATTCATCAGCGGGCTTCCTCGAGGATCTGGCGGTTCAGTTCGTCGAACTCGGTATTGGCGCGGCGGACGTAGATCCCGGTCAGCACGATGGCCGACAGGATGACGCCCACGCCGATCGGGAAGCCGACGGTGGTCACGCCGCCCGAAAGCGACTGCCCCAGGAACGCCTTGCCATAGGCGATCAGCAGGATAAAACCGAAATAGATGGCCAGCATGACGACAGTCAGAGTCCACGAGAAGGCGGTGCGCTTGCTCACCAGCTCCTGGAACTTCGGATTTGCCTGAATCTTGTCATGGGTGACTTGGCAATGTTGGGCTTGTTTCACTTTGACCCTCCACAATCTATGTCGCCTTGGCACTGAAGGCGGGCGACTTGTCGTTTTGGCTGCCGGTCTTGTCGCCGACTCGAACCGATCTTGTTGCCACCACCCTGGGTGGGGGACTGACCGTAAGGCGCGACCTATGCGCCCAGGGCATATCCCCCCAGCTTGGGTGGGGCATTAGACCTCATTAACATCCGGCCACATTGACGTCAACACCATACGCATATTTTTGCAGTGCGAAAAAAGGACACCTTTCGAATATGATAGTTTTCGTTATATCTATTTTATAAGAGCGCACGAAGTAAACGGGTGTTTCGTTGGATTTATGTTTAATTGTTAATCAATAAGTGCTTTAACGATGGTTTCGTTACTGATTTTCTCCGGTGTTGCCTCCTAATATACGCTTAGGCATGTTCTCGTTCGACACTTCTGGGTGGGCGACAAGCCCAACCGCAACATCTTGCCCCCCGCAATTTTGCGGTTGCACGCTGCATTTCCGCCATTATGGTGGTCTTCCATGAACGATATTGCCGCCCTTGCCCGCATCGACAGCTTTCCCTACCAGCACCGCCTGCGCGAGGTGATGAGCACCCCGGTCCTGACCGGCCCCGAGACCATGAACCTGGAGCAGGCCATCAAGGCGATGGACCAGGCCCGGGTCTCGTCGATCGTCGCCGTCGACGGCCGCGGCCGCTGCCTGGGCATCCTGACCGAACGCGACCTGCTGCGCCTGCTGTCGACGCAGGGGGCCGCCGGGCTGGAGGCCAGCCTGAGCCAGGTGATGACCCGGCCGGTGGCGGCGGTGTCGGGCGATTCTTTCGTCTATGTGGCTTTGGGCAAGATGACCCGGCTGGGTCTGCGCCATCTGGTGGTCGTCGACGACGACAACCGCCCCATCGGCATGATCACCGGCCGCGCCCTTTTGAAGGTCCGGGCCACCGACGCCCTGTCCATCGGCGATTCCGTGCACGAGGCCCGTGGCCCCGAAGACATGCGGGCCGCCATGTCGGCCTTGCCCGGACTGGCCCGCTCGCTGCTGGCCGAGGGGGTGTCCGCCCGCAATATCGGCTCGGTCATTTCCCTGGTGGTGCGCGACCTGACGGCGCGGGCCACCGAACTGGCCGAAACCCGCATGGCCGAAGATGGCTGGGGAACGGCCCCCGCCCCCTATGCCATGCTGGTCCTGGGCTCGGGCGGACGCGGCGAAAGCCTGCTGGTGTTCGACCAGGACAACGCCATCGTCCATCGCGGTGCCCCGGCCGACGACGTCTGGTTCGCCGAACTGGGCAAACGCGTCAACGAAATGCTGAACGAGGCCGGCATCCCCTATTGCGACGGCGGCGTCATGGCCCGCGAGCCGAAATGGCGCAAGAGCCTGGATGAATGGAAGGACGAAGTCCATTCCTGGGTTTATTCGGTCGAAAACCAGACCGTCATGTATTGCGACATCTTCTTCGACTTCCAGCCGGTATGGGGCGACCGCGAACTGGCCGAGGAACTGCGCGCCTATGCCGTCGACAAGGCCGCCCAGTCGGGCTTCTTCATGCAATACCTGGCCCAGCACGTCGCCAAGATGGAGGTTTCCATCGGCCTGTTCGGCGGCTTCGTCACCAAGCAGGGCCGCCTGAACGCCAAGAAGTTCGCCCTGCTGCCGCTGGTTTCGGCCGCCCGCTTCCGCGCCATCCGCGCCCATGTCATGGCCACCGGCACCGACGAACGCTACGGCGCCCTGAAGGAACAGGGGCTGCTGCACGAGGATGACTGGCGCGACCTGCTGGAAATCCGCGAAATCTCGTTCCGCATGATGCTGGAACAGCAACTGGCCGATCTGGCCGCCGGCATCGCCCCGTCCGCCAGGATCGATCCCAAACGCTTCCCCAAGCGGATGCGCGAACGCCTGCGCTGGGCGTTCCGCCGCCTCAAGACCCTGAAATTCATCTGCGGCGTTGCCGGCTGACCCCTGTTTCCGCCCGGTCTACAGCGCCTGCTGGCGCTGGTGCAGGATGATGTTCAGGTCCAGTTCCTTGACCACCTGATCCAGGGTGGTGATGCCGCGCGCTTCCAGCATGTCGATCTGGCGCAGCAGGACCGCGGCGGTGACGATGGCGTCGCCCAACGCGGTGTGGCGGTCGGTGATTTCGATGCCGAAGCGGTCGCAGATGGAATCCAGCGAATGCCCCGCCTCGTTGCCGTCCAGATAGTTGGACAGCATCATCGTGTCCAGCACGGGATTGTCGAAACGCACGCCGCACTCGCGCTCGCGCAGGCGCAGGAACTTCAGGTCGAAGGCGGCATTGTGCGCCACCAGCACCGAATCGGCGGCAAAAGCCTTGAACTGCGGCAGCACCACCCCCAGCGGCGGCTTGTCGACCACCATGTCGTCGGTGATGCCGTGGAACTTGATGCTTTCCGGCGGAATGGCCCGGCCGGGATTGACGATGCGGTTGAAGCTTTCGCCCGACAGGATGCGGCCGTTGACGACACGAACGGCGCCGATCTGGACGATCTGATCGCCCTGACTGGGTTGCAGTCCGGTGGTTTCGGTATCGAAGACGATGAAAGTCAGACTCTTCAGCGGCAGGCGGCCCATCTCGCCGATGTCGCGCACGCCATCCAGCAGGGACAGATCATAGAATTCCGGCCGGGTCGGCAGGGCCGCCTTGGGCTGGAAATGCACCTCGACGCCCTTGCGCATCGGCAGGCGCAGCCATGACCGCCCCTGGCGGTGTTCCTGGGTGATCTGGTCGCCGGCATGGTGGACCAGGACATCGCGCACGGTCATGCCGGCCAGCTGTTCCAGCCCCTTGGACAGCCAGCCGTCCAGGGCCGGCCTGGCTGCCGTGGAGCCCGGCCAGCCGATCTCGATCCAGGTGCTGTCTTCGTCGGCCCCGGCGGCCAGATCCACTTCCGCCAGTCCCAGCCGGTCCGCCATCTGGCGGATCAGGGCATCGATGGCCAGGGCCAGCGAATGGGAATCGGCGTGCAGCCAGACCGGCAGCCCGGTGACGCTGACCTTCAGGTCGTCGGCTTCGAAACCGCGGGCGACGAAGGCGAAGAAATCGGCGGAATGCAGGTCGCTCATCGGCCACCAGCCGGACAGCGCCCGCTCGTAGCCTTCGGTGACCTTGCGGATGGCCTTTTCGATATTGGCCGCCTCGCGTTCGACGATGGCCGGGTTGCTGGCGGCGACCCGCAGGCGCAGCAGCGGCGATTCCAGCCCTTCGGCGACCTCGCGCAGCAAGACGTCGCGGCGGGCCAGCGCCGCCACCTGCGGGCCGGCATCGACCAGGGTGACGACATAGCCGCTGGGGTCGCCGTCGCCCGAGCGGATCAGCGTCATGCGGGCTTGCAGCAGCATCCCCCCATCCACCGAACCGGCCAGGAAAGGCGTTCCCTTGCCCCCCAGTTCCGGCCGATGCAGCAGCATTTCCTGCATATGGACGACCGGGGCGCGGGCGACCGTTTCGAACAGCGAGCGCCCCAGCCCCAGCTGACCGGCCTGGGACAGCATGTCCATCGCCACCGAATTATACAGCACCACCTGATGGCGCTGGTTGCAGACCACCACGCCCTCGTGCAGGTCGTTCAGGATGGCGGCCAGCCGGTTGGCGGTCTCTTCCGCCTTGGCGGTGGCCGCCTGCAGGCCCTCGGCCAGTTCGGCACGGGCCTGCACCAGCTTTCCCGCCATCTGGTTGACCGCTTCGGGCAGGGGCTCCATCAGGGCATAGCGGGCAGGGTCGACCCCCGCCCGTCCGCCGCCATGCGCGATGGCGCGGATATCGGCGGCCATGCGGCGGATCGAGCGGAAAACCTGATAATCGACGATTTTCCAGGACAGGGCGAACATCACCGACGCCCCGGCCGAGGCCACCAGGGTCAGGGCGGTCAGCCCCTCGCGATCGGCGGCGCCGCGCCCCAGGAAGAAGGCCGAAGCGGCAATGGCGGCGATGTTGGCTGCAAAGGCGAGAGCCAGCCACGGCAACGGACCCCGAGGCACGGTAGCGTCTCCCTGGGCGGAATGTTTCATTACCATTCCAAGGTACGGCAAGCGTATGGGGGAGGCAACAGCCGAAAGTGGCACCGGCCAACTTCCCCACCGTCCGCGAATCCCCGTCCCGCCGGGGAGACGGAAACGCGCCGCGCGCAGGCCAAGCCCACGCACGGCGGAGGAGTGCCCGTCGCCCCCGGAACGGGGTCGTTCCGCAACCGCCCAGACCATCGAGCGTCAAATATGACGCACGATGGTCTAGGCTTATGCTTTCCCCTCGCCGGGCGGGCGCCTCCGCGCCCTTG
>CAJANN010000190.1 GCA_903941095.1 uncultured Rhodospirillaceae bacterium | reverse complement strand
TCAACAACACCAACAACAACAACAACAACAACAACAACAACAGCAGCAGCAGCAGCAGCAGCAGCAGCAGCAGCCACAACAACAATCACAACTACAACAACAACAACAACAAAAACGACAACAACACCAACAACACCAACAACACAAACAACAACAACATCGCCACCGAGAATCCGTGCAACACCTCACCACCGAGAACCAACAAAGATACCACGGTGATGAAGACCGTGGCGACGGTCAGGAAGGTGCGGGCCAAAGTCTCGTTGACCGCCAGGTTAAGCAGATCATAGATGGACATCGCCTTGTACTTGCGCAAATTCTCGCGGACACGGTCATAGATGACCACTGTATCGTTGATGGAATAGCCGGCAATGGTCAGGATGGCGGCGACACTGGTCAGGTTGAACTCGATCCCGGTGATCGAATACAGGCCGAAGGTGGCGATGACGTCGTGGAAGGTGGCGATCAGGGCACCAACGCCGAACTGCCATTCGAAACGGAACCACACATAGGCGGCAATGGCCAGTACCGACAGAACGACGGCCAGAACACCGTCACGCTTCAGCTCCTCGCCAACCTTGGGGCCAACGATCTCGACGCGGCGATAGTCATAGCCGGCCCCCAGGGATTCCTTCACTTTGGCCAGGGCCGCCATCTGAGCTTTTTCATCGCCGGCCTGACGTTGAACACGGATCATCACGTCACGGCCGGTGGTGCCGAACTCCTGCAAGGACACCTCGCCCAACCCCAGATTGCCCAGGACATCGCGCATCTTGCCGATATCGGCGGGGCCATCGATGGTCTGCGATTCGATCAGCAGGCCGCCAGCGAAATCGATGCCGAAATTAAAGCCCTTGGTGGCGATGGAAGCAAAAGTGCCCAGGATGATCAATCCGGTGACGACGAAAGCGGGAACACGCTTGCCGACGAAGTCGAACTTCGGCGTGCGGGCGATCAGGCGGGCGTAGAAGCTGCTCATGGTCGATCCCCTACAGCGGCAAGGTCTTGGGACGGCGCCACTTGATCCACAGCGACACCATCAGGCGAGTCACCATGATGGCGGTGAACATGGACGAAATCAGGCCCAGGGTCAGAGTGACGGCGAAGCCGCGGATCGGACCGGTACCGAATTGGAACAGCAGAGCCGCGGCCACAAGAGTGGTCAGGTTGGCGTCGAAGATGGTGCCGAAAGCCCGTTCGAAACCGGCCTGGACCGCACCGATGACGCCGCGCCCCAGGCGATGTTCCTCGCGGATGCGTTCATAGATCAGCACGTTGGCATCCACCGCCATGCCCATCGTCAACACGATACCCGCGATGCCGGGCAAGGTCAGGGTGGCACCCAGAATGGACAGCAGGGCCATCAGCAGGATGATGTTCAGGACCAGCGCGACATTGGCCATCAGGCCCAGAATGCCGTAGATCAGCCACATGAAGATGACGACCAGGATGATGCCCAGTCCGCTGGCGATAGCGCCGGACCTGATGGAATCGGCGCCCAGGTCGGGGCCGACCGTCCGCTCTTCCAACACCTGCAACGGTGCCGGCAAGGCGCCGGCCCGCAGCAGCAGCGACAGGTCCTGAGCCTGACGGACGGTGAAATTGCCGGAAATCACCCCCGAACCGCCGGTAATCGGCTCGTTGACCTTCGGCGCCGAGATGACCTTGTCGTCCAGGACGATGGCCAGCAGCTTGTTGACGTTTTCCCGGGTGGCGTCGCCGAACTTCTTGCCGCCGGCCACCGAGAAGCGGAAGGATACCACCGGCTGACCGTTGCTGAAGGTCGGCTGGGCATCGACCAGCATGTCGCCGCCCACCTCGACCCGCTTCTTCACCACGTAATGGCTGGGCAGGCCGCGTTCCTGTTCGGCGGAGGGCAGCAGAACCGAACCGGCGGGCAGACGGCCGCGCTGGGCCTCCTCGGGCGAGACGCTGTCGTCGACCAGATGGAAGGTCAGCTTGGCGGTCTTGCCCAGCAGCGCCTTGATGCGATCGGGCTCCTTGACGCCGGGCAACTGCACGACGATACGGTCGGTGCCCTGGCGCTGGATCGACGGTTCCCGGGTCCCCAGTTCGTCGACGCGGCGGCGGACGATCTCGATGGATTGGTCGATGGCCGCCTTGATGCGCTTGTTGAGCACCGGCTCGGGAAACTTGAAGGTCGCCAGACCGTCATCGGCGAAGCTGACCTCGGCCTCGGGGTCGAGCTTGCGCAGGTCCGGGCGCAGACGGTCGCGGTCGGCAGGATCAAGGACGCGGACCTTGACCCCGTCGCGCCCCTGCGCCCCCAGGTCGGCGTACTTGGCCTTTTCCTTGCGCAACAGGGTCCGCAGGGATTCGACCATCGACGCCTGATGCTCGCGCACCACGTAAGCGGTATCGACTTCCAGCAACAGATACGAGCCACCCTGCAGGTCGAGGCCCAGGCTGACCGGCTGCAGCCACGAGGGCAGCCGGTCGGTGACGTCGCGCGACAGCAGGTTCGGTGCCGACCAGATCAGCCCGGCAAGGCTGACCAGCAACACCATGACGATCTTCCACTTGGGAAACTGGAGCATGTCCGGCCCGTATCCTGAAAGGTGTTACTTGTCCGCGGACTTTTCCTCGGCGGCGGTATCGTCCTTGGCCTCTTCCTTGGCGGCGGCCACCGGCTCGGTCTTCGACAGGATGTCCTGGATCGAGGCGCGGACCATGCGCACGCGCACGCCCTCGGCGATCTCGACCACCACTTCCTGCTCGCTGACCACCTTGGTGATGGTGCCGTAGATGCCGGCCCCGGTGACGATCCGGTCGCCGCGGCGCAGCTGGGCCAGCAATTCCTTGTGCTGCTTGGCGCGCTTCTGCTGCGGACGGATCAGCAGGAAGTAGAACACCACGAAGATCAGAACCAGCGGCAGAAAGGACTCGATCCCTCCGGCGATACCACCGGCGGAACCGGCGGCCTGGGCGAAGGCTGGGGAGACGAACATCGATGGGCTCCTGAACGAAACGGCTAAGTGCTGCGGAATATAGCGACCCTTTGGGCCGATGCAAACCTTAACTCCCGACTTGCGGTCCCGGCGCCGACGCAATAGGCTCGCCCGCATGGACCAAGACACGCGCACCCTGCTCGCCCGTATCGCCGACGCCCTGGACCGTCTGGCGCCCCCGCCGCCGGCGCCGGCCGACATGACGGCCGCCGACGCCTTCGTCTGGCATGCCGACCCCGACCTGTTGGAGCCGGTGCCCGAGGTCAACCGCGTCGACATCGGCCTGCTGAAGGGGATCGAGCAGCAGCGCGCCCAACTGCTGGAAAACACCCGCCGCTTCGCCGCCGGCCTGCCGGCCAACAACGCCCTGCTGTGGGGCGCCCGCGGAACCGGCAAAAGCTCGCTGGTCAAGGCGGTGCACGCCACCATCAACGCCGAGGCGCCGGGAACGCTGATTCTGGTGGAAATCCACCGCGAGGACATCCCGTCCCTGCCCCGGCTGCTGCGGCTGCTGAAAACCGGAAGCCGGCGGGCCATCCTGTTCTGCGACGACCTGTCCTTCGAAGGACAGGACGAAGCCTACAAATCGCTGAAGGCGGTCCTGGAAGGCGGCATCGAGGGACGTCCGACCAACGTGGTGTTCTACGCCACCTCGAACCGCCGCCATCTGATGGCCCGCGACATGATCGACAACGAACGTTCCACCGCCATCAACCCGGGCGAAGCGATCGAGGAGAAAGTGTCGCTGTCGGACCGCTTCGGGCTGTGGCTGGGCTTCCACCATGTCGGCCAGGACACTTTTTTCGAGATCGTCGAGGGCTATGTCGCCCGCTATGGCCTGCCCATCGGCAAGGACGACCTGCTGCGCGCCGCCAACGAATGGGCGGTGACCCGCGGCTCGCGCTCGGGCCGGGTGGCCTGGCAGTTCATTCAGGATCTCGCCGGGCGCCTGGGGAAGCCCCTGACTTAGCCAGCTTCTTGGCCCACAGCACGGTCAGACCGAACAGCAGCACGCCGCCCACCAGAACGGCGACGCCGATCAGCAGCGCCTCCACCGGAGCAACACGCGGCGCAACGTCGATGAAGCGGAACATGGCTGGCAATCCCCCCTTGCAGGTCCGCGGACATCAGATCAAAAGCCGCCGCCCCTGCCCTTGCCCTTGGTCAAGCCCGGCCCGGATCACGCATTGCCGCGCAGATGCTCGGCGGGATTGACCGCCTCGGTGCCGTGACGCAGCTCGAAATGCAATTGCGGCGAGGTCACCCCGCCGGTCGAGCCCACCGTGGCGATGGCCTGCCCCCGCTTCACCTGCTCGCCCTTGCGCACCATGACCTGATCGGCATGGGCATAGGCGCTCATCCAACCATCGGCGTGCTTGACCAGAACCAGATTGCCGAACCCCTTCAGTTCGTTGCCGACATAGGCGACGACGCCGTTCTCGGCCGCCTTGATCGGCGTGCCGCGGGGGGCTGCGATATTGATGCCGTCGTTGTTCTGCCCCTTGGCGATGGGGCCGAATTCAGTCACCACATCGCCTCGGACCGGCCAGACGAACCCCCGTCCGGCCAAAGGCGGCGGCGGCAACGGCAGGGTCTGCTGCGGCTGGAAAGCCGGGTGACGGGAGGACGGCGGCGGGGACGGCGGGGCATCCGCGGCCTGGGCCGGAGCGGATGCGGGCGCCGGATCGGCCGGAGCCTGATTCTTCGGCGGCGGCCGTCCTGCGGCCGCCGCATTCGGCGAAGCGATGACCAGACCTTCGGAACCGCCGGACGGCACGGCCGGAGCCGGATAGGCGCCGGGGAGCTTCAACTTCTCCCCGAGATAGATGGTGTAAGGCGCCGTCTTGCCGTTGATGCGCGCCAGTGTCTGGAAGTCCACCTTCAGGCGGCGCGCCACCACCAGCAGCGTGTCGCCGCGCTGCACGACATATTCGCTCCCCGCCCCGGGCAGGCGCAAAACCATTCCGGGCGCCAGTCCATAGGGCGGCTGCAGGGCATTGGTTTCGATCAGCTCACGCACCGAGACATTGCAGCGCCGCGAAACGGAATAGACCGTCTCGCCGGGTTGCACCGTCACCGCCACGCCGCACCCGGACTGCCCCGGAACGGCGCGGGTCACCGGAGCCCGACCCTGCCAGGTCGGCTCGCAGGCCGCCAATACTGCCGGCAACAGCAGCGCCGCCAGCATACGGGGCAGCGGATGGAGCATGGGCGCAGACATGCCCGCACTATAAGCGGCGAAACTTCTCTTGCCTAGCGTCCAGGGCGGATGACCAGGGCAACCCCGGCAACGGCCACCACCATGCCCAGCAGGCCGATGGCGGTCAGTTGTTCGTCGAACAACCCCCAGGCCAGAACCGTCGTCACCGGCGGCACCAGATAGAACAGGCTGGCCACCCTGGCCGCCTCACCCCGGCGGATCAGGGCCATCAGCAGGGAAATCGCCCCAACGGACAGAACGATCACCAGCCAGGCCATCGCCAGAATGAAATCCGTCGTCCATTGGATGCGCATGCTTTCCAGACTGAAAGCGGCAAGGGTCACCACCACCAGGGCACCGGCATACTGGATGACGGCGCCCGTGCGCAGGTCCATGCCGGTGCAGAACCGCTTCTGGTACAATGTGCCGGCGGTGATGCCCAGCAAGGCCGCCACCGCACAGGCCGGCGCATCCCAGCCGAAACCGTCAAGGTCGACGCCGCCAAGACGGGTCGACAGGACCAGCGCCACCCCGCCCAGCCCCAGGGCCAGACCGGCCCATTGCCGAAGGCTGACCCGTTCCCCCAGCAAGACCCCCGCCATCGATGCCGTCAGCAAGGGCTGCAGTCCGACGATCAGGGCCGACAATCCCGAGGGCAAACCCCGGTGAATCGAGGCGAATACGCCACTCAGATAAAAGGCATGAACCAATATTCCGGACACGGCCAGATGCCCCACCAGACGCAGATCCGTCGGCCACGGAGCCCTGGTGGCCAGGGCAACGCCCCCCAGAACCAGGATGACCAGAACAAACCGAACGGCCAGAAAGGTAAACGGCTCGGCATAGGGCAGACCGTATTTCGCCCCGATGAAACCTGTGCTCCACAACAGAACGAACAAAGCCGGCATGGCGGCGATGAAAACGCCGGAACGGTCGGAACGGGACATGGACCACCAAAATCGGTAAAGCGTTGCCGAATTATGGATGGTTCCCGGACATCCTGCAACAGGCCACCTGACCGGCGCCAGGGTGATCGCATTTGGCGATCACCCTGCCTTATTTCATGTCTGCCTCAATCGCCGGCGGGGGGCCGCCGCCCCCTTGGCTTCCTCGCTACGCTCGTCCAAAGGCGATGACCCTGGGACCGGCGCCGGTCACTTGAGATGTTTATGTACCGCCTGGCGGGAAATCCCCACCTCCTTGCCGATACGGGCCAGCGACCAGCCGGGATTTTCCGCCTTCAGGCGACGGCACCGATCCTTGGTCGTTTCGGCACGAACCGTCATCCCGACGCTGTCGATCAGATGGCGAAAATCAGCCAGGACAACCGCATAGCCGCCACCATCGTCCCCCCCTCGCTCCGCCCAATATTCCAGGCGGGCTTCCAGATCCGCGGCACTGCGGACCGGCAGTTCGGCCCGCCACAATTCGGTCACGACACGAAAGCGGGCGGCGCAAGCGGTCGGCAAGGCGGCAGCATCGGGGACGTCCCGCAGAACGTTCAGTTCCCGCAGGCGCCCGTCCCAGGCCAAGGCCTCGGCACGGGCATCGGTGACGGTTTCCGGCAAAGGACAAACGGAAGAAACAGCCCGGCGCAACGCTTCGGGAACCGGATGCAGCGGCAACGACCAACCGGCCAGCGGCCCCCATGCGTCTTCCGGACCATCGGCCAGACCTGCGGCGTCGTCGATAAAGACCTGTTCCCACGCCGTCGGCCCCCTTGCGGCATCCACCGATCCGTACCGCAAGATCACAGCCTGCCGTTCCGCGGACATCCGTCCCAAAGCCAGGGCCTCGCGCCAAGTCCGGATGATCAGGCCGGGGTGCCCCGCCTCTTCGCGCAAACGCAAAGCGGCCTGCGCCCCGTCGGGCAAAGCCTCCTGCCGCTGGGCCAGCGCCTCCAGTCCGGCACGGTAGCTTCCCCATTCCATGCCGCAGAAATTGATGGCCCGCAACAGCGCCTCGTCCTGGACATCCTCATCCTCGGCTTCATAAAGTCGGACGATGCCATCCAGGCGATCAAGAGCCTTGCTTTTCAGGTCGGCCTCGTCGGCCATGAAAGTGAAAAGATCCATACACCCCTCGTCAACACGAGGATTGACAGTGCAAAGGAGAGCCGGCCTTGTCAACCGATCCCTCGCCACCGCCGCCATTTGAAAGCCGGTGGCGCCGAGGCTATTGCCATCGCCTGTGGCAGGAACAGGCGGGACGATGCTTCCATTGCGGCCGCGAAATGGCCCCACCCCTGACACAGCGGCTGCGCCACCGCCGCCGCCCCGACGCGGCGACCATCGAACATGTCGTCCCCCGCAGTCAGGGCGGCGCCGCCGAATGGTCCAATGAAGTTGCAGCATGCCGGACCTGCAATGCTTCAAAAGCAGATCGGGGACCAACAGAAGACGAGCTCAGACGACTGAGTGAACTGAAAAAGTCCTAATCATCAGGCTGTTTCAATCCCGTTCAATGTTCCAACGGAATTTCGTTCACATCGACAGGCTAACCTGTCGGCTCGGCATCGTTCGTTGACAAGCCTGAACGGAAGAGACGTATGGACACCAGTACGCGGGAGATGGTTTCCCAGGCCTATGACGAGACCGTCGCCGAAGCGATGGCGCAAGGGCACAATACCGACGTTGCCCACAAAGAAGGGATCACCGCCGCCGCCATGTTTCTGGCCTCGATGCAAGGAACCGACGACGCGACCGCACGCGCCTTGATCGAGGCGCTGGGATTGACACCGCAATAGAGCCGCCTTGCGGCAGCGGTGTCGGACAATCGGAAATTGGTCGGGGCGAGAGGATTCGAACCTCCGGCATCCAGCTCCCAAAGCTGGCGCTCTACCAGGCTGAGCTACACCCCGATGCGCGGTTTGTAAGGGGTTTCCGGCTGGATGGCAAGCCCGCCGCAATCACCCGATGGCAATCACCAGGCGGACGCCCCCCCCGAAATTCAAGATATTCCGGAGGGGGTTGTTGGTGATGCGCCGGGCGGCCTGCAGGGGCACGTCCCTGCCATCGCGCCCGGCCCCGCGTCCGCCGGAAACCCTGATCGGCTATGTCTCGGCCAAGGCCGAACAGGTGGTGTCGTACTATTTCGGATCATCGGCCGGCAGCGCCAAGAAGGACGCCCTGCTGGCCCAGGCGCCGCCGATCAAGTAGGGATGGGACCGTCCCTGCATACCGCAAGAACATGATGGGAACATTAAAAAGCCGCATGCGCCATCCATGCGCCACGGAACAAAACGCAATCAGAGAAAATGGCGGAAAACAGCGAATTCGACGGGCCGCCTCTGGCGATAAGAACAAAACAAAAAAGCCGCCAAACCCTAGGGTTTCTGCGGCTTTCGCTTGGTGAGCCCGCCGGGATTCGAACCCGGGACCCCATGATTAAAAGTCACGTGCTCTACCGACTGAGCTACGGGCTCTCACCGAAACGGGGGCACACCATAGGGATGTGCGGCCCCCGGGTCAACGGTTGCGGTTACTTTTTGATGTCGGCGGCGACGCGTATGCGGACCAGCTTGTCCGGCTTGGCGACGATGCCGTTATCGGACTCGGGACCCTTGGTAATCTTGTCGACATGCTCCATACCCTCAAGGACACGGCCCCAGATGGTATATTTGCCGTCCAGCGAAGCCGCCGTTCCCAGCATGACGAAGAACTGCGAATCGCCGCTGTTGGGCGAGGACGACCGGGCCATGCCGACAACGCCGCGGACGAAATGCTCGCCCGAGAACTCGGCCGGCAGCTTGACGCCCGAACCGCCGGTCCCGGTCCCGGTGGGATCGCCGCCCTGCGCCATGAAACCGGAAATCACCCGATGAAAGGGGGTACCGTCATAGAAGCCCTTGCGGGTCAGTTCCTTGATCCGCGCCACGTGCTGCGGCGCCAGATCGGGGCGCATCTCGATGGTCACCGCCCCCCAGGGCAATTCCATGATCAACGTATTCTCGGGATCGGCGGCCTGGGCCGAGCCGATGGACAGAAGGGCCACTGCGAGCAAAAAAACAATTCTTTTCAATTTGTTCATGGCTATTCCTCAACGTCCGCGGCAACCTTCATCGACAGGATGCAATCAGGATTGTCAACCGAGCCGTT
>CAJANN010000189.1 GCA_903941095.1 uncultured Rhodospirillaceae bacterium | reverse complement strand
GACGGGGGCAGGGGGGGCGGCACCGGCGGTCATTACCTTGACCGGGTGGCTGATGCCCTCCTTCAGGGCGGCGGGGGCATTGTTGATCATGTTGAGCACGATGGGGGCGCCGCAGAAATTGGTCACCTTCTCGTCACGGATGGCGGCCAGGACCAGCTCGGGGCGGACATGGCGCAGGCAGACGCTGGTGCCGGCCACCACGGCCATCGTCCAGGGGAAGCACCAGCCGTTGCAATGGAACATCGGCAGGGTCCACAGATAGACGGTGTCGTCGCCCAGGTGCCAGGACAGCGCGTTGGACACCGCGTTCAGATAGGCGCCGCGATGGTGGTAGACCACGCCCTTGGGATTGCCGGTGGTGCCCGAGGTATAGTTCAGGGCGATGGCCTGCCATTCGTCGGCCGGCATGGTCCAGGGCAGCTCGCCGGCGGCTTCGTCCAGCAGCGCCTCGTAGGTCTTCTCGCCCAGCAATTCGCCGCCCTTGTACTGCGGGTCGTCGATGTCGATGACCGGAATGGCGCGGCCCAGGACGGCCAGCGCCTTCTTGACCACCGGCGAGAACTCGCGGTCGGTGATCAGGATCTTGGCTTCGCCGTGGTTGAGGATGAAGGCGATGGCCTCGGCATCCAGGCGGGTGTTGATGGCGTTCAGCACCGCGCCGCACAGCGGCACGCCGAAATGGGCCTCGAAGGTTTCGGGCGTGTTGGCGCCCATCATGGCCACGGTGTCGCCGGCAACGATGCCGCGCGCGCTCAGGGCGGCGGCCAGCTTGCGGCAGCGGGTGAAGGTTTCGGCCCAGGTGCGCCGCACCGGACCGTGAATGACGGCGGCGCGGTCCGGCCACACGGCGGCGGCGCGCTCCAGAAAGGTCAACGGCGTCAGCGCGACATAATTGGCGGAATTCTTGTCTAGGCCCGACTCATAAGGATTATTGACGGTCATGAACCTTCTCTCCCTTCCGGCATGGATGCCCGCCGCGTTTTCGCCGCGGCATTGTTGCGGTCTCTATCAGTACGGTATTGCCCAAATTTCTCAGGATTATAACGAATTGTTTCTATAGCCAGCCGACATCGGCCGCAAACAGATAGCCGGCGCCGTAGACGGTCTTGATCAGCCTGGGCGTCTTGGGGTCGGGTTCGATCTTCTTGCGGATGCGCGAGATGCGGACATCGATGGAACGGTCGAACGGGCAATCGTCGCCCTCGGGATCGTCGCCCTGCAGCTGATCGCGCGACAGCACCCGCTTGGGCGCCTTCAGCAGGGTCAGCAGCAGCTGCGCCTCGGCGGCGGTCAGGGCTTCCTGACGCCCGTCGGCGTGAGTGAGGCTGAGATCGCCGGAATCGAACAGCCAGTCGGCGAAGCGGGCCCGCCGCGAGCAGGCCGCGGCGGCACAGGCCAATTGTTCGCGGCGGCGGATGACGCTGTTGATGCGGGCCACCAGCTCACGGGGCTCGAAGGGCTTGACCACGTAATCGTCGGCCCCCAGCTCCAGCCCCAGCACCCGGTCGGACACGCCGCCCCGGCCGGTCAGGATGATGACGCCGAAGCGGACATCGCCCCACAATTCGCGCACCAGCGTCAACCCGTCCATATCCGGCAAGCCCAGGTCGACGATGCACAGGTCGGGCGCGTCGCGGTGGATGGCCTGGCGGGCGTCGCGGCCGCTGGCGAACGTCGTCACGCCATAACCGTATCCTTCCAGCACCTGCCGCAGCAGGACCCGGATGTCGGAATCGTCCTCGATGACGTAGATACGCTTCCTGCCGTTCACTCGGTCGCTTCCTCAGCTCTTGTGGGCGCCCCCTTCCGCCCGGCCGATGGCCGCCACCAGATCGGACTTTTCCCAGGGCTTTCGTATTATGACCAGATCGGCATGGTCGGCGCTAGTGTCGAAGGAAAAGCCGCTGGCCAAAACGACGCGAATGGCCGGATGCCCGGCCCGGATGCGCCGGGCCAGTTCGATGCCGCTGATCCCCGGCATCATCACGTCCGAGACCACCAGACACAATCCGTCGATTTCCCCGATCAGTTCGACGGCCTCGTCGCCGCTGGACGCCTCCAGCACCGAAAAGCCCAGTTCGACCAGTTGGCCGCGCAGAACGGCACGCACGTCGGCATCGTCCTCGACCACCAGGGCCAGTTGGCCTTGCCACGGCGCCCCCTCCTCGCACGGGGCGGCGGCGTCGTGCGGAACGCTCAGCGGTGCCGGCGCCGCCCGGGGCAGCAGGATGGTGATGGCCGAACCCTGGCCGGGTGTGCTGTCCAGATGGATGTAGCCGCGCGACTGCTTGACGAAGCCGTAGACCATCGACAGGCCCAGGCCCGATCCCTGGCGCTTGGTGGTGAAGAAGGGCTCGAAGGCTTTGCTCAGCGCCTCGGAAACGAAGCCGGTGCCGGTGTCGGCTGCGCTGATCTCCAGATATTCGTCGGGGACGACGGTCTCGTCGAATTGCAGCGGTTCGGTCACGGTGCGCACGCCGACCTGGAATTCCAGCCGCCCCCCGTCGGGCATGGCATCGCGGGCGTTGAGCGCCAGATTGATCAGGGCGTTTTCCAGCTGGTTCGGATCGGCGATGGCCCAGCAGCCCTCGTCGCCATCGGGCACCGAGATGGTGATCGAACTCGGCAGCGAGCGGCGCAGCAGGATGGCCACCTCGCGCACCAGCCCGCGCACCTCGACCGGCTCGGGCTTCAGCGGCTGCTGGCGCGAAAAGGCCAGCAGCCGCGAGGTGATGTCGGCGCCGCGCCGGCTGGCGCGCACCGCCGGCTCCAGATAGGCGTCCAGACCGGGCGTCTGCCCATAGCGGTCGCGGGCCGCCGCCAGATTGCCCAGGATGACCGACAGCAGATTGTTGAAATCATGGGCCAGACCGCCGGAAAGCTGCCCGACCGCCTTCATGCGCTGGGCCTCCATCAGCCGGGCCTCGGTTTCCTTCTCGGCCGAGATGTCCAGGGCCAGCACGAACATGGCGACCACCGCGCCATCGGCGGCGATCTGCGGAATCAGCGTGGTCTTGATGACCACCGTCCGGCCGTCGGGATGGGGAAAGGCGTATTCGAAGGTGCTTTCCAGGCCGTCCCAGGTCCGGGCCATGTGCGGTTCTATGCTGGCATGGGCATAGCGGCCGATGGTCCCCTTGAGATCCAGCCCCATGACCGAGGCGGCGTCGCGGCGGACCAGGGCCGCCCATTGCCGGTTGGCGAAACGGATGGTCTCGTCGCGGCCGAAATAGGCGATGGCGGCGGGAATGGCGTCCAGGATCAGACGCTGGCGGGCTTCGGCCTCCTGCAATTCGCAGGTGCGCTCGCGGACGCGGGAATCCAGCGTCTCGATGTCGCCGCGGACATGGCGGATCATGCCGTCGAAGGCTCCGGCCAGCAGGCCGATCTCGTCGTTGCGGTGGATGCCGCTGGCGACATCCAGGTTGCCGGCCTCGACCTGTTCGGCGGTCTCCGCCAGCCGGCGGATCGGGGCCATCAGCCGGCTGACCGCCAGATAGCCCAGCGCGCTGGCCAGCGCCATCACCGCCACGGAAATGGACAGCAGCCGGTCGCCCAGCACCGCCGACGACCGCTTCAGTTCCTCGACATAGACCGACGAGGCGATGTACCAGTCGAAACCCTTGAAGTGGCGGACCCAGGAAATCTTCTCATACGAATAGTTGCCGGGATCGGACGGCTTGTCCCAGCGATAGCTGAGCGGCCGGTCGCGGTCGGCGGCTTCCTTCAGTTCCGCATGGATGGGCCGGCCGGTCATCGGATCGGGCAGGCCGCCGAATTCGGTGCCCTCGATGTTGGTGTTGGGATGGATGATCATGTTGTTGGCCGCGTCGAAGATATAGACGTAGCCGGTGCGGGCGATGCGGATGCCCCGCAACGCCTGGCGCAAATCGTCGATGGCGGCGGCCTTGCGCCGCTCCACTTCCTTGTCGATGTCGTCCAGATAGGTGCCGGTCCCGATCACCAGATTGCGATGGGGCAGATCGATGAAATAGGACAGCTTGTCCGAGGTCCGCGACTCGCCCAGCCGCTGCCACGGATAGGTATGGAACCCTTCGCCCTTTTCCCGGGCGATGGCGATGATGGTCGGCAGGATCGGCCGGCCCTCGGGGTCCAGCAGGCCGGAGACGTCGCGTCCGTGGAACTCGGGGTCGGGATGCGACTGGATCACCGAAGCATAATCGGTCACCCAGATATAGTCGTTGTTGCCGTACTTCAGCGCCCTGAGGCCGTCGAAGGCCAACCGGCGGGCCTCGTCCACCGAAACCTCGCCGCGATCGGCACGGCCGAAGGCATAGTCCAGATAGGATGCCGCCAGCATGACCACGTCGCGCAATTGCGCCTTGTGGACGTCGACGATGATGGCGCGCTGGTCTTCCAGGCTGCCGTTGATCTTGCCGGCCATGACGAAGACGTTGTCCAGGATGGTCCGGCTGGCGTTCAGTTCGATCTCGTAGGCCTTCTCCTCGATCAGCGGCACCGAGAACGTGTAGATCGCCGCCGAGAACAAAGCCACGGCACCAAGAATCGCAGACAGCAGCTTGAGGAACAGGGACGACCGGATCATCCGCCGATCATTCCAAACTGCGGCCTCGGGCTCAATGACGACATGAGCCGCGCATGGCAGGGTCCCGGCTACAATTCGTCACGATTGCCAGATATTCCGGCAAAATTCCTTTGTTAATCCGAGGGCGAAGAATTACCGAACCTTCGGAGGAAGCATGTCTGATTCTGCGGTCTATCAAAGGGTTCGCCAGAACCCGAAGTTCCACGAACTGGTCCGCAGGCGAGGCCGGCTTGCCGTCGCCCTGTCGGTCGTCGTCCTGGGCTCCTACTACTGCTTCATGATGGTGGTGGCCTTCGCTCCGGACCTGCTGCGCACGCCGCTGGCCGAAGGGGCGAACCTGACGGTGGGCGTGCCGGTGGGAGCGGCGATCATCGTCGTGTCCTGGCTGCTGACCGGACTGTATTCGTATTTCGCCAACGGCGAATTCGAAGAGCTGAACAAGGACGTGGTCCGCGAGGTGCTGAAATGAGCCGTCCCCTTACCCTGCTGGCGGCCGCGCTGTGCCTGCTGGCCGTCCCGGCCCTGGCCGCCCCCGGCGACCTGGGCGGTGCCGAGAAGCAGCCGGTCAACGTCACCGCCATCGTGATGTTCTTCGCCTTCGTGATGGGAACCCTGGGCATCACCTATTGGGCGTCGAAGCGGACCAAGTCGGCCAGTGACTTCTATACCGCCGGCGGCGGCATCACCGGCTTCCAGAACGGCCTGGCCATCGCCGGCGACTACATGTCGGCCGCCACCCTGCTGGGCCTGTCGTCGCTGGTGTTCGCCAAGGGCTTCGACGGCTTCATCTATACCATCAGCTTCTTCGTCGGCTGGCCGATCATCCTGTTCCTGCTGGCCGAACGGCTGCGCAATCTGGGACGCTTCACCTTCGCCGACATCGCCTCGTACCGCCTGGACCAGTCGAAGATCCGCACCTTCGCGGCGATGGGCTCGCTGACGGTGGTGTGCTTCTACCTGATCGTCCAGATGGTCGGTGCCGGCCAGCTGATCAAGCTGCTGTTCGGCCTGGATTACGCCGTGGCGGTGATCATCGTCGGCGTGCTGATGGTGATCTACGTCACCTTCGGCGGCATGATCGCCACCACCTGGGTGCAGATCATCAAGGCGGTGCTGCTGCTGGGCGGCGGCGTGCTGCTGTGTCTGCTGGCCCTGTCGAAGTTCGGCTTCAGCCTGGAAGCGATGGCCGCCAAGGCGGTGACGTCGCATAAGGACGGGATCAAGCTGATGGGACCGGGGACGTTGCTGGCCGATCCGGTGTCGGCGGTGTCGCTGTCCCTGGGCCTGGTGTTCGGCACCGCCGCCCTGCCGCACATCCTGATGCGCTTCTTCACCGTTCCCAACGCCAAGGAAGCGCGCAAGAGCGTGTTCGTCGCCTCGGGCTTCATCGGCTTCTTCTTCCTGGTGGTCTGCGTCCTGGGCCTGGCCGCCATCAGCATCGTCGGCACCGACCCGCAGTTCTTCGAGGGCGGCAAGGTCGGCGGCAAGCTGCTGGGCGGCGGCAACATGCCGGTCATGCACCTGGCCAAGGCTCTGGGCGGCGACCTGTTCCTGGGCTTCCTGTCGGCGGTGGCCTTCGCCACCATTCTGGCGGTGGTGTCGGGTCTGGCCCTGGCCGGCGCCTCGGCCATCGCCCACGACATCTATGCCCGGGTGATCCGCAAGGGCCACGCCTCCGAAGTCGAGGAAATGCGCGTTTCCAAGATCGCCTCGCTGGTTCTGGGCGTGGTGGCCGTGGTTCTGGGCATCATGTTCGAGAAGCAGAATGTCGCCTTCCTGGTCGGCCTGACCTTCGGCATCGCCGCATCGGCCAACTTCCCGGTGCTGTTCCTGTCGATGTACTGGAAGGGCCTGACCACCCGCGGCGCCCTGTGGGGCGGCATCGCCGGCCTGATCTCGGCGGTGGCCTGCGTGGTGCTGTCCAAGGCGGTGTGGGTGGTGGTGCTGGAAAAGCCGGCGCCGATCTTCCCCTACGAGCACCCTGCCCTGTTCTCGATGACGCTGGCGTTCCTGGTCACCATCGTGGTGTCCAAGCTGGACGGCAGCGCCACCGCCCGGGCCGAGCGGGAACTGTTCGAGGACCAGTATGTCCGTGCCCAGACCGGCATCGGCGCCGCCCAGGCGTCCAACCACTGACCCCACGGCAAACAACGAAGCCCGCCGAGACCACTCGGCGGGCTTTTTTGATACGCCGAACCGTATGGAAGTTCAGTCCACGCACATAACCCGCGAACGGGCTGCCGCGTTCCTGCATGTCCAGCCCAAGAGCCTTACAAAGGCGCAGACGGGTGGCGTCCCCGATCTTTCGATCAGCACCAACTCGCTGATTTTATTGGAGAAAGCTTGGAGCGGGTGAAGGGAATCGAACCCTCGTCGTAAGCTTGGGAAGCTTCTGCTCTACCATTGAGCTACACCCGCGCCGGGAGGCAGAATATAAGGGCATGGAGAGATGGCTGGCAAGGGGGTCGCGACATGGGGGCTGAATTTATCGTATCCCCGAAACCACCCCCCCGGACGGTGACTTCCGCAGCATCGTCATTGACGCGGCGCCCCCGGCTCTGGCACTGTTGCCGTCATGATCAATCGGATTTCCTCTCTGCTGCTTACCGGCCCGGTGTCGTAGGACGACGCCGGGGAGTGTGTGGGCTGTTTGGCGTCAGAGCATCCGAGGGTTTCATGTCTTCCATCATCCGCATTTCCGTTGCCGGCATCACTGACGGCGGTCTGCGACTAGCCGGCGGCCGCCGGGCCGGTGCGGCTTGCCCGCATGCCGGCGGCCGTGACATCGACGTCGCCCCCTTTTGATTTCCGCCAAGGATGATCCGGCCATGAAGACCGCCGCTGCCGAAAAGTACCGTTCCTATCCCGCCATCCGCCTGCCTGACCGCACATGGCCCGACAAGACCATCGTCAGGCCGCCCGTCTGGTGCAGCGTCGACCTGCGCGACGGCAACCAGGCTTTGATCGACCCGATGGACGCGTCCCGCAAGCTGCGTCTGTGGACCATTCTGGTCGGCATGGGCTTCAAGCAGATCGAGGTCGGCTTCCCCGCCGCCTCGCAGACCGACTACGACTTCATCCGCCTGCTGATCGAAGGCGGCCACATCCCCGACGACGTCACCATCCAGATCCTGACCCAGTCGCGCGAGGACCTGATCCGCCGCAGCTTCGAGGCGCTGGAAGGCGCCAAGCGGGTCATCGTCCACCTGTACAACTCGACATCCGAGGTCCAGCGCCGGGTCGTGTTCGGTTTCGACCGCCGGGGCTGCGTCGACCTGGCCCTGACCGGGACCCGGCTGGTGCGCCAGCTGTCGGCCGGCCGCAAGGACGGCGAGGTGACCTTCCAGTACAGCCCGGAAAGCTTCACCGGCACCGAGCCCGACTTCGCCGTCGAGATCGTCGAGGCGGTGGCCGCCGCCTGGGGGGCGGCTCCCGGCCGCGAGATGATCGTCAATCTGCCGGCAACCGTCGAGATGAGCACGCCCAACGTCTATGCCGACACCGTCGAATGGTTTTGCCGTACCGTCAGGAACCGCCAGTCCCTGATCGTGTCAGTGCATCCGCACAATGATCGCGGCACCGGCGTGGCCGCTGCGGAACTGGCGGTGCTGGCCGGCGCCGACCGGGTCGAGGGCACCTTGTTCGGCAACGGCGAGCGCACCGGCAATGTCGATGTCTGCACCCTGGCCCTGAACCTGTTCACCCAGGGCGTCGATCCCGGATTGGACCTGTCGGACATCGACGCCATCCGCCGGGGGGCCGAGGAATGTACCGGCCTGCCCGTTCATCCGCGCCACCCCTATGCCGGCGAACTGGTCTACACCGCCTTTTCCGGGTCGCACCAGGACGCCATCAACAAGGGCTTCAAAGCCCGGGACAAGGCCAATTCGGCGGTCTGGGAAGTACCCTATCTGCCCATCGACCCGGCCGATGTCGGCCGCACCTACGAGGCGGTGATCCGCATCAACAGCCAGTCGGGCAAGGGCGGCGTCGCCTATGTCCTGGAACGCGATCACGGGCTGGAACTGCCCAAGCCCATGCAGACCGAATTCGCCAAGGTGGTGCAGGGCATCGCCGACCGCGAAGGCCGCGAACTGTCGGCGGACGAGATCCACGCCGCCTTCGTCGCCACCTATCTGACGCCGGGACGGATCCAGGTAGTGGATTATTCCACCGTTCCGGTCTCGAAGGGAGCCCGCGCCCTGACCGCACAGATGTCGGTGGACGGCGTCGAACGGATCATCCAGGGCGTCGGCGCCGGACCTGTCGACGCTTTCATCCACGCGCTGGAAAAGGATATGGGCGTCGTGGCGGCGATCCAGGACTATCACGAACACGCCATCGGCACCGGATCGGATTCTCAGGCCGCCTGCTATGTATCGATCACGGCGGACGGCTGCCTGATTTACGGTGCCGCCCTTGACGCCAGCGTCACGATGGCGGCCCTGAAGGCCGTGGCGGCCGCCCTGAACCGGCGCGTGCAAGCCTGACCGCATAGGGGGGGAGCGATTCCCCCCGCCCGGCCCCGTCCCGCCTCCTTGATCACGTCCCGTCCCGCCTGCGCGATCAGGACAACCGGCCGGCCAGCGCCCGCAATTCCACGAAGAACGGCCCGAAAACCGTCTGCGGGTCCGAACCGAACCGTTCGACAAAATCGGCACGCTGGGCGTCGTCGTAGGTGCTGGGATGAACGGTCTGGAACAGGGCTTCGAACAGATGCACCATCTGGCGTTCGGAAAACTGATGGGTCGCCTTGTCCTCGGGCTTTTTCGGAACGAAAGCGTTGGAAGCCACCGATACGGCTGTCGGCGACGAATCCATCATGATCAAAAACCAATCCTTGCGCGGCTCGAAGCGGCGGAACGAGCGGGCAATGCTGACCAGAACCCGTTCCTGGACCACCCGGGCCCGCGGGTCGGCATAAAGACCGTCCCCGCTGATCAGCCCGTCGTCGCCGCGATGGGTTTCGGCGATCAGCTTGGTGCGGGCCTTCAGTTCCGCGTGCAGGTCGTCGCCCAGCATCATCCGCATGGCGGCGAAGAACTGCGGCAAATGCTTGCGTTCGATCCCGCTGCCCGGGGCGTCCAGCAGATCGGAAAGCACACGTCTGAACTCCAGTCACCTGAAGCTATCTCGTATGCCGT
>CAJANN010000188.1 GCA_903941095.1 uncultured Rhodospirillaceae bacterium | reverse complement strand
TGACCTACATCACCAACATCCTGCCGCATCTGTGCCGGATCGAGGACCTCGAACTTCACGTCGTCATCCAGGAGGACCAGAAGCACCTGGTGGACAAACTGTGCCCGAACGCCACGCTGCACATTCTCCCGGCGTGGTCGCGGATGGCGACGGTGACGATCCAGGAGCAGATCGTGGTGCCGTGGCTGGCATTCCGCATCGGTGCCGACGTCATCTACTCGCCGGCCAATTTCGGCCCCCTGCTGTCCCGCCACTCGGTGATCCTGCTGCGCAACGCCTTCGGCGTCGGGGCCCTGGAAAGCGATCTTGGCAAGAAATTCTATTGGCAGGCGGTGTTCCTGCTGAGCCGGGCATCCTTCGCCCTTTGCCGTCGGGCGATCACCGTCTCCGACTATGCCAAGCGCATGTTCCTCGACAGTTTCGGTCTGAAGGAAGACGAGCGCATTTCCATCATCCACCACGGGGTCGGCCCCCACTACAGCCCCCCCGCCTCGTCCGAGCTGCGCGAGCCGCTGACCCTGGTGGCTGTGGGCGACATCTACATCCAGAAGAATTATCCGACCTTGATCGAGGCGCTGCAGTTTCTCCGCCACAGCTTTCCCGACATCCGCCTGCTGATCGCCGGGGCGCCGGTGGATGCCGGCCACATGGCGGGGCTGATGGATCAGATCGAGATTTGGGGGCTCGAGAAGAACGTCCAGTTCCTCGGACGCTGCTCACCCGACAAGCTGGCCGAGCTCTATCGTCGCTGCGCGGTCTTCGTCTTTCCGTCCACCGTCGAGACGTTCGGCAATCCCGTGGTCGAAGCCATGGCTTCGGGTTGTGCCATCGCCTGTTCGAGGGCGGCGGCCATGCCGGAACTGGTTGGCGACGCGGCGCTCCTGTTCAATCCCTCCGACCCCGAGGATATCGCCGTCAAGGTCGAGCAACTGCTGACCGACGCAGACCTTCGCGTCACCCTAATGGGGCGTGCCATCGAGCGGGCCAAGCTGTTTTCGTGGGAACGGACCGCGCTGAGGACCGCCGAATTGTTGCGTCAGGTCACCTGAGCCAGAATGACCGAGACCGCGGCCGTCAGGTCGTCCACCACATGATCGGCCTTGGTGGCCGCTTCGTATTTCCGGCCATAGCCGGTGCGGACCAGGAATGTGGTGGCGCCCACCGTGCGGCCCAGTTCGACATCCACTTCCTTGTCGCCGATCACGAAGGCAGTGCCGGAATCGAAGCCATGCTCGGCCACCGCCTGCTCGACCATGCCCGGCAGGGGCTTGCGGCAGGTGCAGTTGTCGTCGGGACCGTGCGGGCAGATGTATATCCCTTTGACCGAGGCACCCTCGTCGGCCAGCATCTCGGCCAGGCGGGCGTGGACCTCACCCAGGCGCTCCAGCGTGAAATAGCCTCGCCCGATGCCCGACTGATTGGTGATCACCACTACCCCGAAGCCGGCTGTATTCAAGTTCCGGATGGCTGAGGCCGCACCGGGAATGAGTTCGAGTTGCCCGGGGTCCGACAGGTAATCCTTCTCGACATTGATGGTGCCGTCGCGGTCGATCAGCACGAAACGGGGTGCTCCAGCAATCTTCATATCGACAGATTTCCACCCGTGCCTCAGCCAGTTCGGACGACAATTGATTGCCGCTCCAACGACGTCTCACCTATAATTACATCGCCTCTGGAACCCGTCGATGCATTTCAAAACCCACGCCGTGCTAAAATGGGCCGCGATAGCGGTGCTGACAGCTTCGATTGCCTTGCTGGCGGTCAATCTGTCCGAGTTGCGTCCCGGCCAGACCAATGACGGGCCTTCCTATCTTGTCACAGCGACCGAATTCCGCAATTCGGGCGAACTGGTGTTTCCCGCCCATCGCGAACCGGGCTACCGGGTCATACTTCTGGGGGTGTCGCTGGCAGTGCCGTGGCAGACCGAGGGCGAACTGCTGGCGTGGATCGCCGGAATTCAGGTCGCATCCTATCTGGTCCTCGGAACCATGCTGGCGATCCGCCTCGGCCGGCTTGCGGGCCCAGTCGGCGCTGCCGCCGTCGCGCTGTTGTTCGCGGCGGATCGGTTCGACATGCAATGGCTGGTAACCCCGCAGAGCGAAGCTCCATCAAAACTCGCGCTCCTGCTTGCGTTGTGGCTGGTGCTTGGGCAGTGGCGGTGGCGGTGGGCGGCAGCGGCCTTGTTGCTGGGGATTGTACCGCTGCTGCGGACATCAGACATATCCGTGCCGGCGGCGGCGCTGGCTGGCGTCCTGGTGTGGGCCATCCTGCGAGGCCGGCAGGGCGCCAAGGGGGTCGTGACAACGGCCCTCGGCATTTCCGTCGCACTGATTGGTCCGACACTGGCCTATTCCACCGTCCACGGCATGCGCACCGGTTTCAGCGGCCTGAGCGAACGAAGCGGGGCGGTCATCGCCTCGCGCATTTTCGCATCGACCGATCCCGAATGGTTGGCGGCCAGGGGCATGGAACGAGATTTTCTGGAGGAGGTGGCCAAGCCGGTCTGGCTGGCCTATGCCTCAACCTTGAATGACCGCGTCGCGTTGACGGACGATCTCCAGCAGCCCTCCGACTTATCATTTCGCGTCTGCCCGTTTCCGAGAAGAGACATGCATGATTTGGCCGATGGCTATCTCAAACGAAGGAACATGCAATCGGACGCCTATACGCAAGCGGCATTGCTGCAAAGCCAGGGCAACAAGGGACTGGCAACTCTTCCACCTGAATTCCTGGCCTGCGCAGGAGACGTCATGTGGGATT
>CAJANN010000187.1 GCA_903941095.1 uncultured Rhodospirillaceae bacterium | reverse complement strand
TTGGTTCTTCGACGCCTCAAGTGGATTTGAAGAGGTCGCCGAGAGGCGCCGCGATCAGGTAGATCATTGTCGCGAAGGTTGTGGTGTTGCGGTATCCCCTGGCGCGAGCGCGGGCGGCCTGGAACAGGCCGTTGAAGCCCTCGAGGCGGGCGTTGGAATGGGTTGACGTCCAGCGTTCGAGGATGCGGCTACGGTGGTTCTCGACGGTGCCCAGCGCCTTGCGGATGGGATCGAGGATGGTGTTGTCACCGATCACCTCGTGGGCATGGCGCAGGAAGTTGGTGATGCGCCAGCGGGCGGCCTGGACGGTGTCGGCCCTGCGCACCCAGCGGAGCTTCTCCTTGAGCCGCCAGGCGACGGCGGTGAGCAGGTCGGAGGCTTCCAGTTCGGCCAGGGCCTCGGCTTGGGCCTGGGTCATCTTGCCGTCGGCCCGCTTCAAGATGGCCCAGCGCAGCGCCTTGGGCAGCTTGTTGTGCCGGGCTTCGGCGCGGCGGACCTCGTCGAGGGCCTTGGTGAACAGCTGGACCACATGGAACCAATCGACGGTGACGGCGGCGTTGGGGAAGACCTCGCCGACGGCGGCGATGAAGGCGCCGCTCATGTCGCACACCACCTCGACAATGCGGCCCGGGGTGCCGCCATGCCCGGCCAGGAACGTCTTGAACTGGGCGACGGTGTCCTTGCCCCGGCCGGGGGTGACGAAAACCACCGGCTTGTCCTTGCGGTCGAGGTCGATGAACACGGTGACGTAGGTGTGGCCGCGCTTGGCGGCGGTCTCGTCGAGGCCGATGGCGGTGAGCCTGGACAGGTCGAGGCGTTCCACCGCCTTGCCGACGTAGTGTTTGACGATGCGCCACAGCCTCTGGTCGGTGATCTCGATGATGCGGGCCGCCGCCAGCACCGGCATCTCGCGGACCAGTGTCAGCGCCGCCTGCTCGAACAGCAGGGTGAACGCGCTGCTCTCCCGCGCCCACGGCACGCCGACCCTGAGCACCCCGTGGTCGGGGCAGTCCGTGCGCGGCACCTTGGCGGTGATGTGGCAGTGGTGCTGGAAGAAGTTGAGATGCCGCCAGGTGAACTCGGCGAAGTCGTGGGCTTTGCAGGCCCGGCCGCACACCGGACAGGCGAACAGGCTACCCCGGTCGACGGCGACCTCAAGATGCAGAATGTGCGGCTGCATCGTCGTGTCCAGCCGCTGGCCCACCAGCTTCCACGGCGGGGTCACCCCCAAGCCCAAGGCCAGGATCGCATTGGCGTCCATGTCAGTCTCCTCGCTCGACCCAGACCGCCGCAGATTGCCACCGTGCTCACGTCGGTCAAGGACGCCTTCGGCGCCGCTGACGCGGTGGCCTGCGGCCATCCTTGACCGCCGCTCCGCTCGGTGGCCTGCCAGAGGGCAGGTCGGGACGAGGGGATGGTCAGCGAACCGATCGAACAAGGGGATATTCAGCTACAGGTAGGCAAAACGCTCACGCCGAAACCGGGCCAATTCCACTTCGGACGTCGAAGAGGCAAATACCTTTTCAAAGGTATTGCCGCCGGCATCGGTGCTGCGCACGCGTACCGAATAGGTGCCAGCCCCCAGGGCGTTGGGATCATTGGCGCGTAAATTGCCTCCGCTGATATTGAAACTGGCATTGTCGGTTGCCCCCGCCCCGGCCACAAGCGTGTAGGTGAACGTTTCACCAGTGGTAACATCCGTTGTGGAAAGATTGCCTACAACCGCATTGGCGCCGCCTGTGGTGCTAATGCTGTTATTGTTGAGCGCGATGTCCGTGGGGACTTGAGCGTCGATGGTAATGGAAGGGACGCCGGAACTGTAGGTGGTGCTGGCATTGCCCAGCGCGTCCTTGACCACGATGCCGGTGGCGACACTGCCGTTGATCACCTCGGTAGTGCTCCCTGTCACCGTGAAGGTGGCGGTACCCCGGTTGTTGGCACTGTCATAGCTCCA
The DNA here is from genome assembly GCA_903941095.1 of uncultured Rhodospirillaceae bacterium. Taxonomy (GTDB): domain Bacteria; phylum Pseudomonadota; class Alphaproteobacteria; order Rhodospirillales; family Magnetospirillaceae; genus Magnetospirillum. The sequence continues at coordinate 1,312 of CAJANN010000187.1, read as the reverse complement.
TCCGGTCAGCGTCATGCCGTCCAGTGTGCTGCCCGTTCCCAGCGTATACGCCCCGTTGCCGTCATAGGACCCGGACAATTGCATCGTCGCGGTTACGGTGCTACCCAGCTTGTAGGTTGCGGCATTAAGGGTGACATTGCTGATGGTCGGGGCCGTTGTGTCGATGGTGGTGGTCTGGTCGGCATTGCGGGTCGATGTCAAGGCCGCGCCGCCGCTGACCGCCGTAATCCCCGAGATGTCGCTGAGGTTGACACCCAACGTACCATCGCCCGTCACGCCGCTGACCGTGACCATCCAGGTGATATTATCGGAAGACGTGACGCTGCTGATGCTGCCGCCCGTGCGCGTTCCGCTCAGGGAAAATTTGCCCGACGTCACTCCGGTGACCGCCTGACTGAAGGTGACGTCGAAGGAATAGGAACTGGCGTTAGTAATCGCATTGGTCGAGGCATTGCGATTGATGGAGCTGATAGTCGGCCCCGTAATGATCCGTTGAACCAGAGCGTTCGTGGTCTGAGCAGAATCGCCATAATTGGGATCATTCGTAGGGGAAGCCGCTTTCCAGCTAACGAGCGCACCGCTTGGGCTAACAGCAAGTGACGATGTAACATAGTCACTGGTGGATGTTGTGATGACGCTGGAATTCCCCCCAGAATAGCTATAATAATTCAGCGTCCCACCGACAAAATTTGCATAGTATATTGCGCCACTAGACCCTGCGCTGAATGAGTTTACGTAGCCTGATGTTGTGGAAACTGTTACATTTTTATCTACAAGATTTGATCCTGTAACCTGGCAAAGGGTGTATACTGAAGCTCCCTCGTGCTGGACAGTGGCGTAAACTGTTCCGTCCGGGAGGCACATAATACGAGACGCGGATTCCGGACTCCATGCAACACCAGCGGGGGATGTGTCTGAAAGAGAATAAATGCTCGACCACGATCCATCGTACCTCTCTATATCAATCAGCGATGTAGAAGCTGTGTTTAGCGCTACATTATAATAGTCCCACACATTTCTCGCTAAATAAATAGTGCCATTTTGGGTAACGCAATAGCTCGTTGAATTATGATCTGTGGAAAGAAAATTACCGATGGCGGTCCACGATGATGTCCCAGTATTATATTTCTCAAGGTAGGCTGTGGCATATGTAGCCAGGGAATTTGATGGCGGCGCCGTCACCTTATAATACATATAATAAAGGCTTCCATCATTGCCAATCTGAACACTGTTTGCGTTCGCCGTCAAATCGCGTACATTTGATTGAGAATTAATGACCGCCCATGAATTGCTGCCTGAATTATACTTAACA
>CAJANN010000186.1 GCA_903941095.1 uncultured Rhodospirillaceae bacterium | reverse complement strand
TTAGACAGAATTCCGTACATCGGCCCAGTTCAAGTTGGCTGGCTGCTGCGCTCTAATCCCGCTGTCGCGGCAGTCGACGCGGAGAGCTTATGTCAAGCGATATTCAGCATATCCATGTTGGCCAGGGGCTGGAGGTCATCCTGGCTTTCCCCCTTGCGAGGCGGGAGCGTCTCAAGGCCGTGGTATTATTGTCGACTGCCGATACGCGTTCAGAGGAGTCTGGTAGCGACTACACCCTGGTGGCGCGGATATCTCCGGCTCGGCTGCGGGTCATGCTCGGCCATGGCAACGGCCACGGCACCCGCATGGAACGGCTGTTGTCCGGTGCGTGTGGACTGGTCGAAATCTCCAATTCCGCACTGGTGCGCCGCATCGCCGAGGATATCGCCCGTACCCCCTATCGCGGTCCGGCGTTCAGCCTCTACGTACAAAGCAAAGTCATCGAACTGCTGGTCGAGGAGGAAAGCGAGGACCGGCGCAATGCTTTCGCTGTCCGCGACATTCTGCTGGCTGATCCGGTGTCGCCTCCCGCGATGGTCGAGATATCGCGCGTGGTGGGAGTACATCCCCGCAAGCTCAACGCCCAGTTCCGCGCCGTCTTCGGCATGACCGTCTTCGAATGGCTGGTGGACTGGCGGCTGCTTCGTGCCCGCGATCTGGTGATGGATGGCGGCGCCTCCATCAAGGAGATCGCTTTCTCGCTGGGCTATTCGCACGTCCCCACCTTCTCCGCCGCTTTCACTCGCCGCTTCGGCATGCCCCCGACCCGCTTCCAGGCGCGTCGCAATCAGGATTAATGCAATGAACTCCCAACTTCCCCGACGCAAACGCCCGAATCTCGGCCTACTGGCCCTTGAACCGCGCTGGATGTTCGACGGCGCCGCCCTGGCCGATGCCGCCCACGTCGCTCCCGACACGACGGCCAAGGCGCTGATTCCTGATGCCCCGGCACCGGTGCAGGTTCGTGCCGCCGACCCCGCCCTGGACGGCGGCAGGAAGGAGGTGGTGTTCGTCGATACCGCGGTAGCCGATTACCAGACGTTGGAAGCGGCTGTGAAACCCGGAATCGAGATCGTGGAGATCGACGGCGGCCAGAGTGGCTTGGCCCAGATGGCCAAATGGGCCGAAACCCATTCCGGCTATGACAGCATGTCCATCCTGTCCCATGGTGACGACGCGTCGGTGACGCTGGGGACGGATGTGCTGACCGGCGCCCGCTTGTCCGACGTCATGGTTCAGGCGGAACTAGCTGAGATTGGGCATGCCTTGAAAGCGGGTGGCGACCTGCTCCTGTATGGCTGCGACGTGGCCAAGGGCAGTGACGGGCAGCAGTTTATCTCAGACCTTGCTGCTATGACCGGGGCTGACGTGGCGGCGTCCGAAAACCTTACCGGTATCGACGGTGACTGGATATTGGAAAAGGTCACCGGCGCGGTAGCGGCCAATCAACTCGATCCCACGGCTTTGGCCGCTTTCCAACGTAATTTGGTAGCACCTTCGCCGTTTCAGATCGTAGTTGAAAATCCGAGCAGCGCGACCCCCTGGGTGTTCCTGTATGACACCGCAGTGGATTCGGACAATAACATCTATGTGGTTGGTTGCTTCGACAAGACCATCACATTCACCATCAACGGCACGCCGACCAGCCTGACCAACACCTACAGCAACAACAAATCCGTCGGATACATTGCCAAGTACGACGCGACGGGTGTCTGCCTGTGGGCCGAAAAGCTGGCGGACAGCACGAACAGCAATACAATCTCCAGTGCGCAGTCCGTGGCCATCGACAGTGACGGCAATATCATCGTCGTCGGCACGTTTTCCGGGACAGCCAAATTCGATCCGACCAGCGGCGCCAGCAACACCGCGTCCAACGGCGGCAACGACATCTTCGTCACCAAGTTAAGCAACGCTGGCGCCTTCATCTGGAACAAGACTTACGGCGGCGGCGGAAACGATATCGCCACCGCCGTCACCACGGCTGGAACGCAGATTGTCCTTGGTGGTGATTTCAGGACATCTGTTGATTTCGGCAACGGCAAGACACTCAGCGCCGCTTCCGATGGCGACATGGCCGGCTTTGCCGTCAGTCTTAATTCTTCCGGTGTTGCGCAGTGGGCCTGCGCCTATGACGATACCCAGGCCTATGCCCAGCAGCACGTCTATTCCATCAAGTCGGACGGCACGAACTTTTTCGTCCTGGGCCGGTATGACTCTTCTGGAACTATCGATTCTGCCCCGGGCGGCGCGGCAAGCATTGCGGCGAGCGAGCAGATGTTCCTGCAAAAGCTTAACGCCAGCGGCGCCAGTCAATGGTTTGAAGCCATAACGACCGGTGTTGGAAAACAATATGCCGATACCATGGCGGTCGATGCCGCAGGCAACGTCATCGTGGTCGGAGCCTTCAGCGACACCACAAACTTCGACCCCAACGGCACCGCCAACCTGATAACCGACCACGATATCAACAGTGCCTTCGTCGCCAAGTATAATGGTAGTGACGGAACTTATGCCTGGGCCAAGAAAATCGGCGGCACCGGCAACATGGGTGGCCAGGGCATTGCCGTCATCACCGATGGGTCCAACAACATCTATGTGGGCGGCAGCTCATACAGTTCCAGCTTCAATCTCGACCCCGCCGGTGGCGACGGTGGGTCGTTCACCGGACTGAACTCCAACAACATATTCCATGAGAAGCTGGACTCGTCCGGTACTTATGTTTGGGGCAAGGTCGGCGCCTCGAGCAGTAGCGTTCAGATCACCAGTGAACTCTACGTCAACGGCATCAGTGCCATTGCCGGACGTGCCCAGGCAAATATCGTCTCGATTTCAGACTCGGGTACTTCCATTACCAAGACCTCGGCTTCGGCCGGATTTGTCGAAGGCTTCGGCACAGATGGAACGCCCTATGGGGCCAGTGGCGGAGGCGGAGGCGGAGGTGGCGGTGGCGGCACCCCTGCGCCGACCGCCACGACCCAAGCGCCGGCGCCCACTCCCACGCCTTCGGCCCCCGCGCCGGTGGTTACCGCGCCTGTTCCCGTGCCGCCGCCGGTCGCCGAGCCGCCACAGACCATCATCCGCGATACGACGAGGACTCCCTCCTTCACGTTTGTGCCGACGTTTACCGCGCCGGTCGTGCAAGCCCCCGTTGACGCCCCCAAGGCACCGGTCGGCGACACGGCGAAGACCGCCACGCCGCAAGTTGCGCTGGCCCCGGTGGTCGTCGCTCCGCCCGTGATCCCGGTGGTGGTGACGTCCCAATTCACGTCGCCGACCGAGGGCGGCGGGTTCCGCGTGCCGGTGGTGACGGGCGCCCCGGGGGGGCCTGCGGTCGAGGGACTGCTCGCCCTTCGCCCAGAGATGCAGGTTCCTCCGCTTGCGGATGGTCCCATGAAGGTGACCATTCCGGTGGATGCCTTTGTCCATAGTCGTTCCGACGCCGTGGTCACGTTGAGTGCCGCCCGAATTACGGGACAGCCCCTGCCGTCGTGGCTGAACTTCGATTCGCGCTCCGGGACGTTGGCGGGTCAGCCGCCCGCCGATTTCCGGGGCACCATGGTGGTCCGCATCATCGCCCGCGACGACAAAGGCCAGGAAGCCACCATCACAGTGCGCATCAACGGCTTACCCGAGAAGACCGGCGCCGTCCGGGACGGCAATGTCATCAAGCTGGGCCATCACCAGCGCGACCGCGCGCCGGGCAAACTGGCCTTCACCCAACAACTCAAACTGGCCGCGCGTTTCGCCGCCATCCGCTTTTCCTAAGACCAGGGGATAGGACTGTCATGACCATCAACATCACCCGGGCCGCCCGTCTTCTGGCCGCCGTTTCCACCGTCGCCCTGCTGTCTGCCTGTGCGGTGACGCCGACGCCGTTCACGGCCGAGGAGTTCAGCGCCAAGGCCAAGGCCGACCGCGCCGCCATGTTCGATGGGCAGGAAACCCTGTCCAGGCCGCTGACCCTGTCCGATGCCGTTGCCCGCGTACTGAAGTACAATCTGGACAAACGGGCCAAGATGATGGACGAGGCCCTGGCCCTGGGGCAGACGGATCTCGATCGCTTCGATCTGCTGCCCAAGCTGACCGCCAATGCCGGCTATACCGAGCGGTCCGAGCCCAACGCCACCCGCTCGCGCGATCTGATCACCCAGACCACCAGCACGTCCAATCCGACCTATTCGGCAGATCGGTTCTCCATCACCAGCGATTTGGGTCTGACCTGGAACATCCTCGATTTTGGCGTCAGCTACTTTACCGCCCATCAGAACGCCGATCGGGCCCTGATTGCCCAGGAAAAGCGGCGCAAGACGGTCAACAATCTGGTGCAGGAGGTGCGCTTCACGTTCTGGCGTGCCGCCGCAGCCCAGGCATTGAAGGCGAAGGTCGGTGAAACCATCGCCTCGTCCGAGAAGGCGTTGCGGGATTCGGAGCGTGTCGAGTCCGAGAAGCTGAAAAATCCGACGGAAACCCTGCGTGTCCAGAAAACCCTGCTGGAAAGCATCCGCCAGCTCGAGGCCATCGATCAGGAACTGACCACGGCCAAGGCCGAGTTGGCTGCCCTGATCAATGTGGCCCCCGGCAGCGATTTCAAGCTTGAGGTTCCCAGCAACGGCGACATGTCGATCCCGGCTTGGTCCATGTCTATCGAGGACATGGAAGAGGCGGCGATGATCAACAACCCGGATCTACGCGAGCAGGATTACCAGAGCCGAATCGCCATCGACGATACCCAAAAGGAAATCCTGAAGCTGCTGCCGGGTGTCACCCTGTCGTTTTCGCGCCAGTACGAGTCCAACTCGTTCCTGATGGACAATCGCTGGAACGACGTGGGCGCCAAGGTCACCTGGAATCTGCTCAACGTGCTGTCTGGCCCCGATCGCATCGCCCATTCGGAAAGTGCCGAGAAGGTGGCCGAGGCCAAACGGATCGCGCTTCGCATGGCAGTCCTGGCCCAGGTCCATGTGGTGTCGCACCAGTTCGCAAGCGCGGCCAAGCAGTTCGAGCGCGCCAACAAGCTGTGGGGGATCGAGATGCGTCTGGCCGATGCCTCGGGCAACCAGCAGCGCGGTGGCACGGCCAACGATATCGAGCGTATCAGCACCGAGACCTCGGCCATCGCCGCCGAACTGCGCCGCTTCCAGACCTATGCCCAGATGCAGTCGGCCTACGGCAAGCTGCAATCCACCATCGGCGCCGATCCCGTCCCCGCGAGGGTGGCATCCCATACCCTTGACGGGGTGTCGGGGGCCATCGTCCTGGCCATGCCGCCGGTGTCGATGCCTGCCCCGGTACCGCAGAGTGCGCCCGCAGTCATCGACAAGATTTTGCCCACAACACCGGTCGAACCGGAAGTGCGACAATCCGACGCGGTGGCTGATGCCCTGAGCTGGCTGGGCCGCGGCATCGCCGAGACATTCGAGGCGCTTTCGGCCCCGGCGGAAAACGCGCCTCCTGTGGTGGCCCGCAACGACGTCGATGGTTGAGGGAGGCCGGGACGGTCTTGCCGCTTTGGGGATCATACCATGACGATCACATTGCCCCTTTTCGCACATCGCCTGAGATGGGCGGTTCCCGCCCTGGTCCTGCTGTCTTTCGCGGCGCAGGCACAGGAGCCAGTGATCCCGCTCCAGTTGGTGGCGGTGCAGTTCACGACGCTTTCGGCCGAACTGCCGGGCAAGATCGACCGCATCGCGGTCAAGGAAGGCGACCGTTTCAGGGAGGGGCAGCAATTGGTGGCCTTCGACTGCGTCATCCAGCGGGCGCAGTTGGATGAAGCCCAGGCGGTGCTGGGGGCGGCGGAAAAGACCAAATCTGTGCACAAACGCCTGCTGGAACTGAATTCGGCCGGCACGCTGGAGGCCGAGAAATCGGCATCGGATGCTGCCGTGGCTCAGGCCAAGCTCAACTCCGCCCGCGCCGTCACCAGCAAGTGCGGCATCAATGCGCCGTTCTCGGGCCGGGTGGTGGAACAGAAGGCCCGCGCCCATCAATACATCCAGGCCGGCCAACCCATCCTCGACATCCTTGAGGATTCGGCGCTGGATGCCGAATTCATCGTGCCGTCGGGTTGGGTGCGGAGCTTGAAGCCCGGACTGGTGATCCAGGTGGCGGTGGACGAGGTGAAGAAAGCCTATCCCGCCAAGATCACCCGTATCGGCGCCAAGGTCGATGCCGTCAGCCATTCGGTCAAGGTGGTGGCGGAAGTGCGAGGCGATTATCCCGAGTTGATCGCCGGCATGACCGGCCGGGTCCAGTTGCCCGCGCCATGACCGACAACCCGCTGATCACCCTGCTGGGATTGGAGGAACACGCCCGCCAGGCCGCCAGTTCCACCGAGTTGGGCTTCGTCATGGTCAACGACAGCCGGGCGCTGACGGCCTATCGCCAGGCGGCGCTGTTCATCGATGGCGAGGGAGTGAAGGCGGTCTCCGGTGTTGCCGGCATCGAGGCCGGGGCGTCCTTCACCCTGTGGCTGGCGCGGGTGTTCAAGCGCCTGGCCTCCGACGATGTGCGCCAAGCCGGTCCCGCCGATCTGGACTGTGCCGATG
>CAJANN010000185.1 GCA_903941095.1 uncultured Rhodospirillaceae bacterium | reverse complement strand
GATGTCGGCGCGGATTTCCTCGCCGATGTCCGTGGCGGAAGGACAGGCCCCCAGATACTCGGCCAGATAGTGGCCGCACAGTTCGAGGTAATGGGCGCGCTTTTCCGGAAAGATATAAGCGCATTGCAGGCAGAAATAGACCCGCGCAGCCGGGGTCGAAACCTCGTCCCCGGTCAGGATTTCCTTCTGCCGCAGAATATTGGACTCGTTGTGAATCCTGATCTTCGTATTGGCCCCGGCATTTTCCAGCACGGCACCGTTGATGATGACTTTCTCACCAGGCTTCAGGTCGATCAGCAAAGGCAACGCAAGTCTCCTGGTCAACAGTCATACGGTCGAGGATAATACCCTTCCGGGCCGCCGCGCAACGCCCCTACCAGCCGCCGCGGCCCAGCCAGGAGCGCAGCATTTCCAGACGGTCGCTCCCCCAGAACCCTTCGCCGCCGACGAAGAAGAACGGCGCACCGAACACGCCGCGGGCAATGGCCGCCTCGGTCTCGGACCGGCAGCGGTCCTTCCAGCGCGGGTCCCGCATGGCATCCACGGCCGACTGACGGTCCTGGCCCTGGCCCTCGGCCAGCCCGGCCACCACATCCTCGTCCGAGATGTTGCGGCCTTCGGCGAAATAGGCGGCGAAGACGGCGCGGGCGAAGGCCTTGGCCCGGGTGGAATCGGTTGCCTCCAGCCACCAGAAAACCCGTGCCGCCGCGGTCGTCGCCACCGGAAACGGGTCGGGATGGCGATAGGGCAGGTTCAGCATCCGCCCCAGCCGCAGCCAGTCGTGCAGGGCATAGGCCCCCTTCAGCGGCTGGTCGACCAGGCGCTGGTTGCCCGACGCCTTGAACGCCGGCCCCAACAGCATCGGCTTCCACAGGCAGGGACGGCCGAATTCCGCCGCCACGGCATCGATGCCGTGGCTGGCGAAATAGGCGTAGGGCGACGAAAAGTCGAAATAGAATTCAATCGGAGCGGACATCGGCGCATCCTACCAGGGCAGTTCGGTTCCGTCGAAATGAAAGAACTTGCCGCTGTCGGCCGGGCTCAGCCGGTCCAGCACCGCACGCATGCCGGCCACCGCTTCGGAAGCCTCAAGCGGTGCGGCGGCGCCGCCCATGTCGGTCCGCACCCAGCCGGGCGACAGGGCCACCGTGGTGATGCCGCGCGGCCGCAGATCCGCGGCCAGCCCCTTGACCACCATGTTGAGCGCCGCCTTCGAGGCCCGGTAGGCATAGGACCCGCCCGAACCGTTGTCGGCCACCGAGCCCATCTTCGAGGAAACGGCGGCGATGATCCGGCGCCCGTCCATCCGGTCGGCGAAGGTTTCGGCGATTTTCAGCGGCGCGATGGTGTTGGTGCGGACGACCCGCAGGAACTCGGCGACATCGACATCGCCGAAATCCTGGCGATCGCCATAGACGCCGGCATTGTTCAGCACGATGTCGAACATGGTGGCCGCCACCGACGTCTTCAGCCGCCGCAGCGACGTCTCGTCGGCGATATCGGCGACATAGACCTGGCCGCCGGCCTCGGACGTGGCCCGGCCCGACAGCGGATCGCGCACCGTCGCCAGCACCCGCCAGCCGGCGGCGGCATATTGACGGACGAATTCCAGACCCAGGCCGCGGTTGGCGCCGGTAATCAGGATGGTCGGCATGACAAATCTCCCTGAGCGCAAAAACAAAGGGCGGACACGGCCCGACTGGCCGCACCCGCCCCCTGGTCCGCAAATGCGTGCTACTTGATCTTGTGGTTCAGTCCGCCCTTGCCGTCGGCGGCGAACTCGACGCCGATGTCGGTCTTCTTGCCGCAGGCGGTGAAGCTCCAGGTTTCTTTCCAGGCCCCTTCGATCAGCATGCCCTTCTCGTCGATCTTGCGGGGCTTGGTGTCCTTGTCGATCTTGCTGTTCACCGGGATGATCCGGGTCTGGTCGCTGCACTTGCCCTTGGCCAGGCTGGCGATCACATCCTTCATCACGGTGTCCTGCATGGGCGGATTGGCCGCGGTGGTGCCGGGCATCTTCAGCGCCATCTGCGGCGGCTGGCCGTTGGCCTGAGCCCGGACCAGGATGTTCTGCACCACGGTGGTGCCGCAGCGGTTGACCTTGATGCGATCCATCCACAGGCCGGCCTGCGGGTGCTCGGCCTCGGTGAAGGCCGGCGGCCCGAAGACGGTGATGGCCACCCGCTCGACCGGCTTGTGATCCTTGCAGTCCGGCGCCGAAATGGTGTCGCCGATCACCGCCAGCTGGCTGATGGACTTCTTGTAGACCTCGCCGGTCACATAGGCCTGGAAGCGTTGCGCCGCCTCGGGGATGGCCGGGGACTGGGCGGGGGCCTGAGCCTGGGCCAGGGCAGAGGACGCGGCAACCGTCCCGAAAACAAGCGCAAGAGCGATGGAACGCATCGTCATCCGTTCTCCGAAAATCCAACAGAAGCCGCACCATACTCCGCTTTCCCCCCCCTGTCACGCAGCCGCATCCTTCCGTTTGGTAACCGCGGCGCCTTGGGGTAAAGTCAGGCATCATGACTGCCGGTACCGGATCCATGAGCGAATTGCGTCTTGTCGTTTTTGATGTCGACGGAACCCTGATCGATTCCGAACACAATATCGTCGCCGCCATGACCCAGGCATGGTCGCACATGGAACTGGGGGTTCCCGACCCGGCCGATGTCCGCCGCATCATCGGCCTGTCCCTGGTCGAGGCCTGCGCCGCCCTGCTGCCCTGGGCCAACCACGAAATGCACCGCCAGGTGGCCGAGGCGTACAAGGAATCCTTCCGCGGCCTGCGCCTGCTGCCCGACAACGAGGAACCCCTGTTCCCCGGCGTCCTCGACGCCCTGGGGGAACTGGACCGGGCCGGCTGGCTGCTGGGGCTGGCCACCGGCAAATCGCGCCGCGGCGTGCAGGCGATGCTGGATGCCCACGGGCTGCACGGCCGCTTCCTGACCATCCAGACCGCCGACGACAATCCCGGCAAGCCCAATCCGGCCATGCTGGTCCGTGCCGCCGCCGAATGCGGGGCGGATCCCGCCAACGTGATCATGGTCGGCGATACCGCCTATGACATGATGATGGCTCGATCCGCCAAGGCCATCGGTTTGGGCGTGTCGTGGGGCTATCACGCCATCGAGGAATTGCAGGGCGCGGGGGCCAGACTGGTGATCGACGATTTCGACAATCTGGCTGAAATCGCG
>CAJANN010000184.1 GCA_903941095.1 uncultured Rhodospirillaceae bacterium | reverse complement strand
CTGTCGGCCGACCGCGCCCTGGCCAGCCGCCGCGCCCTGCTGGCGGCCGGCGTGCCGGAAGACCGCATCGACCGCGTGGTGGGCCGCGCCGCCCAGGAGCCGCTGGACGTGGCCGATCCCAAGGGCCCGCGCAATCGCCGCATCAGCATCATCCTGATGCGCGAGAACGACATCCCCCCGCCCGCCGAGCAGACCGCTCCGGTGGAGATGAAGAAGGCGCCGGCCAAGAAGTAGGGGGGACCGACCTTTCTCGCCGCCTGTTCTCTTGTCATCCTGAGCGCCAGCGAAGGACCTCATCCGGTGCCGTTTGTCCAGGCTTCCCCGGATGAGCTCCCTCGGTCGCTCCGCTCCTCGGGATGACAGTTCGTTTAGGAAAGCCCCCCATGACCGACACCGCCGTGACCGTCATCCCGCCCCAGCCGGAATGGGCCGATCCCTGGAAGCATCCGATCTACTACCGAGGCGTCACCATCCGGCGGGTGTTCGCCTACCTGCTGGACATTGTTATCGTCGCGATGGCCGCCGGGCTGGTGTGGATCGTCGCCGGAATTTTCACCGTGCTGACCTTCGGGCTGTTCTGGCCACTGCATGCCCTTCTGGTGGCCCTGGTGCCGCTGCTGTACCACTCGCTGCTGATCTCCGGCCCGCGATCCGCCACCCTGGGGATGCGGGCGGCCGGCATCCGGGTGATGTCCATCGCGCCGGGGGCGGAAGCCGAGGGTGGACGACCGACCCTGTTCCAGGCCATGATCCAGACGGTCGCCTTCTACGGGTCCATGGCGGTCACCGGGACGCTGATCCTGCTTGTCGTGTTGTTCAACCCGCGGCGGCGCACGCTGCATGATTTCCTGGCCGGCACGGTTGTCGTCAACGACCGGAGTCAGTGGCTGGGCGAACCGGGCTAGACCGTCCGGAATGGCGGCTCTCTCCACCGGAGGAGGCCGCTGGTGGCAGGAACCCACGGCCCCCATATGTGCGTGCAGGCCGAGTTGGGACGGGACGAATGGATCACATCCCCCTTAAGCGTCCACATTTTTTCTTCACGACGGCGCCACTGCCTTGCCCGTATATCGCCGGCCGTCTGGAGCGCAAGATCGTCACCGAGTTGAACGGTCCCGACGCCGAGGTGCTGCACGAGGCGTTGTCGCGCGCCGGCTTCCGCCGCAGCCATTCCATCGCCTACACCCCGGCCTGTCCGGGATGCAGCGCCTGCGTGCCGGTGCGCATCGTCGCCGGCGAGTTCAAGCCAGACCGCACCATGCGCAAGATTTCCCGCGTCAACGACGATCTGGTGGCCCGCGTCGTGCCGGCCCGCGCCACCGCCGAGCAGTACCGCCTGTTCGCCCGCTATCAGGAATCGCGCCATGCCGGCGGCGACATGGCGCTGATGGGGTTCTACGACTACCGCTCCATGGTGGAGGACAGCCCCATCGACACCTTCCTGGTGGAGTTTCGCCGGCCCGATGGCATCCTGACCGCCGCCTGCCTGGCCGACCGTATGAGCGACGGCCTGTCCGCCGTCTACAGTTTCTTCGAGCCCGAGACGCCCCAGCGCAGCATGGGCACCGGCGTGGTGCTGTGGCTGATCGACGAGGCCAAGCGGCTGGGACTGCCTTACGTCTATCTCGGCTATTGGATCGCCGAGAGCCGCAAGATGTCCTACAAGGCGCGCTTTCACCCCCTGGAAGCCTTCGGCCCCAACGGCTGGCGGCCGCTGGACTGCTCGGGTGGCAAGGACTGACGTGCATGGAGCGCGGGCGTCCTGACTCCCTCCCCTGCCGAAGGCGGGGGAGGGTTGGGGTGGGGGCCCAACGAGCGCAGCGAGGCGGGAGTGCATCCGCCGGCACCTCAGGGCTCCGAACTCAGGTTTCCAGATTGCCAAAGCCTTCCGGTCGGCGACATTTAATTAGACACGGATAATCACGGATGCCGCTTCGCGGCGCACGGTTAAACTGAACTTCCCTCTTTCCGACAGCGCACCCCATTGATATCGCACGATTTTGTATCGGGCGAGGGGGGCGCTACTGGGTACAGTCCGGCTTGATGCCGAGGAGCTCGAAGGCACGCTGCTGGGTCGGGGTTGGCCTTG
>CAJANN010000183.1 GCA_903941095.1 uncultured Rhodospirillaceae bacterium | reverse complement strand
GGCGAGGATGGTGGTCAAGGTGAAGGCTCACAAGGTCAGTGGGCCTTCGGCTTTGGTCGAGGGGGAGTCTATGAAATGGGGGAATCGGCGGCAAGAAAATTCGTGGCGAAATGGGGCGGCGCGAGGAATGGCATCGAGGGGCCTTGCCCGTCTCACCTCCTGCATACCCCGTCCCACCTGGGAAACGAGGTGAGACGTGATATATCTAGTTGGAATAATTGATTAATTCACCTCTCGTGAGTGGGTTCGTCCTACCTCCCTACCTATTTCTGAAACCCTCTCCAGGGAAAATAAAATTTACAACACTATGGTTGTTGTTGTGAGTTATAGCGCAGCTAATATGGTAAATTTTTCTTTTCCCCCATAAGGATTTTGAAAAAGGTAGGACAGGTAGGACGGTAGGACGAAGCCAGTGTTTCTGCGGCTTTCAGGCGTCCTACCTTCAAACAGAGGTGGGACGAGGTAGGACGGACACTCCCGTTCTGAAGATCATCCATCACGCCTTCGCCACCGGGAGGTCGTCCCACTTGGTGGTGTAGCTCGGCGTTCGATTTCCGCAATGCATCCGCCACGGCGCATCCTTCGGCGCAAGGCCGTACCCGACCGAACCGCTACCGAGCCTATTGTTGATGCCGTCCACCGCTGCCATCAACGCCCTCGGCTTCACCCCGGCTTCTGGCGGTGGCGAGAACAGATCGCGCGGAACATCTTCTGGGCGGACAAGATCCAGCAGAATGACCCCGGCCTTCTTGTACTCGTATCCATCCCGCCATGCCGATTCCATCCCCCGCAGAGCGGTTCGGATAATGTGTGGAGTGGATGATGTCGGCGGCGACAACCGGGCCATGGAGGTCAGCGAGAACTGCGGTTGATCGGGTCGGAATCGGTCTGTGTAGGCGAAGACCTGGAGCGCGCCGGCCACCAAGCCCTCTGCCCTGATTTTTTCTGCCGCTCTGCTGGCAAAGAGCGTGACGGCATCTCTGACGTGACCGAATTCGGACACGGTTTCGCCAAAAGACCGAGAGCAGCAGGTCGTGTGTTTGTCCGATGGCATGGTGTCCAGGGTGTGGACTGCCGTTCCACGAAGCTCCATCGTGGTCCGCAGCCCAACCGCACCCATGGTCTTTCGGATCCAGCCATCTTCGGCCTGGATGAGATCAAAGGCGGTGCGGATTCCTTTGACCCCACAATGGCCGGCATACTGGCGCCCGATTCCCCAGACATCGCCAACCGGTGTTCGCTTCAGTGCAGCCGCCACCCATTCGGGATGGCTGACCAGATCGAGAGCACCATTTGTCTTGGGCGACTTCTTGGCCAGTCGGTTGGCGAGTTTGGCGATGGTCTTGGTGGTGCCGATACCGACCGACACCGGAATACCGGTCCAGCGTCGCACGGTGGCGCGGATCTGCTGACACCACGCTGTCAAATCGTCCACTGGCATGCCCGCGAGATCGAGGAAGCATTCGTCGATGGAATAGACCTCGGCGCCGGGGGCGAATGTCGCCAGAACCGACATGACCCGCTCGGACATGTCGCCGTAGAGCGCAGAGTTGGAGGACAGCATCACCAAGCCGTGGCTCTCGACCAAGTGGCGCAACTTGAATGCCGGTTCGCCCATGGGCACGCCGATGGCCTTCGCCTCGGCCGACCGGGCAACTGCACAACCGTCGTTGTTGGATAAAACGATGACCGGCTTGCCTTCAAGGGCCGGGTTGAACACCCGCTCGCACGAGACGTAGAAGTTGTTGCAATCCACCAGGGCGTAGACCGCCATGGCCCATCACCGCTTGGTCAGCGCAGACACAGCGAAGGTGACGACGCCCCATATCTGGACGCCGTCATCCGGGTCAACGGGGAAGCTCGGGTAATCGGGGTTGGCCGACGCCAACTCCCAGCCATCCTCGGTCTTCCGCAAGGTTTTCACAGTCAGACCGCCATCCAGAGTCGCCACGACGATATCGCCATCGTGGGGTTGGACCGATCGGTCGACCACCAGCAAGTCGCCACTCTGGATGCCAGCGCCGGTCATGCTGTCGCCATCGGCCTTACAAAAGAAGGTTGCGGCAGGGCGCTTGACCATCAACTCATGGAGATCGAGTTTGCCCTCAAGGTGGTCGTCGGCCGGTGACGGGAAGCCCGCAGCCACCAGGGCGGAATAGATCGGTGCCGTGGCCTCGGATGGCGCGAAGCCACGGCTCGAAGCCTGACAGGTGCCGGGAGGCAGCGGCATATCTGGGCGGAATGCGAACATGACAGGAACATAGCCTGCCTGGCTTGATCATTCAAGTTGGCCGATAACAGGGCTGGCCGTTTATGCCCGCTCCACCATGCGGTATCTCCACTCTCGCCGGTTGGTTCCATTCCGGTATCGCTCCCAGCCACGGGTCTTGAGATACGCGCCGACGCGCATTTGGTCGCTCTTCGTCCACTTGGCCGGTTCGATGCCGATGGCATTCTGCAGAACCTCGCCGATGGACAGGTCTGTCAGCGGCTCGGATCGGGCAACCTCGACGTCGCGCCAATCGTCGTAGGCGCCATAGCCGTGGTTGACCCGCTCCTTGTCATAGGCCAGCCAGCGATCAATCAGGCCATCCCAGGCGTCGCCCTGGTACCGTTCTTCCTGTGCGTCTTCGGCCATGCGCTTGGTTTCTTCGTCTTCGATCCACCATTCGACACCGTTGGCGTACCAGACCATGGCCTCGGCCCAAAGCTGGTCGCGGTCGCGGCGGAGAGCGGCGATGTCGATCTTGCCGCAGCGGACGGGCCAGAAGCGGCGGTTGCCAGTTTCATCGCGCAGGTAGGTGTCGGGATTGACGGTGCCCGCAAACACGCACTGGCGCGGCACGTCGATGACGTAGCGTTCATAGGGGGGCCGGTATCGGTCGACCGACCGGGACAGGAAGGATTTGATCCTGGAGGTTTCGGCGCGGCCGATGGCATCGAGTTCTGCGATCTCGATGATCCACACGCCGCGCGTTTGCTGGGCGGCATCCTTGCTGCCGATCTCGGCCAACTCGTCAGTGAACCAGTCCGCTCCGGCCAGGGTCCTCAGCGCGGTGGACTTCTTAGCCCCCTGGGGGCCTTCGAGGATCAACACCTGATCGGCCTTGGCCCCAGGGTCCATGACGCGGGCCACCGCCGACAGCACCCACAGCGAGCCGAAAGCACGGGACAGACGGGTGTCGGCGGCCCCGAGATAGGTGATGGCCCAGGCTTCCAGACGGGGCACGCCATCCCATTTCAGGTTGGAGAGGTATTCCCGCACTGGATGGATGCGGATGTCGCGGGCGACGGCGCCGATGGTGCGGGCCACCACCAGCGAGGAAACGTTGACGTCGCGGCGCTGGAGCCATTCGGCGCAGCGGATGTCGTCGGCTTCGCACCACGGGCGGGGAATGGTGGCCTTGTGGGGATCGTCCCAGGGCAGCGGCCCGTTGACGACGATCTCCTGACGGAATTCGTCGAAGATCAGTGCCCCGGCGAATGCCTCGTCGTTGGATAGCGCGGTGATGACGTTGGCCTCGTTGCGCTCGGGCATGCCATCGGGGCTGGTGCGAAGCTGGTTGAACCACGCAGGGCGGGCGGACGACATGCCGGCGGGACCGGTGCGGCGGCGCAGATCCTTGATCTGCTTTTCCAACACCAACACCGGGATGCGGGTGGTGGCCTTGATGGCCGTCAGCACCTGACGCTCGGCGACCGGATCGAGGCGGGCCTGTGCGACGTGGCCGAGCAACTGCGCCAGGGCGTCCATCTCCGGCGGGAAGGTCAGCGCCAGGGC
>CAJANN010000182.1 GCA_903941095.1 uncultured Rhodospirillaceae bacterium | reverse complement strand
GCGTCTGTCCCTGATGGGTCCGGGACTCGAACAGGCCACGGTTCTGGGCGAAATTGGTGTCGCGGAAACGGCGGAATCCCTCGATCAGCTTGTCCATGCTATTCTCCCGAATGACGCAGGCAGGCTGATTTAGCATGATCGGCGCCGGGGTGCACCACAAAGCGCGGCGATCGCCACGGGCGGCAAGGAAAAGGACCTTCTGATGTTTTTGTTGTCCAAAGTGGTCGGTCTGCTGACCCATCCGGTCAATATGGTGTTTCTGACCCTGCTGCTGGCCACGGCTCTGTCGATGACGCGGTTCTTTCGCATCGGCAGGGGGATTTTGCTGGCCGAATGCGCCGTCCTGATGGTTCTGGCCGTCCTGCCGCTGGAAGAATGGCTTCTGGCACCGCTGGAAGACCGTTTTCCCGTGCCGCAGCTGCCTCGGCAGGTTGACGGCATCATCGTTCTGGGAGGGGCCATCGACCCGGTCATTTCCGTCGAGCGGGGGCAGCCCAGCGCCGATGGCGCCGTCGACCGCCTTATTGCGCTGGTCGATCTGGGACGGCGTTTTCCCCAGGCCCGGATCATCTTTACCGGCGGGTCCGGCAGTCTGACCGAGCAACGCTACAAGGAGGCTCCGGTCGTAAGGCAGTTTCTGGATCAGGTCGGTTTCCCGTCGTCGCGCGTCCTGTTCGAGGATCAGTCGCGCAACACCCGCGAAAACGCCACCCTCAGTCTTGAAATGGCTCGGCCGCAGCCGGGCGAGACCTGGCTGCTGGTCACCTCGGCACTTCATATGCCGCGTTCGGTCGGTACCTTCCGGGCCGTCGGCTGGGATATCCTGCCCTGGCCGGTCGATTATCTCACCACCGGCACGCCTTCGGTCGACCGCCTGCGTTTCAGCGTCGCTGCCGGCCTGTCGGTCCTGGGAACTGCCCTGCATGAATGGCTGGGGCTGTTGTCCTATCGGGTTCTGGGATGGAGCGACGCGCTGTTTCCCGCTCCGCCGGCGCGGTGATGGTTGCCGGCTCCGGGACGGTGTGGCACAAGAACAGCTCCGTTCACATCCTGTTGTCGAGGTCGATCATGCGCACCTTCTTGGCGGCTGTCCTGGTCGCCGCCGTTGTTCCTGCGGCATTTGCCCAGGAACCCCGACAGGATTTCCGGGGATGGCTGGCCGACGTCGAGCGCGACGCCGTGTCCCAGGGCATGCGTTCCGAGGTCGTCACCCCCGCACTGGCCGGTGTTCAGCATATCGACAAGGTGGTCGAACTGGACCGGCGTCAACCCGAGTTCACAATTACTTTCCCGCAATATATGGATCGGGTCGTGACCTCGGCCAAGATCGAAAAAGGCCGGCGGATGCTGGCCGAGAATCGTGCTGTTCTGGCGGAAATCGAACGGCGGTATCAGGTGCAGGCCAAGTATGTCGTGGCCCTGTGGGGGATCGAGACCGATTACGGGCGGGTGACCGGCGGCTATCCGGTGGTTTCGGCCCTGGCCACCCTGGGGTATGACGGCCGCCGGTCGGCCTTTTTCCGCGGCGAGTTGATCAACGCCCTGAAAATCCTGGATGAAGGCCATACCTCCGCATCGGCGATGCTGGGGTCGTGGGCCGGGGCGATGGGGCAATGCCAGTTCATGCCGTCGTCGTTTCTGCGCTATGCCGAGGATTGGGACGGCGACGGTCGCCGGGATATCTGGGGTACCCGGGCCGATGTTTTCGCCTCGGCCGCCAATTACCTGCTGCGGTCCGGCTGGAACGGCGATCAGACCTGGGGCCGCGCGGTCCGGCTGCCCGCATCCTTCGACACCCGGCTGGCCGGTCTGGATACCCGCCGCAAGGTCCGCGAATGGGCGGCGTTGGGCGTGACCGCCGGCAACGGCAAGCCCCTGCCGAAAAGCGACATGGAGGCGTCGGTCATCTTCGCCGACAACGGCAAGGGACCGGCTTTTCTGGTGTACGAAAATTTCCGGACCATCCTGAAATGGAACAGGTCCAC
Source organism: uncultured Rhodospirillaceae bacterium (assembly GCA_903941095.1). Taxonomy (GTDB): domain Bacteria; phylum Pseudomonadota; class Alphaproteobacteria; order Rhodospirillales; family Magnetospirillaceae; genus Magnetospirillum. The sequence goes on along the minus strand of CAJANN010000182.1, from coordinate 3,673 downwards.
CTATTTCGCTTTGGCCGTCGGCCATCTTGCAGAGCGGATCGGTGCCAAGTAAACTACCACATCTTTGTGGCGACGGCCGAGGGGACACCTAGATGATGCGGGCGAGGGGGCTGAGGCCGCGGTCGTGGGCGGCATTGATGCTGTCGACCGCCTTGCTGTCCGGTTGCGCCGAGATGAACCTGTTCGGCCATTACACCAAGCGTGCCGCCGGGGATGAGCCGCCGCCGGTATCGGCCGGCGGGGCGACCAACTACAAGATCGGCAAGCCCTATCAGGTCCGGGGGGTCTGGTACTATCCCCGCGAGGATTACGACTACGATGAAACCGGGGTTGCCTCGTGGTACGGCCCCGATTTTCACGGCAAGGTGACCGCCAACGGCGAGCTCTTCGATCAGAATGCCGTTTCCGCGGCCCACAAGACCCTGCCGTTGCCCTCGGTCGTGCGGGTCACCAATCTGGACAATGGCCGGTCACTGGTCATCCGCGTCAACGACCGCGGTCCGTTCGTCAACGGCCGGGTCATCGACCTGTCGCGCCGGGCTTCGCAATTGTTGGGATTTGAAGGGCAGGGGACCGCCCGGGTCCGCGTTCAGGTGATGCCCGAGGAAAGCCGGGCGCTGGCCGGCAAGGCGCGCCCCGATGGCGTTGGCCGCGAGCCGCAGGTGGCTGCCGCACCGCGCGAAAGCGTGATGGCCGAGACCCTGCCGGCCCCGGGCAGCCGCGAGGCGCCGCGGACCATCAGCAACGGCAGCGCCGCGACGCCTTCCTCCGGCGGCCGGATGGCCGCTGCGGTCGAGCGGGCCGAGCGGGAACTGGCCGCCCAGGACGTCCAGGTCACTCCGGTCAAGCACACCAGCCTGTTCGTCCAGGCCGGTTCGTTCAGCCGCCACGACAACGCCTTGCGGCTGTCGGCCAAGCTGTCGGGGGTCGGCAAGCCGGTGATCCAACAGACTCAGGTCAAGGGACAGACCCTGTTCCGAGTCCGCTTCGGTCCCCTTTCCAGTGTCGAGGAGGCCGACCGCCTGCTCGATTCCGTCATTGCCGCCGGGCAACAGGATGCCCGCGTCATCGTCGACTGATCTTCCCAGCCAAGGATTTCCAGGTTGAGCCTCATTTTCTCGCGTTTTCGCCGGTCGGCCGCCGTCGCCCTGACCCTGATCGTGGCCAGCGCCGCCGCTCGTGCCGAGACCATCGACACTACCGCCCGTCAGGCCATTTTGCTGGATTACCGGACCGGCGCCGTCATGCTCGACAAGAATTCGGACGAGCTGATGGCGCCCTCGTCGATGAGCAAGCTGATGACCGCTTATCTGGTCTTCGAGAAGCTCAAGGAAGGCAGCTGGAAGATGGAAGACCGGCTTCCGGTGTCGGAAAGCGCCTGGCAGCGCCACTACAAATCCGGCGGGTCGCTGATGTTCCTGCCGGTGGGATCGTCGGCCAAGGTCGGCGACCTGATCCGCGGCGTCATCATCCAGTCGGGCAACGACGCCTGCAGCGTGCTGGCCGAGGCCCATTCCGGAACGGAAGAGGCCTTTGCCGAATTCGCCACCAGACGGGCACGCGACCTGGGCATGCGCAACACCTCTCTCAGGAACGCGTCGGGCTGGCCCGATCCCGAACATCTGACCACCGCCCGTGACCTGTCGATCCTGGCCCGTCGGCTGATCGCCGATTTCCCCGAGTATTTCCCCATCTATTCCGAACGCGAATTCGTCTTCAACGGGATCCGGCAAGGCAACCGCAATCCGTTGCTGTACGGCGTGCAGGGGGCCGATGGACTGAAGACCGGCCATACCGACATTGCCGGCTATGGTCTGGTGGGGACCGTCAAGCGCGGCGAGCGCCGTATCATCATGGTGATCAACGGCCTGAAATCCATGAAGGATCGGGCGGAGGAAAGCCAGCGCCTGATCGAGTGGGCATTCCGCGAGTTCGAGAATTACGCCCTGTTCAAGGTCGGTGACGTGGTTTCCGATGCCGAGGTCTGGCTGGGCGAGCAGGCGACGGTCCCGCTGGTGGCGGCCGAGCGGCTTGACGTCACCATGCCCCGCCGAGCCCGTCAGAACATGAAGGTGACGGCGGTCTATACCGGGCCGGTGAGCGCCCCCATCCGTCGCGGCGAAGTGATCGGCAAGCTGGTCATCACCGCTCCGGGCGTGCAGACGGTGGAATTGCCCCTGGCCGCCGGTGCCGACGTCGCCAGGCTGGGCATGATGGGGCGTCTTGGCACGGCGCTGCGCCATATTCTGTGGGGAGCCAAAGGCTGACATGCGCGGTCGTTTCATCACCCTGGAAGGTGGCGAGGGGGCGGGCAAGTCGACCCAGGTGCGGCGGCTGGCCCTGACCCTGGCCGCCCGTGGGCGTGAGGTCGTCACCACCCGCGAACCCGGCGGCTCGGATGGTGCCGAGGCCATCCGCGATCTGCTGGTCAGCGGGGCGACGGACCGCTGGGACTGCGTGACCGAGGCGCTGCTGCATTCGGCGGCACGGCGCGATCATCTTGCCAGGACCGTCTGGCCGGCGCTGGATCGCGGAGCCTGGGTGGTTTGCGACCGTTTCGCCGATTCGACCATCGCCTATCAGGGCTACGGTCACGGCCTGCCGGTTGCCGATCTGGAAACCCTGACCCGGTTGACCGTGGGCGATTTCACCCCCGACCTGACCCTGATCCTGGATCTTCCGGCCGAGGACGGGTTGACGCGGGCCGGCGGACGGGGCGGCGGCGAGGACCGTTACGAGCGGATGGGGCTGGACTTCCACCGTCGTCTGCGCCAGGGATTTCTGGACATCGCCCAACGTCATCCACAGCGTTGCGCGGTCATCGACGCCACGCAATCCGTCGATGCCGTCGCCCAGGCCATCGACGCCGCCGTCATCGGCCGTCTTGCCCCATGAACGAGATTCCGCCGCCCCGTGCCAATCCTTCGCTGATCGGGCATGACGGTGCGGAACGGACGTTTCTGGATGCCTGGAATTCCGGGCGGCTGGCCCATGCCTGGCTGTTGAGCGGTCCTCGGGGGATCGGCAAGGCGACCCTGGCCTATCGCATCGCCCGTTTCGCCCTCAGCGGCGGCGGCGGCGGCGGCGGTCTGTTCGGCGGTCCGCCGGACAGCCTGGCCGTTTCTCCGGATCATCCGGTATTTCACCAGATGGCCTCGCAGGCCCACCGCGACCTCAAGGTGGTGGAACGGGGCTGGGCCGACGAAAAAAAGGCAAAGCGCAAGACCGAAATCGTCATCGACGACGTGCGCAAAATCGGCGACCTGTTCCATCAGACCGCCGATTCCGGCTGGCGGGTGGTTCTGATCGATGCCGCCGACGAAATGAACCGCAACGCCGCCAATGCGGTGCTGAAGGTGCTGGAGGAGCCGCCGCGGCAGGCGCTGATCCTGCTGGTCTGCCACAGTCCCGGCCGGCTGCTGCCGACCATCCGGTCGCGTTGCCGCCGGCTGACGCTCAATCCTTTGGATGAGCCGGCGGTCGCGTCGCTGCTGGCGACCTATCGTCCGGACCTGCTGGATGCGGAAGTGGCCGCCCTGGCCCGGCTGGGCGAGGGCAGCATCGGCAAGGCCCTGGCCCTGGCCGCCGAGGGCGGGCTGGACCTGTATCAGGAACTGATGGCGATGCTGGTGGCACTGCCCCGCCTGGATGTCCCGGCGCTGCACGCCTTCGG
>CAJANN010000181.1 GCA_903941095.1 uncultured Rhodospirillaceae bacterium | reverse complement strand
GCCAAGGCGTTGCCATTTTTGCGCACACATGCTCATTCAGAACGCTTGTCACATAAGTGAAGGGCCCATTAGGCCGTCTCACTTGAAGGTACGGTATCCGCATTTTACGGCATATTTAAGGAGAAATCAGGGATTTAATATGACTATTATATAATAACTCTAGACTGTCCTATTCACGATTGGGGCGGTGACTTGCAAACATCGCTTACTCCGATGTCCCAGATGACCGCCGACAGTGCGGGCGGAATGGCGATTTTCACCGCCAAGACGCCAAGAAAGGGTCAGCATCCGGTGAGCACCGCAGGTGAAGGCCGGCGGAAATAGCGGGCTGGTTCAGGCGGCCTGACTATTGGCGACGCGCGACAGCGGGCGCCAGTTCCATGGCAGGAGGTCATCGAGCCTGTGCGCCGGGTGCCCGGCAATGCGGGCCAGCACGTCGGCCAGCCAGGCTTGCGGATCGACATCGTTCATCTTGGCGGTGACGATCAGACTGTACATGGCGGCGGCTCGCTGTCCGCCGCGATCCGAGCCGGCGAACAGCCATGACTTCCGGCCAAGGGCGATGCCGCGCAGGGCGCGTTCGGCGGCATTGTTCGACAGGCAAATGCGGCCGTCGTCGAGGAAGCGGGTGAAGGCGGTCCAGCGCTTGAGCATGTAATCCATCGCCTTGGCGAGGTCGTTGCCGCGAGAGAGCTTTGCGCGGCTTTCGCGCATCCAGCTTTCCAGAGCGGCGACCAGGGGTGCGCTGAGTTCCTGGCGGACGGCGCGGCGCCGTTCGGCGGTCTCGCCGTTGATGGTCCGCTCGATCTCGAACAGGGCGTCGATGCGTCGGACCGCCTCCAGCGCCAGCGGCGAGATCACCGCCGTGGTGCTGCCGCGCGCTTTGCGACGGGCATTCTCGGCGACGTCCGCCATGATGAAGAACGGACGGCGGGCATGGACCCAGCAGGCAGCCTCCAGGATCGGACCCGGCTGGCGATCGGGCTGATAGAGCTTGTTGTAGCCACCATAGGCGTCGGCCTGGAACAGCCCGCTATACTTGGCGAGATGGGCCTGGGGATGCTCGCCACCCCGGTCGCGCGAGTAGTAGAACATCGCCGCCGGCGGCGCAGGCTCACCGAAGGGCCGGTCATCGCGGACATAGACCCAACATCGCCCGGTGTCGGTCTTGCCCTTGGCGAGCACCGGCACCGTGGTGTCGTCGCCATGCAGGCGTGGGGCGGCGAAGACATGGGCCTCGATGCGGCGGATCAGCGGCTCGAGTGCGGCGCAGCCGGCGCCGACCTGGTCGGCCAGCGTGGACAGGCTGAGCGGCACGCCCTCCTTGGCATAGCGCTCGGCCTGGCGGTTGAGCGGCTGATGCTGGCCGAACTTCTCGAACAGGATCATCGCCAGCAGGGAAGGGCCGGCCCAGCCGCGGGCGGTGACGTGGAAGGGCGCCGGCGCCTGGCTGATCTTCTCGCAGTCGCGGCAGGTGAACTTCTCGCGGACGTGTTGGATCACCTTCCACTGCCGGGGGATCACTTCCAGCGTTTCGGTGACATCCTCGCCCAGCTTGCGCAGCCGGCTGCCGCCGCAGCAGGCGCAGGCGGTCGGTGCCGGCTCGACCACCCGCTGTGGGCTTCGCCCACCCCTCGCAAACTCGGGGCCGCCCTGCGGGCGTCGTTTGCCCCTGCGGGGCGGCACCGCGCGGCAGGTGCTCGGGGAAGGGCTTGCGCGCCGGCCGCTTGCGGGTGAAGGCGGCCACCTTCGTGGTCTTGGCGGCGGCCTGCTCGGCGGCCAATTCGTCCGCGGTGGCCGAAGCCTCCAATTCCTCCAGTTGCAGCTCAAGCTGATCCAGCAGTCGCGCGGTGCGCTCCGAGCGCGGGCCGAAGCGCTCGCGGTTGAGCTTGGCGATCAGCAGCTTCAGATGGGCGATCAGCGCCTGATCTTCGGAAGCGCGGGCTCGGGCCGCTGCATATTCGGCCTCGACCCGCGCGCCATGAACCCGTGCCGCGACCAGCGCCGCCTTGAGCGCATCGATGTCATCGGGGAGGTCGTCGGACGGCAGATCCATGGCCAAAAGTGAATCACAAATCGGCCCATTTGACTCATCAAAAATGACAGGAAGGCTCAGAATCCAGCGGCTTCCAGCGGGCTATCCCGCCGTCTCGGGACGGAATGTCGAACGCGGATTTCGCCAGTCGATCCCGTCGAGCATATAGGCCAGCTGAGCGGCGGAAATGGCCACCACGCCATCGGCCGGCGACGGCCAAATGAACCGGCCTTTCTCCAGCCGCTTGGCGTAAAGCGACATCCCGATTCCGTCATGCCAGATGATCTTCAAAAGATCGCCGGCGTGAGGATCGCGCTTCAACGCTTCCTGGACCTGAAGGGCCAGGCCATTCATGCCGCGCCGCATGTCGGTCCGCCCAACCGCCAGCCACACCCGCACATTGCTCGGAACCGCGATCATCGCCGCTCCAGAACGCCGAGGACCCGCCGCAAGGCGCCGGCATCGACGTCGGCATCGACCCGGACACACCGACCGTCACCAAGCTCGATCTCGATCAAGCCCCGCCGAGAGGCCGGGGTGTCGGGTGCGACCGCCGTCATCGCTTCGGAAGGGGCGACTTCGACCGGTATCAGCACCGGAGCTGTGTCCTGCGGCCCAAGCTGGCCGTCCCGGGCCTGGCGTCGCCAGTAGAACAGAAGACTCTGCGCCACCCCATGCCGACGTGCCACCTCAGACACCGTCATCCCCGGCGCCAGCGTCTCCTCGACCAGGCGGATCTTCTCTTCCCAATGCCAGCGACGCCGACGCTCAACACTCGCCAGAACCTCCACTTTCATCTGCGCCTCGACCTTTAGTCCGACTAAAGGTCACACCTTCCGGTATCGGCCGCAGCTGGCCAAGGCGGCCCTCGGCGGAGGGGTACCCAAAGGCGGCCTTGGCGATGCCGCCAAAGGCGGCCTTGGCGTCTTGGTGGTGAAATCAGCGCCAGCAACCTGGGACATCGGAGTAAGCGATTTGCAAACATCTCCATCATGGTGACGACTGCCGTGACCGGCTCGGACGGCCTACTTTCTCTCCGGCGCGCAAACCTGATAGGTTGTGATTTGGCATAACCTATGGTTAAGTGCTTACCACTCCTAGAGGGAGGCGTTTAAAATAGACGCTAACGTAATAGCGTAGTGATTTTTGCTTTGCACTCAATCGGAGGTCGCTATGGGCAAGTTGGGTAACGTCTTGGAATGGATCACTGAGTCCGAGGAAAACACTCTGCGCTTTAGAGCTGACTTCAGTGTTGTCGATGAAGTGGCGGAAGATCTTTCTGCGGAAGAGATAATCGTCCTGCAAAACATTCACAAGCAGGGCCTCCTGGGCGGTACCGCTCCCTCTGCCGAGGTGGTTGGGATGCGCAGCTACGGTTGGGACGATAAGAAGGAAAAGTAGACTCTCCGTTTTTTAGCGTAAAAGACGGGGCGTCCGGTGTTCGCAAGGGGCGCCCCGTTTTCTTGGATGCGGTGGATTCGGGGTCTGCTAGTTGTCTAACGTGGCGCGTCACATTATCTTGTGTGTTCCGAATGTCGGGCGTCGACCGGATAACAATAACAGGCTGATCACACTGGCCCTGATGTATCTGAAGACGGCGGCGGAGAAGGCTGGCTGGCAGTGTTCGGTTCTCGACGCCTATTTCGATCAACTGTCTCCTGAACAGGCCGTAGACAGGTTACTGCTCATGCCGCCGGCCTCGGTGCTCGGGTTCACGCTTAATTCGGAACCCATGCTGACTGCCGCCAATACTATTGCGTCGGCCTATGAGCGGCATTGCGGTTCACCGCCCATCATCGTGGCCGGGGGGTACTTCGCCAGCAGTGCCGATGCTGAGATTCTGACGGCAGCTGACCGATGCATCGACTTCATTGTCCGAGGCGAGGGTGAGCCGGCACTGACCGCCCTGCTGGAAGCGATTGACGCCGGGTGTAGAGATGAGGCTCTGGCCGAAATCCCTGGCCTCAGCCGCTTGTCGCCGGGTGGAAGCCTGCTACGGCAACCGAAGGTCGAGCCGGTGGCCGATCTTGATTCGCTGGGGGGGCTCGACCGGTCGGCAGTCGTTGGCGTCCTCGCCCCCGAAGAATGGAGCCTAGCCACCAGCCGGGGCTGTTCCGCGCGTTGCGCCTTCTGCCTAATAGGGACCCATTGGAGCCGCTATGGCCTCTGGCGCGGCCACTCGGCGGATTGGGTGCTGGAAGCCTGCCGGCATGCGGTCAGGGTTGGCGGGGCTCGGCACATTCAGATGGTGGACGACCAGTTCATCGGATCGCCGGCCTCCATCGAGCGGGCGTGGCGGATCGTCGAAGGGCTGAAGGCCGACCCGCTACCCTTCACCTTCAGCATTATGAGCCGAGCCGACACGGTGGTCCAGAATCCCGATCTGTTGCGCGCCCTTCACCAAGTCGGACTGTTCTCGGCCTTTATCGGCATCGAGACCTCTGACGAGAGCGTTTCATTGAAACTGCGTAAGGGCTCGTCGCCGGAAACCGATGTGCAGGCGATCCGGATATTGGACGAAATCGGCATCCGTTCCCAGTCCGGCACGATCGTCTTCCATCCCTGGATGAGCGTGGATAGCTTACGCCGGGACGTCCGTTTCTTTCGCGAACTGATGGGGTCGACACGCCATTTTCGCATCATCAGCATCAACGAACTGGACATCTTCCGGCGCAGCGCTCTGGGCGGACAGTTCAAGCACAAGGGATTTTCCTGGCGCTACGATTGGCTGGAAGAGGCTCAGCCGATTCATGACGTTTACCTGATGTGGGTTGCGTTCCAGCACAACGTTCTGTTCCCCATCCTCAACGCCATCGAGGTGCTGGGCGAGACCTGGCGCGGGCCGAT
>CAJANN010000180.1 GCA_903941095.1 uncultured Rhodospirillaceae bacterium | reverse complement strand
CGCCCTGGTCCTGGCGCCGCCGGTCAGCCGCACCGATATGGCCGCCCTGGCGGGGATGACCCCGGAATCCCTGTCGCGCTGCATCCGCGCTCTGGAGGCGGAAGGGCTGGCGCATTTCTCCCGCCGTCATGTGGTGATTTCCTCGATCGCCCGGTTCCGTGCCGCCCTGGCCGAGATCGGCGTGGCCGGCGATGGCGCGGCCGGCCTGGCCTTGGCCTGTTAAGCCGGCATGACCGCTTCGGATCGCTTCGTCGTGACCGTCTGCACCGATTGCGCCTCGGCCCCCCGGCATGTCTGGGAGAACATGCCGCCCGACTTCATGTTGGCGCTGGCCGGGCGCAAGACCGTCCGCAAGCTGGGGCGCGGCGACTATCTGTTCCATCAGGGCGATGCCTGCGGCGCGGTGTTCCGTCTGCTGTCGGGGGTCTTGCTGCTGCGCAAGGGCGATCGTGACGGCCATTCCGTGGTGATCCGCATGATGCGGCCGGGTTCGACGCTGGGCTATCGTGCCCTTGTCCGCGGCGAGCCCCATACGGTTTCCGCCCATTGTGTCACCGACGTGGTGGTCTGCCACATCCCGGCACAGGCCGCGCGGTGGGCGTTCGAGCAGAACCGGGCGCTGGAGAGGGAGTTTGCCGCCGACATGGTCCGCAATATCGATTGCGTCGAGGATCAGGCGCTGCAAATGCTGACCTTGTGCGTGCGTGATCGCGTTCTGGTGTTGCTGCACCAGATGGCAGGGCATTTCGGCCGGCGCGACGGCGACGGCATGTATATCAAGACACCTGTTTCCAAATCGGACATGGCGGCCATGTTGGGCATTGCCCGCGAATCGATGTCGCGCAGCATCCGGCGGATCGAGAACGAGGGATTGCTGGAATTCCATCCCGATGGTGTGTCCGTTCCGTCGGTGGACCGCTTCGACGAAAGCGTCGCTGCGATTCTTGGTCCTGTCGGGACGGCGGCGCAAACATCCTGCTCTTTCCGCACGCCTTCGTGACTGGCGCAAAGGGCGCCCGGCTGGGGGGCGAAACGCCTCCGCCGCACCGGACGTTCCGGTACGGCGGAGGCGGCGGCTTGTCCGTCAGGGTCCTAGTCGGGAGTGTGTTTCCGGGAATCGGCGGCGGCACCGAGCGCGAGGACGGCGGCGCCGATCAAGACGAGGGCTGTCAGGCAGCGGGGAATCAGGAACCACATGGTCTCCTCCTTCCTTGAAATGTTGCCCCTCGCCGGACTCGGGCAGGGGCATATGCCCTGACGAGTATACTGGCATCAAACCGGACCGGCCGCGCTGACAATTGGCCGGTCCGGTCGGGGATTGGTGGAAATGTGCGGCATCGGGAGGGGCGCGGCGGCTTGTCCGGCGTGGTCAGCGGGACCGGCCGAACGCGCCGGCCGCGGCCAGCGCAGCCCAGCCCAGCATCAGGCAGACCCCGCCCGCCGGCGTGACCAGTCCCGGCAGCCAGCCGGCCAGTCCGAACGCCTTCAGGTACAGCGATCCGGAAAACCCGACGATACCGGCCAGGAACAGCAGCGCCGCCGCCGGCATCCGCTCGGCGGCCAGCATGGCCAGGGCGTGCAGCAGCTGGAATTGGGCGGCGCGTTCCACCCAGCCTTGCGCGGCGGCGTCGCCGGCGAAGGCGTGGGCTCCGGCGGCGGCCATCGCCACCCCCATCAGGCCGTTCAGTCCGGCGGCAACGACAACGGGGCGCATGATGGTTCTCCTTGTTGGGTCCGGCGTCCGACGATCAGGAATTCCTTGTTTCCCTCGGGGCCGGTGATCGGGCTTTCGCACAATCCCGCCACCGACCAGCCGGGCAGGGCGGCCAGCCAGGACGAGATGCGCTCGCACACTTCGGCATGCAGTTCCGGCTCGCGCACCACGCCGCCCTTGCCGACCCGGCCCTTGCCGACCTCGAATTGCGGCTTGATCAGCGCCACCAGCACCGCCCCGGGCCGGGCCAGGGCCAGGGCCGCCGGCAGCACCGTTTCCAGGCCGATGAAGCTGGCGTCGCACACCACCATGTCCACCGGCTCGGGGATCAGTCCGGCGGTCAGGTGGCGGGCGTTGGTCCGCTCCATCACCACCACCCGCTCGTCGGTGCGCAGCTTCCAGGCCAGCTGGCCATGTCCGACGTCGACGGCATAGACCCGGGCGGCGCCGCGGCTCAGCAGAACGTCGGTGAAGCCGCCGGTCGAGGCCCCGACATCGACCGCCACCTTGCCCATCGGGTCCAGGGCGAATTTATCCAGGGCCTCGCACAGCTTCAGGCCGCCGCGCGATACCCAGGGATGATCCTGTCCCTTCAGTTCGATGGCGGCGTCTTCCGGCACCGCGGTGCCGGCCTTGTCGACGCGGCGTCCGGCGACGATCACCAGTCCGGCCATGATCAGGCTTTGCGCCCGGCTGCGGCTTTCCACCAAGCCACGATCGACCAGCAATTGGTCTATGCGAATGCGTGCCGCCACGATGGACATGCCCCCCCTTGAAAAACGCCTATGGCAATTGCGCCCAGGTTCATCGAGAATGATCCAAACATCAATCAGGGACCGTCCGAAGACACGACATGGCTACGCTGCTGTTCACGCACCCCGTCTGCCTGGAACACGACACCGGCGACTATCACCCCGAATGTGCCGACCGCCTGAGGGCGGTCCTGGCCGCCCTGGAGGGCG
>CAJANN010000179.1 GCA_903941095.1 uncultured Rhodospirillaceae bacterium | reverse complement strand
GGTGCCGGGGAGGAACCAATTCTCCACGGTACGGTGTTCTATTCTTTCGCCCGCTTCGGGCGGCGGATCATTTAGTGATCGTTGCCGCCGCCCGTTCCGCGAGCCTGGACTTACATCTACCCCAAACTGGCCATCACTGTCGCGCCCTGCGATGTATCGATACACTTTTCGCTTTCCTCCGCCGCCTTGGTGCGGGCGATCAGATCGACCTTGGAGATGTGCCTGGGGATGCGCTTGCCGTTCAGCTTCCAGGCAATGACGCACAGCGCGAACAGCCAGTGCCGGTGAGCGGTCGCCCGCGTCATGCCGACCTGCCAGCAGATCACCTTCCATGGCGCGTTGCCGGCCCGCAGCCAGATGATCTTGGCGTCGGTGGGATCGAGGTGGCGCAACCAGGGCAAGGCTTCGTCCATGCGGGTGATGGCGGCTGCGGAGGGTGGCGGACGGCGCAGCTTCACCTCGGTGGATTCCAAACATTCCTGCATATAGGGCGGCCAGGTGCTGGCGTGCCCCTGAATTCTGGTTTCAGGAAGGCGGCGCAGGGTGTCGGCAGCTTCGGCGAGGCGGTCTTCGACCAGGGAGGGAGTCCAGTTGATCTCAGTCATGTGAGTTCTCCTCCGTCGGGCGTCGCCCATACAGTTTTGCGCCTAGTTGCCGGACCAGTTCCCGTTCGGGCCAAGTGAGGCGGCCATCGTCTTCGGCAATGACCAGAACGCCGCGTTCCTTCCAACCGTCACGCTTGACCTGCTCGGGATCGCGCCGCGCGCCGCCGAAGCCGGGAGGATGCCACTTCATCGAACACCTCCCTGGGTATCGATCACCCAAGTCAGGATGGCCAAGGCGTCGGCCTCGTTGTCGTCCTCAGGGTTGAATCCCTTGGCTCGCATGGCGGCGATCACGGCATCCTTGCCGGCATTGCCCTTGCCAGTGGCGTGACGCTTGATGGTGCCGACCGGCACACCCTGATAGGCGATGTGGTTCAGTTCGCACCAGGCCGAGAGATGGGCCAGGAAGCCGCCGTAGAGGTGGGCTGCGTCGGTGCCGGCATGGCGGCGGACTTCCTCGAAGCAGACCGATCCGATGCCGCGGGCGCTATTCAGGAGATGATCCAGCCAGGAGCGGAACCGCAGATAACGCATGCCGCCGCCTTCGTAGCGACTGGGCCGGAACTGCATGGTGCCGGAGACGATGGTGCCGTCGGCGAGCCGCATGGCCCAGCCGGTGGTGGTGCCGAGATCCAGGGCCAACACCTGAGAATGGCGGATTTCCTCGTTGGTGCCGGATGTGCCGGGTTCTCCCTTATAACCCGTATACGCGTGTGCACGCACGCAGGTAACGGAGGTTTCGGGGAAACCCGGCACATCCGGCACTACATTGATTTCATAGAGTTTTTCGTCATGCATTGCCTTCAGACCTCCATCGATCCAGTTAACCCACGGCCTTCAAGCAGGCGAAGTCCCCGAAATCCCTTGGATTGCTTGTCTCGCCATCTTTCAAACCCTCTGTTGGACAGGTTTTCAGCAAACCGTTTGATAGAGCCGGCGAACTCTCCGTTCTCCTCAGCCCAGTTCTTCCAGTCGGCGTACAAGGGCGCCGACATCTCGGTATGATTGGCGCCACGCTCGCAGCGCTCATCCAGCCAGCGGCCGAAGGCATCCTCGGACTCGAAGTATTCGTCGGTAGCGGCCATAACCGCCGCCGGGGGACGAAGCCCGGTGCGCTGCCAGGCGAGGCAGCCTTCCACGGCCCAGGCGAGGATACCGTCGCGCTCGGCCAACAAGCGGTCGGACAGTTGCTTGTCGCGCTTGGCCGGCGGAATGGTGATGGTGAACGGCACCATGTGCAGACGCCGCCGCATGGCTTCATCAACATTGCGGATGGCGGGCTTGTGGTTGCCGGCGACCAGCAATTTGAACTGCGGGATGAACTCGAAGAAGTCCTGACGCATGAACCTGGCGGTGATCTTGTCTCCACCAGTCAGCGCCTTGAGCTTGCTTTCTGCCCAGCGGCGTCCCTGCTCGGTCTCGATGGAGGTGACGATGCGGGCGCCTCGGAGCCCTGCCATATCGGTGGGATGTCGTTCGGACGTGGTTGCCATGAACATGTCCATGGCGGCGACGGTGGCGTAGTCGCCCAGGATGGCGGTCAGGGTGTTGGCGAAGACCGATTTGCCGTTGGCGCCCGTGCCGTAGAGGAAGAACAGTGCATGTTCGCTGGTCACGCCGGTGAGGCAGTAGCCGGCGACCCGCTGCAGGTAGTCCTGCAGATCCTTGTCGCCACCGGTGACGGTGGCCACGAACTGTCGCCAGATCGGACAATCGCCCTGGGGCGTAGCCATGGTGATCTTGGTCATGGCCAGGGCGCGATTATGGGGTTGGATCTGGCCGGTATGCAGGTCGACCACGCCGCCGGGGGTGTTCAGCAGCCAGGGATCGCGATCCCACACCTCAGTGGTGGCGGCATGACTGCGGTCCGCCCGTGCCAGGCGTTCGACGGCGGCGACGGTGGAGGCCGACGACAACTTGGATCGCAATTTGGCGGAACGGGCTGCGGATGCGGCATCCCGACAAATGAGCCGGGCCGTGTCGTAGGCCAAAAGGGTGCTTTCCCGCTCCCAGCGGCAACCGGTCCACAACAACCATTGGCCCCAGCCGGCGACGAAGCGCCAATCCTCGGCATGGGTCTGTGTGAAAGCCGCTGCCAAGGCATCTTCAGTGAAGGCGACGGGCTCAGCGTCGGCGTCGTCATCTTCGCCCAGTTCATCTTCGTCTGGGTCGTCTCCTCCATGGTCGCCGCCCTGCTGCTGATCGCGATCCCACAGGCGTTCGGCTTCGCGCTGTAGACGGTCAACCGGCCAGGGGGGATCGATCCGGGCTTCGTTATAGGCGACGATTTCATCCCAGGCC
>CAJANN010000178.1 GCA_903941095.1 uncultured Rhodospirillaceae bacterium | reverse complement strand
GACGTAATCGCGGCAAGAAAAATTATATATATCAATGATAGTTTCATGCCAGCACTCCATATTTTAGTCGATAATTAATGATTTGCGCATCCTCTGCTGTGATATAATCCAGTATTTTCTTATTAGTTCTTGCTTAACATCAGGTTCGACCGGATCGGTGTTGAAATATGAAATATCTCTCCACATGATGCTTCCATTCTTATCAAGAATTTTCGACCTGACCGAAATTTTACTTACGCACCCGGTCATGCACTCCAAAGAGGCGGCAATGGGTACGATTATAAATTTAAAAGCGCCGTCATCGGGCAACGCTTTGATGGCCCTTTCCTCCTCCTCAATGGAATTGGTCCGGATTTGGGTGAACGATCCGCGAAGCGCGCTATCCGGTATTCCAGCCTCGAAATATTGGCGCATGGCCGTGGCGATTGCGTTTGCAGACCTATTTGATTTCAAGGCAAGGAGTTCTTTCTCCTTGTCTATGTGCCACTGACCTATTTGTATTTTTTCTGAATAATAGCGATTATCAACGTAGATGATATTGACAGCTTGAACTTTTGTAACATTTGCATTGAAAGTTTCGCCTGCATCGCGTTTGACTGTTGCACACGCGGCCAGCAGGAGTATCAGCAGCATCGGAAGCAGAGATCGCATCTCTAGGTCCTTAAGCGACGGGGATTCACGTAAAGCTAGCAGTTCACTCAATGGGCTGGCAAGCAGAGGGAAGCCTACTTCAACCCTAGCACCGCCTCGACCACATCCGCGTCCTCCTCCGAGTAGCGCACGCTGAAGCCGCATTTCCGTGCCAGGCGGATCATCGGTTCGTTCTCGGCGAGGATCTGGCAGACCACCTCGGCGGTGTGGCGGGTGCGGTGGTAGCTCACCGCCTTGGCCATCAGGATGCGCCCCAGCCCGGTGCCCTTGAGGTCCGAGCGCACCAGGATCGCCAGTTCGGCCTTGAGGTTGTCCGGGTCGGTCACCGTGCGGACCACGCCCAGGCTTTCCGGCCGGCCGTCCTTGCCGGGGCGGGTCGCCACGAAGGCCATCTCGCGGTCGTAGTCGATCTGGGTCAGCCGCGCCAGCTGGTGGTGGTGCAACTCGCGGACATGGCCGAAGAAGCGGTAGCGCAGGTCCTGCGGCGTCATGCGCGACAGCAGCTCGCCGTGCGCCGGCTCGTCCTCGGGGCGGATGGGGCGCAGCAGCACGCCGGAGCCGTCATGCAGCGTCACCGGCTCTTCCAGATGGGTGGGGTAGGGCAGCACCGAGAAGCGCCGGGCGTCCGAGCCGTCCAGCGGTGCCACCCGGATGCGGGCGTCCACCGCCAGCACGCCGTGCTGGTCGGCGAACAGCGGGTTGATGTCGCAGGCGACGATTTCCGGGTTGTCGGCCAGCAGGCGCGACACCCGCACCAGCACCTCGGCGATGGCGTCGCGGTCGGCGGCGGGCCGCGTGCCGTGGGCGTCCAGCAGGCGTGACACCCGCGTCCGCGCGATCATGCTGCGGGCCAGCGGCAGGTTGACCGGCGGCAGG
>CAJANN010000177.1 GCA_903941095.1 uncultured Rhodospirillaceae bacterium | reverse complement strand
GGACTGACCGTCAGTGCGATGGCGGGACCCGTCCCGCCATCGTTATCCTTTCCACCGCCGACAGAACCAGAAGGGCCACGTCCTGCTCGCGGCTGGCGGTCCGGCTGGCGGCCTGTTCGCGGGCCATGTCGGCGGCGTGCGGGCCGTAGCGCAGCACCAGCCAGCGCGCCGATCGCATGATTTCATCCGGGTCGGGACTCAACATGTCGGCCTCCTGCGGCGGTTTCTTGCCAGCATATGGTGGTTGTGCCGCCGATTACCAGAGGAAAGACTATTCCAGCGCCTGCCGCAGGGCGGCGGCGGCGGCCCACGGCGCCAGCGGCAGGGCGGCGACCAGCAATCCGGTCAGGATCAGCAGGTGCGGTTCCGCCGAACGGGCCTGGACGGCGGCGTCGATGGCGCCGACGCCGAAGATCAGCACCGGCACGTAAAGCGGCAGGATCAGCAGCGACAGCAGCACCCCGCCGCGCCGCGCCCCCAGTACCAGGGCGGCACCGATGGCGCCGATCAGCGACAGGATCGGGGTACCGATCAGCATGGTCAGCATCAGCACGCCGAAACCATCGGCATTCATGTGCAGCAGTACCGCCAGAACCGGCGCCGCCAGCAGCAGCGGCAGGCCGGTGGTCAGCCAGTGGGCGCAGACCTTGGCGACGACGACGACGCCCAGGGATGCCGGGGTCAGCACCAGCAATTCCAGCGACCCGTCCTCGTAATCGGCCTGGAACAGCCGGTCCAGCGACAGCAGCGAGGCCAGCAGCGCCGTCACCCACAGCACGCCGGCGGACACCCGTTCCAGCACGCCGGATTCCGGACCGATGCCGAACGGGAACAGCACCACCGTCAGCACGAAGAACGTGACCACCATGATGCTGTCCGAACCCTGGCGCAGGGCCAGGCGCAGATCGCGGCGCACCACCTCCAGGAAGCGCATCATGGCCCGTCTTCCTCTTCTATGGCGAAGGCGTCGAGATGCAGTTCACGGGCGCCGGGCAGGGCGACGTCCATGTGGGTGGACAGCACCACCATGCCGCCGGCGGCACGGTGTTCGGCGAACACGGCTTCCAGTTCGGCGATGGAGCGGCGGTCCAGCGCGGTGGTCGGCTCGTCCAGCAGCCACAGGGGCGAAGGCGCGGCCAGCAGCCGGGCCAGGTTGGTGCGGCGCTTCTGTCCGGCCGACAGCATCTTGCCGGGAATGTCGCGCAGATGGGCCAGGCCGAAGCGGTCCAGGGCGCGGTCGGCGGCCCCGGCGGCGCGGGCCGCGTGGGGATCGTGCAGCCTGGCCCAGAAACGCAGGTTCTCGGCCACCGACAGGACCGGCTTCACCGCGTCGTGGTGGCCGACATAATGGGTGCGGGCGGCATGGGCCTCGGGTTCGTCGGCGATGGTGCTGTCGCCCCAGGCCAAGGACCCGGCGGCCGGTTTCAGCAGGCCGGCCATCACCCGCAGCAGGCTGGACTTGCCCGATCCGTTCGGTCCCAGCAGCACCAGGGCCTCGCCCGGGGCCACGCTGAAGCCCAGGCCGGCGAAGACCACCCGGCCGCCGCGGATGCAGCCGAGGCCGGTGCCGGAAAAGCTGGGAAGGCCAGGGTCGAAACTCATGGCCGCTGTATGGCAGAAAAGGCGCTCGGACGCAAAGTCGCAATCATTGCGGCGGCGGCGCCAGACGCTATAATCCCCACGGTTCCACCGCCCCGGACCTGTCCCTGATGCGCCCGTTCCTGCCTGTCGTGCCGCTGTCCCTGCTGCTGGCCGCCTGCGTCGGCAATCCCGAGATGCAGTCGGCCTCTTCCCGCGTCCGTCCTCCGGGCGGCGGCGACCCGGCGCCGCAGCAGGCGGCGCTGCCGCCGGTGAAGGTGGACCGGCCGGCGGCGCTGCGCGGCCTCGACGCCCGTCAGGTCAGCGCCGTCCTGGGCCGGCCCAGTTTCGTCCGCCGCGACGCTCCGGCGGAAATCTGGCAATACCGGGTCCATGCCTGCACGCTGGACCTGTTCCTGTACGAAAGCGGCGGCGGCCAGACCGTCGCCCATTTCGCCGTGCGCAGTTCCCAGCCCATCAGCGAGCAGGCCTGCTTCGACGAAGTGCTGGCCGGCCTGCGCGGCGTTCCCACCAGTTGATTGACGGGCTGCCCGCGGTCATCGGCCACCGGGGGGCGGCGGCCCTGGCTCCGGAAAACACCCTGGCCGGCTTTGCGCTGGCGGCGGATCTGGGCTGCCGCATGGTGGAATTCGACGTGCGGCTGTCCGGCGACGGCATACCCATCGTCTTTCACGACGACACCCTGGATCGCTGCGGCGGAGCCAGCGGTCCGGTGGCGGCCCGTTCGCTGGCCGAATTGCGGCATCTGCCGGCCGCCATCCCCACCCTGGCGGAAACCCTGGCCCTGTGCCTCGACCGCGGCCTGGCGGTGAATATCGAGCTGAAGCCCGGCCGGGGCGCCGCCGCCGCCACGGCCGCCGCCGCGCTGAAGGTCGCTTGCGCCCTGTGGCCGGCGGGCCGGCCGGCACCGCTGCTGTCCAGCTTCTCCCGCCCGGCCCTGGCCGAGGCCGCCCGGCTTTGTCCCGGCTGGCCACGCGGATTGCTGGTCGAGCGGCCCGATGCCGCCGCGATCGGAACGGCGGTCGCCCTGGGCTGCGTGGCCATCCATGCCGGGCACAGCCGGCTCAGTCCCGAACGGATCGCCCTGGTCCGCGCCGCCGGTCTGGCGGTCCTGGCTTATACCGTCAACCGTCCGGCCCGGGCGAGACTGTTGCTGCAACGCGGCATATCGGCCGTTTTCAGCGACCACCCCGACCTGCTGACGGGAAAAAGCGTTCCCGTGTCATGAATTTTTCACCTGGGCGGTAGCATTGCGCGTCAAGGCTGGCTAGAAATAGGGTCCGCCGACGGAAGCGCCGCTTCGCGCTGCCGTCCATTGTCCCAAGGGAGTATGCGTCGCCTTGTTCAAGCTCGATCCCATCGTCATTTCCGGTCGCGAAGTCCTGCCCCTGGTGGAGGGCGGCAAGGGCATCAACGTTTCCAACGGGGAAAGCTCGGGCGCCTGGGCGGCGGCCGGCGGCGTCGCCACCTTTTCCGGTGTCAATGCCGATGATTACGACGAGAACGGCAAGCTGCTGGAGGCCGTCTACAACGGTAAGACCCGCACCGAGCGCCATCACGAGCTGATCGGGATGGGCATCCGCGGCGCCATTGCCCAGGCCCGCATCGCCCACGACATCTCGGGCGGCCAGGGCCGCCTGCACATGAACGTGCTGTGGGAAATGGGCGGGGCCGAGGCCATTCTGGAAGGGGCGCTGGAGGGGGCCAAGGGGCTGATCCACGGCGTCACCTGCGGGGCCGGCATGCCCTATCGCGTGGCCGAGATCGCCGCCCGCTACGGTGTCCATTATTATCCCATCGTCTCGTCGGCCCGGGCTTTCCGCGCCCTGTGGAAGCGGGCCTACCACAAATACGGCGACCTGCTGGGCGGCGTCGTCTATGAAGACCCCTGGCTGGCCGGCGGCCACAACGGTCTGTCCAATTCGGAAAATCCGGAAAAACCCGAGCCGCCGCTGGGCCGCGTGCGCGAGCTGCGCGCCACCATGCGCGAATGCGGCGTCGCCGATTCGGTGCCGGTGCTGATGGCCGGTGGCGTGTGGGCCTTGAAGGAATGGGCCGACTGGATCGGCAATCCCGAGCTGGGCGCCATCGCCTTCCAGTTCGGCACCCGTCCGCTGCTGACCCGCGAAAGCCCGATCTCCGACGCCTGGAAGCAGCGCCTGCTGGCGCTGAAGCCCGGCGACGTCCTGCTGCATCGCTTCAGCCCGACCGGCTTCTATTCGTCGGCGGTCAAGAACGGCTTCATCCAGGAACTGGTCGACCGTTCGCACCGCCAGATCGCCTATTCCTCGGAAGCGATGGGCGACCACGTCGCCGAGCTGCCCATCGGCGCCCGCGGCCGTCTGGTGTGGGTCACCCCCCACGACCGCGATCAGGCCCTGGGCTGGATCAAGGCCGGCTTCACCGAGGCCCTGCGCACCCCCGACAGCACCCTGGTGTTCGTCGATCCGGTCAAGGCCGAGGAAATCCGCCGCGATCAGGTGGAATGCATGGGTTGCCTGTCGCAATGCTCGTTCTCGAACTGGGCGCAGAACGAGGCCGGCACCACCGGCAAGAAGGCCGATCCGCGCAGCTTCTGCATCCAGCGGACCCTGCAGAACATCGGCCACGGCGGCGATGTCGAGCACGAACTGATGTTCGCCGGCCACAACGCCTTCCGTTTCGGGTCCGATCCGTTCTATGCCGGCGGCTTCATCCCGACGGTGCGGCAACTGGTGGATCGGTTGGCGACCGGCGAATAACCGGAAAAATGCTGCGGCGCAAATTGACCAAGGTTATAGCAGGCCGGGTGAAAGCCTTTATTTTTCAAACGGCTCTATGCTAACTTGGACAAATAACTCTTCTTATATCAGGGGATCCCTTATGTAAGAAGAGTCCCGCCCCGCAGCTTGGGATGATCGCGTCATGCCGATGGTTACCGTTCGCCCTTACAGCCAGGCCATCGATCGCCTGCGTTCGGCCGGTCTGCGTCCGACGCGGCAGCGTCTGGCCCTGGCCCGTCTGCTGTTCGATGGCTGCGACCGGCACATCTCGGCCGAGCAGCTGCATTCCGAGGCCCTGACCAGCAACATCCGCGTTTCGCTGGCCACCGTCTACAACACCCTGCACCAGTTCACCGATGCGGGCCTGCTGCGGGAAATCGTGGTCGATGCCGGTCGCTCGTACTTCGACACCAATACCGGCGACCACCACCATTTCTTCTACGAGAAAAGCGGCCGGCTGTGCGACATCCCGGCTGAAATGGTCGGCCTGACCAAGCTGCCCGAGGCCCCGGCCGGCTTCAACATCAGCCGGGTCGAAGTGATCGTCCGCGTCGACGGCTGATCCGTCCGCCGCCCCGTTTCCTCCGGTCAGCCCGCTTCCTCGGTGGCGATGCCCAGGCTTTGGCACAGGAACGCCGCGGCCAGGGACAGGCCGGGGCCGTCGATCCCGTGACCCAGTCCGGGTCTGACCTTGGTCAGGACCGGAATGCCGAAGGCGGCCAGGGCCTGTTCGGCCGCCGGCAGGCAGGCGGGATTGACCACCTCGTCGGACTCGCCGTGAATCAGCAGCGTGCGGGGCCGGCAGCGCAATTCCTCGGCCAGACCGTCCGGCCCGACCACGGCGCCGGAAAAGCCGACCACGGCGGCGCAGGCGCTGGCCCGGCGCGGGGCCACATGCAGCGATAGCATGGTCCCCTGACTGAACCCGACCAGGGCCAGATCCTGATCCCGCAGGCCGCGCTGGGCCAGGTGGTGATCCAGAAACGCGTCGAGCAACGGGGCGACGGCGCGGATTCCGGCCATCAACGCCGCATTGGAACGATCCTGTAATGAAAACCACTGGCGGCCGAACGGTGCCAGGTCATAGGCGAAGGGCGCGTCGGGGGCCAGAAAGGCGGCATCGGGCAGGGCCGGAGCCAGATAAGGCACCAGCCCGAACAGGTCGGACCCGTCGACCCCGACGCCGTGCAGCAGGACGATCAACTGGCGGGCCGGACCGCCGGACAGGGGCTCGGCCGCCGGGCCGGACAGGATATCGGACATGATGCGCTCCGCATGGCTGAAAGACCGGCCTGCATTATGGTACGCTTGCGGTCATGGACCAACCCCCGCCCGTCACCCGCTTCGCTCCCAGCCCGACCGGCCTGCTGCATCTGGGGCATGCCCATGCGGCGCTGTTCGCCTGGGAGGCGGCGCGGGCGCTGGGCGGGCGATTTCTGGTCCGGCTGGAAGACATCGACGCCGCCCGTTGCCGCCCCGACTTCGCCGCCGCCATCCTGGAGGATCTGGCCTGGCTGGGACTGGACTGGGACGGCCCGGTCCGCCGGCAATCGGCGCATCTGGACGAATACCGGGCGGCCCTGGCCCGGCTGGAGGCCGAGGGGTTGCTGTATCCCTGCTTCTGCACCCGCAAGGACATCGAGGCGGAAATCGCCGCCGCCGGCCATGCGCCGCACGGGCCGGACGGGGTGCTTTATCCGGGAACCTGCCGAGGACTGACGGTGGCGGAGCGACAGGACCGCCGGCAGGACGGCCAGCCTTTCGCCCTGCGTCTGGACATGGCTGAAGCGATCCGCCGCGCCGGGCCGCTGACCTGGCAGGACAGCGAGGCCGGACATATTGTTGCCGTACCGGAATTATTTGGCGACGTGGTGCTGGCCCGCAAGGACGTACCGACCAGCTATCATCTGGCGGTGACTTGCGACGACGCCGTCCAGGGGGTCACCCTGGTGACCCGCGGCGCCGACCTGTTCGCCGCCACGCACGTGCATCGCCTGCTGCAGGCCTTGCTGGATCTGCCGGTGCCCTGCTGGCGCCATCACCGCCTGCTGACCGGCGCCGACGGGCGCCGCTATGCCAAGCGCGACCGCTCGCTGACCCTGGCGGCTTTGCGGGCTGCCGGGCGGACGCCGGCGGCGGTATGGGCGATGGCCGGCTTTACTCGTGCAGGCTTTGCCGGTGCAGAACGGTGATCAGGGCCAGCCAGGCGCCGCCGACCACCACGCCGCCCAGGACGACCATCCAATATTCCGCAGCCGGAACCTTGGCGATGACGCCCAGAACGGCGAAGCCGCCGACACCGAACACGACGGTAAACACCGAGGCAATGAACAGCCAGGCTTTCGCGGACATGGGCGGATCTCTCCCGATCTCTCAATATGCGGATAATCTACTATAAATGCGCTGTTCCCGCCACGGCTTCTTTCTTGCCGAACCACCCGCCCTTGCGTCACCATCCTTGCCCCGCCGTCCAGCCCCGGAGCCGCCATGACCGACGACAGCCTTGAGCGACACAAGGACAAGATGGCCAAGAAAAAGGCCAGCCGCGACCGGCTGATGGCCAGGAAGCAGGGGGAAAAGGGCCTGCTGATCGTCCATACCGGCCCCGGCAAGGGCAAGTCCACCGCCGCCTTCGGCATGGCCATCCGCTGTGTCGGCCACGGTCTGAAGGTGGGGATCGTCCAGTTCATCAAGGGGGCGTGGGACACCGCCGAGCGCCGGGTGATGGAATCCTTCGGCGATCTGGTGACCTTCAAGGCGATGGGCGAGGGCTTCACCTGGGAAACGCAGGACCGCGCCCGTGACGTCGCCGCCGCCGAACGGGCATGGCAGGTGGCGCTTTCCATGTTGGCCGACCCGTCGTTGCGGCTGGTCATCCTGGACGAGATCAACGTGGCGCTGCGCTACGAGTATCTGACGATCGAGCCGGTCCTGGCCGCCGTCGCCGCCCGGCCGGCCGGGCAGCACGTGGTCTTCACCGGCCGCAACGCCGCCCCGGCGCTGATCGAGGCCGCCGATCTGGCGACCGAGATGTCCCTGGTCAAGCACCCGTTCCGCGACGGCATCAAGGCCCAGCCGGGCATCGAGTTTTAACCGGATTCTAACGGCCCCGCTTCTATGATCCGGCAGGGCTGCTCCGGGGGGGTCGCATGCGTCTGTCCATTGTTTCCGTCATCATGCTGGTCTGCGTTCTGGTCTGTCCGGCGGCGGCCCAGACCGTCACCGATCAGATCCAGATGGTGCAGAAGGCGGCCAACACCGTCGAGCGCCTGCGCCGCGACCCGGCCATGCAGCGGGACCTGGACGCCCGGCTGGCCAAGGCCCGGGCCGTGCTGATCGTCCCCGATCTGGTCAAGGGCGGGTTCATTCTGGGGGCGGAATGGGGAACCGGGGTATTGCTGGCCCGCGATTCTGCCGGACGCTGGTCGGGGCCGGCCTTCTATTCGGTGGCTTCGGGATCGGTGGGGCTGCAGATCGGGGTGCAGGATGCCGAAACCGTTTTCGTCATCATGTCCGAGGCCGGGCTGCGGGCGGTGATGGAAAACCGCTTCAAGGCCGGGGCCAATGCCGGGGTGGCGGTGGCCCATGTCGGCGGCGGCGCCCATGCGGCGACCACCAGCAACGCCGGGGCCGACATCTACGCCTTCAACAAGGCGGTGGGGGTGTATGGCGGCGCTTCGCTGGACGGGTCCGGCCTGTTGCCCCGGCATTCCTGGAACGCCGCCTATTACGGCGGCAATCCGGTGCCCGAGGACATCGTGCTGAACCGCCGTCTGGACAATCCCCAGGCCGACCGGCTGCGAGACGTCCTTGCCCGCTGATCCGCCCCCCGCCGCCGCCCTGATGCTGCAGGGCACCGGCTCGGATGTCGGCAAGTCGCTGCTGGTCGCCGGGCTGGCGCGGGCCTTCACGCGCCGGAATCTGGCGGTCCGGCCGTTCAAGCCGCAGAACATGTCCAACAATGCCGCCGTCACCGCCGACGGCGGCGAGATCGGCCGTGCCCAGGCGCTGCAGGCGCGCGCCGCCCGCACCCGCCCGGTCAGCGACATGAATCCGGTGCTGCTGAAGCCGCAATCGGAAACCGGCGCCCAGGTGGTGGTCCAGGGCAGGGTGTTGACCAATGCCAGCGCCCGGGATTATTACGCTCTCAAACCGACATTGCTGCCGCAGGTGCTGCAAAGCTTCCGCCGGCTGGCCGCCGAAGCCGACCTGATGCTGGTGGAAGGGGCCGGCAGCGCGGCGGAAATCAATCTGCGCGCCGCCGACATCGCCAACATGGGCTTTGCCGAGGCGGCCGACATTCCGGTGGTGCTGGTGGCCGACATCGACCGGGGCGGGGTCATCGCCGCCATCGTCGGCACCTGGGAAGTGCTGCCGCCGGCCGAACGGGCCAGACTGAAGGGCTATGTCATCAATCGGTTCCGCGGCGACGTGACGCTGTTCGCCCCGGCGGTCGAGCTGATCGCCGCCCGCACCGGCCTGCCGTGCCTGGGCATCGTTCCCTTCTTCGCCGACGCCGCCCGTCTGCCGGCCGAGGACGGCGCCTCGCTGGCCTGCGGCGGCGGCGGCGGGAACATCCGCATCGCCGTGCCCCGCCTGTCGCGCATCGCCAATTTCGACGATTTCGATCCGCTGGCCGCCGAACCGGACGTGTCGGTCCAGTTCGTCGCCCCCGGCCAGGCATTGCCCGGGGACGCCCATTGGGTGATCCTGCCGGGGTCGAAGGCGACCATCGCCGATCTGGATTTCTTCCGCCGCCAGGGCTGGGACATCGATCTGGCCGCGCATCTGCGCCGCGGCGGCCGGGTGCTGGGCATCTGCGCCGGCTATCAGATGCTGGGCCGGACCGTCAGCGACCCGCTGGGGGTCGAAGGCCCTGCCGGTTCGTCCAGTGCCGGCCTGGGTCTGCTCGATGTCGAAACGGTCATGGGGGCGGACAAGACGCTGGTGGAAGCCGCCGGCAGCGACGGCGCCGGGCGGCCGGTGCGCGGATACGAGATGCATATGGGCCGCACCCTGGGTCCCGATTGCGCCCGGCCTTTCCTGCATCTGGGCGGCGGCCCCGACGGGGCGCAATCCGCCGACGGGCGGGTGGCGGGGTGCTATCTGCACGGCCTGTTCGCGTCCGACGCGTTCCGCGCCGGGTTTCTGGAACGGCCGGGGGCGCTGGCCTATGACGCCGTGGTCGAGGATGTGCTGGACCGTCTGGCCGACCACCTGGAAACCCATGTCGACCTGGCGGCGTTGCGCCGGATCGCCTATAGGGACTGAAGCCACAGCACCAGGACCACCAGCCCGGCATGCAGCAGGCAGGCGGCGGAAAACAGGTGCAGGGCGCGGTCGATGTCGGTGAAGGTGGCCCTGGCCCGGCCCTGGCCGATCCATTTCTCGTCGACGGTCAGGCCGGGATAGCGCCGCGGTCCGCCCAGCGCCAGCCCCAGGGCGCCGGCCATCGCCGCCTCGGGCCAGCCGGAATTGGGGGAGCGGTGGTGGCGGGCATCGGTCAGCATGGTGGTGGCCGCCCGCCACGGGTTGCCGCGGGCGGCGAACAGGGCGGCCAGGATGATGATCAGGCCCGACAGCCGGGCCGGGATCAGGTTCAGCAGGTCGTCCAGCCGGGCCGCCGCCCAGCCGAAGGCGCGGTAGCGGTCGTTGCGGTAGCCGATCATGCTGTCCAGGGTGTTGACCATCTTATAGGCCATCAGGCCGGGCAGGCCGAACAGCACGTACCACAGGGCCGGGGCGACCACCGCGTCGGAAAAGTTCTCGGCCAGGGATTCGATCGCGGCACGGGCGACGCCGTGTTCGTCCAGACTTTGCGGGTCGCGTCCGACGATCCGGCCGACGGCGAAGCGGCCGGCCTCCAGCCCGTGCGTCTGCAAGGCGCGGGCGACGTCGTCGACATGGCGGAACAGGCTTTTCTGGGCCAGCAGCACGGCGGCGGCGAAGACTTCGGCGATCCAGGCATGGGGCAGCGTGCGGGCGACGAAGGCGATGACGGCCCCGGCCAGGGCGGCGGCGGCGACCAGCAGCAGCACGGCGACGGCGCCGCGCAGCCGGCGCGCCGCGTCGGACAGCGTGGTGCGGTTGAGACGGCGTTCGAGGCCGGAAACGGCATTGCCGGCCAGCACCACCGGGTGGGGCAGGTGGCGGAACAGCCAGTTCATCTCGCCCAGCACCGCTTCCAGGCCAAGGGCCATGAACAGCATCAGCAGGGCGTCGGGCGCGTGGCCGAAATGGGTACCGAACGGCAACATGCGCCGCAGCATAAATCACTCGGCAGGCTCTTACAAATCCCCGGCAATCCCCCTATAGTCCCCCGCTCCGGCCGGAGGCACGGACCAGCCGGACCAGATGACGTATCGCATGAAGGCAAGGACCACGCGCATGTCTGAAAAAATCGGGGTGATGATCTGCGGCCACGGCAGCCGCGACGTCGAAGCAACGACGGAATTCGCTTCCCTGGCCCATCATCTCGCCCATCGGCTGCCGGCCTATGCGGTGGAATCGGGCTATCTGGAATTCGCCCGTCCGGTGATCAAGGACGGGCTGGAGGCGCTGAAGGCCAAGGGCGTAACCCGCATCCTGGCGGTGCCGGGCATGCTGTTCGCCGCCGGTCACGTCAAGAACGACCTGCCGTGGGAGGTCAACACCTTCGCCGCCGCCCATCCGGGGCTGACCGTCCAGTTCGGCCGCGAACTGGCCGTCGACCCCAAGCTGCTGGCCGCCGCCGCCGCCCGCATCGACGAGGCGCTGGCCGGAGCCGATCCCGCGGTTTCGCGGAAAGACACCCTGCTGCTGGTGGTGGGACGCGGCACCAACGATCCCGACGCCAATTCCAACGTCTCGAAGGTGGCGCGCATGCTGTGGGAAGGCATGGGGTTCGGCTGGGCCGAGACCGCCTATTCCGGCGTCGCCTACCCGCTGGTCGACCAGGCGCTGGACCGCGCCGTGCGGCTGGGCTATCGCCGCATCGTCGTCTTCCCCTACTTCCTGTTCACCGGCATCCTGGTCAAGCGCATCTATGCCTGGGCCGACGAAGCCGCCGCCGCCCATCCCGAGATCGAGATCGTCAAGGCCCCCTATCTCAACGACCATCCGCTGGTCATCGACAGCTTCGTCGAGCGGGTTGAGGAAATCCTGGAAGGCCGCACCCACATGAACTGCACCCTGTGCAAATACCGGGCACAGGTGGTCGGCTACGAAGGGCAGGTCGGCACCGCCCAGGCCGGCCACCACCACCACGTGGTGGGCATCGGCACCGACGCCGACCACGGCCGTCACCACGGCCATGACCATGATCACGGTCATGGTCATCACCACGGCCACCATCACCACCACGATCATTGACGCCGCCATGACCGGCACCTTGTGGGGCATCGGCGTCGGCCCCGGCGACCCCGAGCTGCTGACCGCCAAGGCCATCCGTCTGCTGGGGGCCTTGCCGGTGCTGGCCTGGCCGGCGCCGCTGGAAGGCGACGGGTTCGCCCGCTCGATCGCCGCCGCCCACATTCCCGCCGGCCGGACCGAGATCGCCATCCGCCTGTCCTTCCGTCCCGACCGCGACGACACCGACCGGGCTTATGATTGCGCAGCCGGAACTATTGCCGGACACCTGGAAGCCGGCCGCGACGTCGGGGTGCTGTGCGAGGGCGACCCGCTGTTCTTCGGATCGTTTCTTTACGTCATGGGGCGGCTGGACCGGCGGTTTCCGGTGCAGGTGGTGCCCGGGGTGTCGTCGCCGATGGCCGCCGCCGCCGCCGCCCGCCAGCCCCTGACCCTGCTGGACAACAGTCTGGCGGTCATCCCCGCCACCGCCGCCGACGATCGTATCGAGGCCCTGCTGCGGGCCGCCGACGCGGCGGTGATCATGAAGGTCGGCCGTCATGCCGCCCGGCTGACCGCCCTGCTGACCCGGCTGGGTCTGACCCATCGGGCGGTGGCGGTCGAACGCGCCACCCTGCCCGAGCAGCGGGTGGTGCCGCTGGCCGAGGCCGGCGATCTGTCCTATTTCTCCTTGATCCTGGTGCATCCATGACCGCCATCCTGTGTCTGACTCCCGCCGCCCTGCCCACCGCCCGCGCCGTGGCCGCCGCCCTGCCGGGCGCCGTCCTGCACGGACTGGCCGGGCGGGTCGACGGGACCGAGCAAAGCTTTTCCGATGCCGCCGCCCATATCCGCGCCCTGTTCGCCGCCGGCAGCGCCATCGTCGGGATCTGTGCCGCCGGTATCCTGATCCGTGCCGTGGCGCCGCTGCTGGCCGACAAGCAGGCCGAGCCGCCGGTGTTGGCGGTGGCCCCCGACGGCAGCGCGGTGGTGCCGCTGCTGGGCGGCCATCACGGCGCCAACCGCCTGGCCCGGACCCTGGCGGCGGCCCTGGGCGGCCAGGCCGCCGTGACCACCGCCGGCGATCTGACCCTGGGCCTGTCGCTGGACGAGCCGCCGCCCGGCTGGCGCGTCGCCACTCCGGCCGCCATCAAGCCGGTGGCCGCCGCCCTGCTGGCCGGCGGCAAGGTCCGCCTGGAGGTCGAGGCCGGCAATGCCGATTGGCTGGCCGGTCTGCCCGTTGCCGACGACGGCCAGCCGCTGGTGCGCATCACCGACCATGCGGTGGCCACCGACGAGGACGAGTTGCTGTACAACCCGCCGGTTCTGGCCCTGGGGGTGGGATGCGAACGCGGCTGCGACCCGGCCGAGCTGGCGCGGCTGGTGCAGGAAACCCTGGCGGCGGAAGGGCTGGCGCCGGGAGCCGTCGCCTGCGTCGCTTCGGTCGACCTGAAGATGGATGAGGCGGCGGTGCAGGATCTGGCCGCCGGCCTGGGTGTGCCGGCCCGCTTCTTCACCGCCGCCCGCCTGAACGACGAGGCGCCGCGGCTGCTCAATCCCTCGGATGTGGTGCTCAGGGAAATCGGCTGTCCCGGGGTGTCGGAAGGGGCGGCCCTGGCCGCGGCCGGTCCCGGCTCGGCCCTGGTGGTGGGCAAGACCAAGTCGCGCCGCGCCACGGTGGCCCTGGCCCGCTCGGCCGGTCTGATCGATGCCGGAACGGTCGGTGCCGGCCGGGGCCGGCTGATGGTGGTGGGGATCGGTCCCGGCATGGCCGGCTGGCGCTCGCCCGAAGCCAGCGCCGCCATCGCCGCCGCCGGCGATCTGGTGGGATACGGCCTGTATCTGGATCTGCTGGGCGATGCGGCCGACGGCAAGACCCGTCATGAAAGCGATCTGGGGGCCGAGGCCGACCGGGCCCGCAAAGCCCTGGATCTGGCCGGCCAGGGGCGCAGCGTGGCGTTGATCTGTTCCGGCGATTCCGGCATCTACGCCCTGGCCACGCTGGTGTTCGAGCTGCTGGACCGCGAACGCCGGCCCGAATGGCTGCGGGCCGAAATCGCCGTGGTGCCGGGCAGTTCCGCCCTGCAGGCCGCCGCCGCCCGGGCCGGGGCGCCGGTCAACCATGATTTCTGCACCATTTCGCTGTCCGACCTGCTGACCCCGTGGAAAACCATCGAGAAGCGCCTGCAGGCGGCGGCGGCGGCGGATTTCGTCGTCTGCTTCTATAATCCGGTATCGAAACGGCGCCGGGACCAGCTGGCGCGCGCCCGCGATATCCTGCTGACCGGCCGCCCGCCCGAGACCCCGGTGATCCTGGCCCGCCAACTGGGGCGGCCCGAGGAAAGCATCCGCGTCGTCACCCTGGGCGAGCTGACCCCCGACCATGCCGACATGCTGACGATGGTGCTGGTCGGATCGTCGGAAACCAGGCTGCTGGATGCGGGCGGGCGCAAATGGGTCTATACTCCCCGCGGCTATGCCAGGAAGTTGAGCTGATCCCATGACCGTGCATTTCATCGGCGCCGGACCGGGCGCCCCCGATCTCATCACCGTGCGCGGGCTGGCCTTGATCCGCCGCTGTCCGGTCTGCCTTTACGCCGGTTCGCTGGTGCCGGCCGAAGTGGTGGCCGAGGCTCCGGCCGGGGCGCGGGTGGTCGACACCGCGCCGATGAATCTGGACGAGATCGTCGCCGAGATGGAGGATGCCGACGACAAGGGCCTGGACGTCGCCCGCGTCCATTCCGGCGATCCCTCGATCTATGGGGCGGTGGCCGAGCAGATGCGCCGTCTGGATGCCCTGGGCATCCCCTATGACGTCACCCCCGGCGTGCCGTCCTTCACCGCCGCCGCCGCCGCCCTGGGGGCGGAACTCACCCTGCCCGACGTCAGCCAGACCATCATCCTGACCCGCACCGCGGTGCGCTCGTCGGCCATGCCCGAGGGCGAGGACCTGGCGACCCTGGGCCGGACCGGGGCGACCCTGGCCATCCACCTGTCCATCGCCAACCTGGCCCATGTGGTCAAGGAACTGACCCCGCTGTACGGCAAGGATTGTCCGGTGGCGGTGGCCTATCGCGTCAGCTGGCCGGATCAGGCCTTCATCAAGGGCACCCTGGGCGACATCCGCGAGCGGGTGAAATCGGCCGGCCTGACCCGCACGGCGCTGATTCTGGTCGGGCGGGTGCTGGGCGGGGCCGAGTTCAGCGATTCCCGCCTGTACGCCCCCGACCATACCCACGTGCTGCGGCCGGGCAAGCCATGACCCTGCCGGATTTCCTGCCCGGAACCGTCTGGCTGGTGGGAGCCGGCCCCGGCGACCCCGGGCTGCTGACCCTGCTGGCAGCCCATGCCCTGGCTGGGGCCGACCATGTGGTCTGCGACGCCCTGGTCGACGCCCGCATCGTGGCGATGGTCAACCCGGCCGCCGAGATCGAGGAAATGGGCAAGCGCGGCGGCGTCGCCGGTCCGAAGCAGGAGCGCATCACCGCCCGCCTGATCGAGCTGGCCCGCGCCGGCAAGCGGGTGCTGCGGCTGAAGGGCGGCGATCCCTTCGTGTTCGGCCGCGGCCCGGAAGAGGCGCTGGCCCTGGCCGAAGCCGGCATCGTGTTCCGTATCGTTCCCGGAATAACGGCGGGGATCGGCGGTCTGGCCTATGCCGGCATCCCGGCCACCGCCAAGCAATGCAATTCCACCGTCACCTTCGTCACCGGCCACGGCCCCGACGGCGACCTGCCGCCCGAGGTGGATTGGGATGCGCTGGGCCGCGGCGCCCAGGTTCTGGTGTTCTACATGGCCCTGCGCCAGCTGGACCGCGTGGCGGCCCGGCTGATGCGGGCCGGCCGGCCGGCCGGCGAGCCGGTGGCCCTGGTGTCGCGGGCGGCCACGCCGGGTCAGGCGGTGCGGGTCGCCACCCTGGCGACGGCGACGGATCTGCTGGCCGACCCGGTGCTGCCCTCTCCGGCGCTGCTGGTGGTCGGTCCGGTGGTCGGATTGCGCCCGCGGCTGGACTGGTGGCCGCCGCAATGAGCGAATCCTGGTCCCTGCTGACCGCCGGCCTGACGGTCTGCCGCGTCGCGGTCCAGGATCACGGCGGTCTGCTGGGCGGTCTGCTGCTGACCGGGTTGGTCGGCAGCCTGACCCATTGCGCCGGCATGTGCGGCCCCTTCGTATTGTCGCAGACCGCCGCCCGCTTCGAGCGCATCCCCGCCGCCGGCATGGGGGAATGGTCGCGGCTGCGGGGCGCCCTGCTGCTGCCCTATCATCTGGGCCGGGCGACCACCTATGCCGGTCTGGGCGCTCTGGCCGGGACGGCGGCCGGCACCCTGACCGGCTGGAGCGGCTTCCGCTTCGCGGCCGCCGCTTTGCTGGCCGTGGCCGCCCTGCTGCTGGCCGGTCTGGCCTGGCCGCGCCTGAAGACCCTGCTGGGGAATGGTTCCGCCGGCGAAACGTGGTGGAGCGCCCGTGTCGCCCGCCTGGCCGCGCCGCTGTTCGCCACGCCGACCGGCTGGCGCGGCTGGCTGCTGGGGGTGTTGCTGGGCTTCATCCCCTGCGGTCTGCTGTATGCCGCCCTGGCGGCGGCGGCGGCCAGCGGCGACGGGCTGGCGGCGGCCTTGGCGATGCTGGCCTTCGCCGCCGGCACCGTCCCGGTTCTGGTCGCCGTCGGCACGGTGGGGCATTTCGCCCTGGCGCGGTGGCGCGAACCGATGCTCAAATGGTCGCCGCTGCTGCTGGCGGCCAATGCCGGTATGCTGGGCCTGATGGCCTGGCGGCTGGCGGTGTGAACAAGGAGCTTTCCGGAAATGAAAAAACGGCAGTCTTCCATGCTGGCGATCCTGGCGGTCATCGTGGTGGTCGCCCTGGCGGTCGGCGCCCGCATGGCGGTGTGGTCGGGGGCGGATCATGCCGGCGGCGGCAGCATCGGCGGCCCCTTCACCCTGGTCGACCATAACGGCCGGACCGTCACCGACCAGGATTTCCGCGGCCGCTGGCTGCTGATCTATTTCGGCTACACCTTCTGCCCGGATGTCTGCCCGACGTCGCTGACCCTGGCGGCCTCGGCCCTGGACCGGCTGGACCCCGCCCAGCGCAAGCTGGTGGTGCCGGTCTTCGTCACCGTCGATCCCGTCCGCGACACTCCGGCGGTGATGAAGGATTATGTCGGGGCCTTTCTGCCCGACATGGTCGGCCTGACCGGCAGCGAGGAACAGGTCGCCGCGGCGATGAAGTCCTACAAGGTCTATGCCGCCAAGGCCAAAAGCGACGATCCCGCCAGCTATACGGTGGACCATTCCTCGATTCTGTATCTGGTCGGTCCGGATGGCCGTTTCGTGCAGCACTTTCCCCACGGCGCCGGGATCGAGGATGTGGCGGCGGGCCTGAAGAAACACCTGAAATAGCATGCCGGTTCCGGGGATCGTCCTGGCCGCGCCGTCCTCGGGCAGCGGCAAGACCCTGGCGACGCTGGGACTGCTGGCCCACCTGGCCGGGCGTGGGCTGCGGGTGGTCTCGGCCAAGGTCGGCCCCGATTACATCGATCCGGCCTTTCACGCCGCGGCGACCCGGCGGCCCTGCCTGAACCTGGATTCCTGGGCGATGCGGCCGTCCACCTTGTCCGGTCTGGTCGCCGCGCTGTCGGCCGATGCCGATCTGGCGATCTGCGAAGGGGTGATGGGGCTGCTGGACGGCGCCGCCGCGCCGCCCGGCCAGCCCGACGGCAGCACCGCCGAGGTGGCGGCCGTCACCGGCTGGCCGGTGGTTCTGGTGGTCGACGCCCGCGGCATGGCGGCTTCGGCGGCGGCGGTGGTGCTGGGGTTTGTCCGGGCCCGCGCCGACATCCGCATCGCCGGGGTGGTGTTCAACCGCGTCGCCGGTGATCGCCACCGCCGGCTGATCACCGAATCCTGTGCCCGTCTGTGTCCCGAGGTGGCGGTTCTGGGCTGCCTGCCGCCGCTGGCCGACCTGGCGGTGCCGTCGCGCCATCTGGGTCTGGTCCAGGCCTGCGAACATCCCGACCTTGCCGGCTTTCTGGCCGCCGCCGCCGCCGCCGTGGCGGCGCATGTCGACGTGGCGGCGCTGGTCGCCCTGGCCCGTCCGGCCCGATGCGCCGGGTCCCATCCGCTGCCGCTGCCGCCGCTGGGCGGCCGCATCGCCGTGGCGCGCGACCGGGCTTTCGCCTTCGCCTATCCGGCGGTGCTGGAGGGCTGGCGCCGTGCCGGGGCCGAGCTTGCCTTCTTCTCGCCGCTGGCCGACCAGTCCCCGGACGGCGATGCCGTCTATCTGCCCGGCGGCTATCCCGAACTGCATGCCGGGCGGCTGGCCGCCGCCGGGTGTTTCCTGGGCGGGCTGCGGCGGCTGGCCGATGCCGGATGCCCGGTCTTCGGGGAGTGCGGCGGCTATATGGTGCTGGGCGACGGCATCGTCGACGCCGCCGGAGACCGTCACCGCATGGCCGGTCTGCTGCCGCTGGAAACCAGCTTCGCCAGCCGCCGGCTGCATCTGGGCTACCGTCGGGCCGCCCTGGCCGCCGCCGGCATTCTGGGCGGGGCCGGGGCGAAATTTTCCGGCCACGAGTTCCATTACGCGACAACAACGTTTCAGGCGGATGCGCCGCCCCTGTTTCATGCCGAGGACGCCGCCGGGGCCGATCTGGGCCGCACCGGGTTGGCGGTGGGGTCGGTGGCCGGATCGTTTCTGCATCTGATCGACCGTGTCTGAAACGCACTCCGCTTGACTCTGCCCCCCGATCCGCGCTCATACTGCACTGCACAAAAATTAAATGCACAAGGCGGCGGCCTCTTATTTCGTGCGGGAGCGCGAAAAAAGAATTTTATTGCCAGCGTCGGCGTGCCTGAGTAATAAAAATACGTAGTTACCGCAACCGGCCTAAAAGGACAGAGTCCATGCTCTATCAACTTCACGAGCTTCAGCATGCGGCGGTGGCCCCGATGCGCCTGTGGGCCGAGGCCGTGCAGACCATGTACACCCATCCGTGGATGCCGATGTCCTATACCAGCTTCGGCCGCGCCGTCGCCGCCAGCGCCGAGCTGATGGAGCGCACCACCCGCCGCTATCCCAAGCCGCCCTTCAACCTGCCCGCCACCACCATCGCCGGGGAAGAGGTGCCGATCCGCGAAGTGGTCGTCTACGAAAAGCCGTTCTGCAGCCTGCTGCATTTCCAGCGCCAGACCGACCGCCGCGATCCCCGCGTGCTGGTGGTGGCGCCGATGTCGGGGCATTACGCCACCTTGCTGCGCGGCACCGTCGAAACGCTGCTGCCCGATCACGACGTCTACATCACCGACTGGATCGACGGCCGCGACGTGCCGGTGACCGATGGCCCGTTCACCCTGGACGATTACATCGATTACGTCCGCGAGTTCCTGCATTTCCTGGGGGCGGACACCCATGTGCTGGCGGTGTGCCAGCCTTCGGTGCCGGTGCTGGCGGCGGTGTCGCTGATGGCCGAGGACAAGGACCCGCGTCAGCCCAGTTCCCTGGTGCTGATGGGCGGTCCCATCGATACCCGCATCAACCCGACCAAGGTCAACGAGGTGGCGACCACCAAGCCGCTGTCGTGGTTCGAGGCCCATGTCATCCAGACGGTGCCGTTCGTCCATCCCGGCCGCGGCCGCCGGGTCTATCCGGGTTTCCTGCAGTTGCAGGGCTTCATGAGCCTCAACCCCGAGCGTCACGTCGGGGAGCACCTGAACCTGTTCCACAACATGGTGCGCGGCGACGGCGATTCGGCGGAAAAGCACCGCGAGTTCTATGACGAATATCTGGCGGTGATGGATCTGCCGGCAGAGTATTATCTGCAGACCCTGCAGACGGTGTTCATCGAACACCATCTGCCGGAAGGCAAGATGATGAGCCGCGGTCGCCATGTCGATCCGTCACAGATCCGCCACACGGCGCTGATGACCATCGAGGGCGAGAAGGACGACATCACCGGCCTTGGCCAGACCGAGGCGGCGCAGCGTCTGTGCGGCAATCTGCCCGATTCGATGCGCGTCCATCATGTCGCGCCCAAGGTCGGGCATTACGGCGTGTTCAACGGGCGCCGCTGGCGCGAGGAGATCTATCCCCATGTCCGGGAGTTCATTCGGACGCACGACAGGCTTGCCGTTCTGGCGGACAAAGCCGCTGGATTGCATGAGCAGGAGCGAGTGGGAAGCCCTGTGTGACGGCTGCGGCAAGTGCTGTCTGCACAAGCTTGAGGACGAGGATACCGGCGAGATCCACTACACCAACGTGGCTTGCCGGCTTCTCGACCTGGGCAGTTGCCGTTGCAGCGACTATCCCGACCGCAAGACGCATGTCCCCGACTGCGTCAAGCTGTCGGCGCGCGAGCTTCTGAAGATGCGCTGGCTGCCGTCCACCTGCGCCTATCGCCTGCTGTCGGAAGGAAAGTCGCTGCCCTGGTGGCATCCCCTGGTGTCCGGCGATTCCGAAAGCGTGCACCGGGCCGGTATTTCGTTGCGTGGCCGTGCCGTGGCCGAGAACCGCGCCGGCCCGCTTGAGCGGCACATCGTTACGTGGCCGGCCTGATTCCGGCGGCTGGCCTGTCCCTGGATCTGGGCGACCGGACCGTCCCCGTGACGGTGCGCCGGTCGGCGGCGGCGCGGCGGACCTCGATCCGGGTCGATGCCGTGCGCGGGGTGGTGCTGGTGCTGCCGTCCAAGGCGTCGCTGGCCGAGGCCAGGCGGTTTCTCGCCTCCCATGCCGTGTGGGTCGCCGAGCGGCTGGCCCGGCTGCCGGCCGCCCGGCCGCTGGTGCCGGGGGCCGAGATTCCCGTGCTGGGGATCGCCCATCCGATCCGCCATTGTCCCCAGGCCCGCCGCGGCGTATGGATCGAGGACGGCGCCATCTGCGTTTCCGGTCTGGCCGAGCAGGTCGGCCGGCGGGTCACCGCCTTTCTGAAGCAGCACGCCCGCCGGCTGATCGCCGACCGTGCCGTCGTGCTGGCCGCCCGGCTTGGCCGGTCTCCCGGACGGATCACCATTCGCGACACCCGGTCCCGCTGGGGCAGCTGTTCGTCTGCCGGCGACCTGTCGTTTTCCTGGCGTCTGGTGCTCGCGCCCGATTGGGTCCTGACCTACGTGGTGGCCCATGAACTGGCCCATCTGGTGGAAATGAACCATTCCCCGGCCTTCTGGGCCGTCGTCGCCGGGCTCAGCCCCGATGCCGCCCGCGCCCGGACATGGCTGAAGAGACATGGCGCGGGGCTGCATCGGGTGGGGGAATGTGCTACTGACTGAGTCAGACATTCTCCGAAAGCCTTTCCGATGAGCAGCACAGGCCGTCCGGCTCCAACTTCCTTCACCGTCGCCGCATTGTTGACCGGACTGGTCGCCTTCGGGCCGATCTCGACGGATCTGTACCTGGCGTCGCTGCCCGACATGGCCCGCGAATTCCGTACCTCGGTGGAAATGGTGCAACTGACGCTGTCGGTGTTCCTGGCCGGCTTCGCCACCGCCATGCTGGCTTACGGGCCGCTGTCCGACCGCTTCGGCCGCCGGCCGGTGCTGATGGGCGGGGTGGTGGTCTATCTGGCCGGATCGCTGGCCTGCATGCTGGCCCCGACCATCGAGACCCTGATCGGCGCCCGCTTCCTGCAGGCGCTGGGGGCCTGCTGCGGGCCGGTGGTGGCGCGCGCGGTGGTGCGCGACGTCTATCCGCGCGAACAGGCGGCCAAGGTGCTGTCCTACATGGCTTCGGCGATGGCGCTGGCTCCGTTCGCCGCCCCCATCGCCGGCGGCTGGCTGCACACCATCTTCGGCTGGCGGGCGAATTTCGTGCTGCTGACCCTGTTCGGGGTGCTCCTGCTGCTGGGGGTCTGGCGTCTGCTGGACGAAACCAACGCCCACAAGGACGAGCATGCCCTGTCGCCGTTGCGCATGCTGGCCAACTACCGCACCCTGGCCGGCGACCGCCAGGTGATGGGCTATGCCCTGACCGTGGCCTTCGGGTTCGGGGCGATGTTCACCTTCATTTCGGCCTCGTCCTTCGTGCTGATCGACGTCATGGGGCTGCCGCCGGCCTTTTTCGGCTTCGGTTTCGCCACCGTGATCGCCGGCTACATCGTCGGCGGCTTCGTCGCCGGGCGCTGGACCGGGCGGGTCGGTCTGGACCGCATGATCCTGATCGGGACCGTCGGCGCCACGGTCAGCGGCCTGACCGCCGCCGCCCTGGCCTGGAGCGGGGTGCAGACGCTGCAGGCCGTCCTGTTGCCGATGATGGGGCTGTTCCTGTTCGCGGCGATGGTCCTGCCCAACAGCACCGCCGGAGCCATCGCCCCGCATCCGCGCATGGCCGGGTCGGCGTCGGCGCTGGTGGGATTCGTGCAGATGGTGCTGGGCGCCGCCGCCGGCTGGGCCCATGCCGCGACCTTCGACCATTCCAGCCGGCCGCTGGCCACCCTGGCGGCAACCTTGTCGACCGGCGCCCTGCTGGCCTTCCTGGTCCTGGTCCGTCCCCGGAAGTCCTGACCGGCCGCTTTTTCCGCGCTCAGAACTGGCGCAGCAGCCGGTGCAGATAGTCGCGTTCACCCTGGGATCGCGACCCGTCGCCGGACCGCCGGCGCAATTCGTCGAGAATCTGCTGCGACCTGTTGAGCTCGGCCCGATGCGGGATACGGGTGGCGCCGTCGTCGGCCGGTCCGGCCGCCGGCCGTCCCAGCGGGTCGGGGCGTCTGGGGCTGCCCGGGCCGGCGGCCATGCCGTCCTGCGCCATCCGGGCGGATTGGCGCAGCAGGTCCAGGGCCTGGCCCTGATGGCCGGCTGCAGTGGTCCAGTCGTCGCGGCGCAAGGCCTCGGCCGCCACCTGCATGGCCTGGGCGGCTTCGTCCAGGCCGGGGGGGCGTTGTCCCAGGCCGCGTTCCAGCCCGCTTGCCGCCTCGGTCAGGGACCGGCGGACCGCGTCCTGCCCCGAGGCGGCGGCATGGCCGGCCGGTCCTGCCGGGCTCTGGGCCTGCCGGTGACTGTAATCCAGCAGGTTCTGCTGGCGGTGCATCACCTCGCGCAGGGCCGACAGGGCGTCGAGGGCCGGACCGGCGTCGTTTCCGGTCTCGCCGGGCCGCACCGATTGCAGCAGGGCGGTGACATCCCGCATCAGGGCGGCCAGGGCGTCGCGGGCGCCGTTGCGGGCCAGGTCGCGCAAGGATTGCATCATGCCGGCCAGATCCTCGCCGTCGATCACCCGGTCCAGGGGCGTCGGCGCGGCGGCATCGCCGGCGGTGCCGGCGGCCATCGCCTGCAGCCAGCGGTTCAGCGCCGCCTGGAAGGCGTCGACCAGGGCTTCGATCCGGCTGGCCGGCGCGGCCGACTGGATGGCCTGCTGCAGATCGTGGCGGGCCTGTTCCAGGGTGCGCTCGGCGGCGGCCAGGTCGCCCTCTTCGATGCGCAGCGCCGCGTTCCACAGCACGTCCTGCACGTCGTCGAGATCGGCGCCGTCGTCGGCCAGGGCGTGACGGGCCACCCGCAGGGCCAGGAAGCTCAGCAGATCGTCGCCGAACAGGGCGCGGTCGGCGCTGACGCCGTCCAGGGCGGCCATCACGTCCAGCACCCGCACCGCCGGCTGGGTCAGCAGGCGGCGCTGGTCGGCGACGATGCGGGCGCCGGGATGGCTGAAGTGCCGTTGCGGCAATTCCATCGCCAGCCAGTCGCTGGCCCCGGTCTGGCCGCGCCCGTCCTCGGCGACGGCCCGGACCGTCACCGGCAGGCCGGCCCAGGGGTGGGCCGACAGGTCGTGCCAGCTGGTCAGGTCGGCGCTTCGCGGCCGGCTGGCGGCCAGGGGCAGGTCGACGGTCAGCGGCGGCCCGCCGTCGTCCAGGCCGGCCCGGCGGATTTCCAGCCACAGCCGGGCCAGCCCGTAATCGTCGGATGCCGCGACCGACAGCCGCAGCCGGCCTCGCCCGGCATCTTCGGGCGGTTCGGCGAAATCGACGGAGGGCACGGCGTCGGCCACGGCCCGGATCGTCCAGTGCGCCAGGGTGCGTCCCCATTGCCGGACGGCCAGCCGGCCGCTTTGCCCGATCTCCATCTCGGCGCGGCGGCTGCCGTCCCCGGTGGCGGCGAAGGCGGCGTCATGGCCGTCCAGCACCAGGGATTCGCCGCCCCAGCCGCCGCCCAGGACGGCCAGCGCCGTGCTGCCGGCCGGAACCGCCACCGTGTCCTGGTCGGGCCGCAGCAGGGCCGGCGCCACCGCGGTATAGGCCGGCGGGGTGATCCAGACGTCGATGCGCGTGGGGGAAAGGCCGGGCCAGGGGACGGCCGGCACCAGGGCGCGCCGCAGGCGGGCATCGGCATCGCCGCCGCCGCCAGCCAGGGCGACGACCAGCAGCAGCAATGCCGCCGCCCGCCAGCCCAGCGGGTCGCGGGCGGCCATGTCCGAACGGGGAAAATCCAGCCGGGGCCGGGCCAGGGCCAGTTCCATGCGCCGGCGGTGTTCCCGCCACAGGACGGCCGCCAGCGGCGTGGCCGCCGTGGCCGGATGGTCGGCCAGGACGCTCAGCGGCTGGTGCGGCAGGGCGCTGTCCCGTTCCAGCCGGCGGGCGGCGTGGCCGGCATCCGGCGGCGGCACGCGGACCAGGGCCGTCACCAGGGCGGCGGCGGCCAGGGCGAACAGCGCCAGCACGGCGGCATGCAGCCAGACGGGCAGCCGGGGCAGGACGTCGAACAGGGCCAGCGCGGCGAACACCGCCGCCAGCGAGGCCAGGGCCACCAGATGCGGCCACAGCCGCTCCAGCCACAGGACCAGCCGTGCCGCCGCCAGCCAGCGGGTCATGGCCGGGGCTCAGCCGAACCAGTCGGGCAGGCTTTCCAGGGCCAGCATCTCCTCGTAGGACGGGCGTGCCCGCACCACGGCATAGGCCTTGTCCTTGACCAGGATTTCGGGAATCAGCGGCCGCGAATTGTAGGTCGAGGACATGGCGGCGCCATAGGCACCGGCGGTGCGGAAGGCGATCAGGTCGCCGGCCCGCAGCGGCGGCAGGAGCCGCTGGCGGGCGAAGGTGTCGCCGGTCTCGCAGACCGGGCCGACCACGTCGACCGCGACCGGAACCGCATCGGGCGCCGGTTGCAGGACCGGCTCGATGGCGTGGTGGGCGTCGTACAGGGCCGGCCGCATCAGGTCGTTCATGGCGGCGTCGACGATGACGAAGGTGCGGGTGGCGCCCTCTTTCACATAGATCACCCGGCTGACCATGATGCCGGCATTGCCGACCAGCAGGCGGCCGGGTTCCAGCACGATGCGGCAGCCCAGGTCGCCCAGGGTGGCGCGGATGGCCTCGGCGTACAGGTCGGGATGGGGCGGGGTCTCGTATTCGTAGGGCACGCCCAGGCCGCCGCCCAGGTCCAGCCGGCGGATGCCGATGCCGTCGGCGCGCAGCATGGCCACCAGATCGCGCACGCGCAGGAAGGCCTGGCGGAACGGCTCGACCTCGGTCAGCTGCGAGCCGATATGGCAGGCCACGCCCACCACCTCGATGCCCGGCAGGGCGTTGGCCTTGCGATAGACCTCGTGGGCACGGGTCCATTCGATGCCGAACTTGTTTTCCTTCTTGCCGGTGGTGATCTTGGCGTGGGTGCCGGCGTCGACGTCCGGATTGACGCGCAGCGCGATGGGCATGCGCACGCCGCGGGCGGCGGCGATCTCGGACAGGGCGTGCAGTTCGGGCTCGGACTCGACGTTGATCTGCATGATGCCCTTGGCGACGGCGAATTCCAGCTCGCGCCGGGTCTTGCCGACGCCGGAAAAGACGATGCGCCCGGGCGGAACCCCGGCGGCCAGGGCCTGGCGCAGTTCGCCTTCCGACACCACGTCGGCGCCGGCGCCCAGTTCCGCCAGGGTGCGGACCACGGCGATGTTGGGGTTGGCCTTCAGGGCGAAGCAGACGGTGGCGTCCAGGCCGGCCTTGGCCAGGGCCCCGGCGAAGACGGTGTAGTGCCGGGCCAGGGTGGCGGTGGAATAGCAGTAGAACGGCGTGCCGACATGGGCGGCGATGTCGTCCAGGGCCACTCCTTCGGCATGCAGCCGGCCGTCGATGTAATCGAAATGGTTCATTCCTGTTCCGCCTGTGGCTTGGTCTTTTCCTGGGGATAGCCGGTCCGGGGGTAATGGCCGGGATAGATGCCGTCTTCCGGCGGCACCAGATTGCCGCGCCGGCCGCAGCCGGCCAGCGGGGCGGCGGCCAGGGCGGCGGCCAGGGCCTGCAGCAGGGTGCGGCGGGTCATCCGGGGCATTCCTTTCAGAGCCAGCGGGATCGGGCGGCGGCGGCCTGCTCGCGGACGCGGGCCGGGGCGGTGCCGCCGAACGAGGTGCGGCTGGCCACCGAATGCTCGACCGCCAGCACGGCGCGGGCATCCTCGGTGATGCCGGGCTCGACGCCCTGCATTTCCGCCAGGCCTAGATCGGCCAGGTCGCGGCCCGACTGCTCGGCCAGCTTGACCAGCGACCCGGCGACGTGGTGGGCCCTGCGGAACGGCATCTTCAGGGTGCGCACGCACCAGTCGGCGATGTCGGTGGCGGTGGTGTAGCCGGCCCCGGCGGCGGCGCGCAGGGTATCGGTGTTGACCGTCATGTCGCCGATCATCCCGGTCATGGCGGCAATGGCCAGTTCCATCGTGTCGGCCACTTCGAAGACCGGCTCCTTGTCGTCCTGCATGTCCTTGGAATAGGCCAGGGGCAGGCCCTTCATGACGATCAGCAGGGCGTTCAGATCGCCGATCACCCGGCCGGTCTTGGCGCGGATCAGCTCGGCGGCGTCGGGATTGCGCTTTTGCGGCATGATCGACGAGCCGGTGGTGAAGGCGTCCGACAGGGTGACGAAGCGGAACTGCGCCGAGGTCCAGATCACCAGCTCTTCCGCCAGCCGCGACAGGTGCACGGCGCAGATGGCGGCGGCGGCCATGAATTCCAGGGCGAAATCGCGGTCCGAGACGCCGTCCAGGGAATTGTTCATCGGCCGGTCGAAGCCCAGTTCGGCGGCGGTGAAATGGCGGTCGATGGGAAACGGGGTGCCGGCCAGGGCGGCCGATCCCAGCGGGCATTCGTTCAGCCGGGCGCGGGCGTCGGCCAGCCGGCCGCGATCGCGGCCGACCATTTCGACATAGGCCAGCAGATGGTGGCCGAACGTCACCGGCTGTGCCGCCTGCAGGTGGGTGAAGCCGGGCAT
The DNA here is from genome assembly GCA_903941095.1 of uncultured Rhodospirillaceae bacterium. Lineage (GTDB taxonomy): Bacteria > Pseudomonadota > Alphaproteobacteria > Rhodospirillales > Magnetospirillaceae > Magnetospirillum. The sequence continues at coordinate 34,399 of CAJANN010000177.1, read as the reverse complement.
GACGGTGGCGGCATGATCCTCGGCGCGGGCGATCAGCGCCGCTTGCAGGCCCTTCAGCGCCCCTTCCATGCCGTCGACGGCGTCGCGCACCCACAGGCGGAAGTCGGTGGCCACCTGATCGTTGCGCGAGCGCGCGGTGTGCAGGCGGCCGGCGGCTTCGCCGATCAGCTCGGCCAGCCGGGCCTCGACGTTCATGTGGATGTCTTCCAACTCGTGGCGGAAGGGGAAATCACCGGATTCGATCTCTTGCCGAACCCGGTCCAGACCCTGCACAATGGCGGCGCCGTCGGCCTCGGTCAGGATGCCCTGACGCACCAGCATCCGGCAATGGGCTTGCGAGCCGCGGATATCCTGGGCATACAGGCGCCTGTCGAAATCGATGGAAGCGTTGATCCGCTGCATGATGGCAGCCGGTCCGCCGGCGAAGCGGCCGCCCCACATGGACGACGCGGCGGGGGATTGTTTTGGTTCACTGGACATGCTGGGACCTTGGGCGATGAAATCCGGACCTTCGGCCCCGACCGTGACCCTGGCCGTTCTGGCGTTGCTGCTGGCGGCGGCGGCGGGGGTGGCGGTGGCCGTTCTGGGCACAAGCTACACCGAACCGCCGGGCAACCCAAGCCCCTCGGAGCCTTTGATCGCCGCCGTCGCTCCGGCCAAACGTCCGCCGGCTCCGGCCCTGGCCTTCACCGACGCCGCCGGCCGGCGGCTGGGCCTGGGGCAGTTCCGGGGCAAGGTGGTGCTGGTCAATTTGTGGGCCACATGGTGCCCGCCCTGCGTCGCCGAGATGCCGTCGCTGAACCGGCTGCAGACCGAGCTGGGCGGCGAGCGGTTCCAGGTGCTGGCGGTGTCGCTGGACAAGGGCGGCGCGGCCATCGTCCGCCGCTGGTACGAGCATGCCGGTCTGCAGGCCCTGCCCATCTACAATGCCCATGCGGCGGACTTTCCCGGGGCGCTGCTGCCCACCTCGCTGCTGATCGACGGCGAGGGCCGGGTGGCCTGGCGCGGCGAAGGGGCGTTCGACTGGTCGGGCGCCGAGGCGACGGCGGCGGTCCGTGCCCTGCTGGCCGAGCCGTCCGGCCAGGGGTGACGCCGGGGCCGGCGGTCAGCCCTGCGGCGCGGGCGGCGACACCCGGACCGAGACGATCTGGTTGCGGGTCTTGCGCAGCACCTCGAAGCGGAAGCCGTGGAAGCGGAACACCTGTCCGACATTGGGGATCTGCCGGCTTTCATGCAGCAGCAGGCCGGCGATGGTGCTGGCCTGGCCATCGGGCAGACGCCATTCGAACTGGCGGTTCAGGTCGCGGATGGTGACGCCGCCGTCCACCACGTAATCGCCGTCCTCCTGCGGATGGACGCCGGCCACCGCCACGTCGTGCTCGTCGGTGATGTCGCCGACGATTTCCTCGATGATGTCTTCCAGCGTCACCACCCCCATCAGGGCACCGTATTCGTCGACCACCAGGGCGAAATGCTCGCGTCGCTGCCGGAAGGCCTGAAGCTGCTCCAGCAGCGTGGTGGAATCGGGAATGAACCACGGCGTTCCGGCCAGTCCGGCGACGTCCAGGGCGTCGACGTTGCCGCCCAGGGCGCGGATGGCGCGCAGCACGTCCTTGGCATGGACGACGCCGATGATGTCGTCGGGCTGGCCGCGCCACAGCGGGATGCGGGTATAGGGGCTTTTCAGGATCTGTTCGACGATCTCGGCGGGGGACTGGCCGGCATCGATGGTGAAGGCCTTGCGGCGGTGGGTCATCACCTCGCCGACCTCGACGTCGCCCAATTCCAGGATCGAGCGCAGCATGCGCCGTTCTTCCCGCACCTCGTGCTGGGTGGTGTGCACTTCGATGGCGCCCTTCAGCTCCATCATCGCCGCCTCGATGTCGGTTTCGCGCACGGCGCGGGCGCCGATCAGGCGCAGCAATCCATCGACGAAGACGTGGATGGCGTGAATGGCCGGGCCGGCCAGGGAAACGAACAGCCGCATCGGCCGGGCGATGACCAGGGCGGCCTTGTTGGCGTGCTGGATGGCGAAGGTCTTGGGCAGGATCTCGCAGAACACCAGCACGATGACGGTCATCGCCACGGTGGCATAGACCACTCCGGCCTCGCCGAACAGGCCGATGGCCAGGCTGGTGGCCAGGGCCGAGGCCAGGATGTGCACCAGGGTGTTGCCCAGCAGGATCGATCCCAGCAGGCGTTCCTTGCGGTCGTGCAGGCGGTTGACCAGCCCGGCCCGGCGGTCGCCCTCGCGTTCCAGCTGGTGCATCAGCGGCTTCGACGCCACGGTCAGCGCCGTCTCGGCGCCGGCGAAGAAGCCCAGCATCAGCAGCAGGGCGGCGATGGCGGCGATGTCCAGCAGCATCGGCCCGGCCTCAGGCGACGAATTCGGCCAGCATGTCCCGCACCGCACCGGAGGGGACGTCGCGGGTCAGGAAGGCGTGGCCCAGACCGTGGGCCAGCACGAAGGTGACCTTGCCGTCCTTGACCTTCTTGTCGCCGGCCATGTGGTGGACCAGGGCGTCGATGTCCCAGCGGCGTTGCCGCGACAGGCCGGTGGGCAGGCCCAGCTGGGACAGGTGGCGTTCCAGGCGGGCGCAATCCTCGGGCGGGGCCAGCTCCAGCCGGGCCGACAGCCTGAGCGCCATCACCATGCCGATGGAAACCGCCTCGCCGTGCAGCATTTCCTCGGAAAAGCCGGTTTCCGCTTCCAGGGCGTGGCCGAAGGTGTGGCCCAGGTTCAGCAGCGCCCGCACGCCGCCCTCGCGCTCGTCGGCGGCGACGATGCGCGCCTTGGCGCGGCACGACACCGCCACGGCGTGGGCCCGGGCGGCGCGGTCGCCGCCGATCACCCTGGCGCCGTTCTCTTCCAGCCAGGAAAAGAACGCGGGATCGTCGATGCAGCCGTATTTCACCACCTCGGCATAGCCGGCCAGGACCTGACGCCGCGCCAGGGTGTCCAGGGTGGCGATGTCGGCCAGCACCAGCCGCGGCTGGTGGAAGGCACCCACCAGATTCTTGCCCTGGCGGGTGTTGATGCCGGTCTTGCCGCCGACCGAGCTGTCCACCTGGGCCAGCAGGGTGGTGGGAATCTGCACGAAATCGACGCCGCGCTGCAGGATGGCGGCGGCGAAGCCGGTCAGGTCGCCGATGACGCCGCCGCCCAGGGCCACCACCATCGTCGAGCGTTCGCAGCGGGCATCCAGCATGGCCCCGGTCAGGGCCTCCAGCTGGGCGAAATCCTTGGAATGCTCGCCGTGCGGCAGCACGGCATGGGCGTGCTCGATGCCGGCCCGGTCCAGCGACGCCAGCAGCCGTTCCAGGTACAGCGGCGCCACCATGTCGTCGGTGACCACGAAGGCCCGGCGGCCGCGCATCACCGGCAGCATCCGTTCGCCGGCCCGGTCGATCAGGTCCTCCCCGATCAGGATGTCGTAGGAGCGGTCGCCCAGGTCGACGCGCAGGGATTGGACAGTCATGCATTCGGCTCCAGCAGGGCCGCCAACTGGTCGATGACCTTGGCGACGGTGATTTCCGGGGGCTCGTCGGTGGTGTCGACGGTGATTTCCGCCTCGGCGTACAGGGGATAGCGGGCTTCCATCAGCCGGCCCAGGATCTGGCGGGGGTCGCCGGTCTTCAGCAGCGGGCGGTGGTCGCGCCCCGATGTGCGCTTGACCAGCAGGTCCAGGTCGGCGCGGATCCATACCGAGATGGCCCCGGCCTGGATGCGGGCGCGGGTCTGCGGGTCGACGAAGGCGCCGCCGCCGGTGGCCAGCACCTTGGGCGGACCGTCCATCAGCCGGGCGATGACCTTGCGCTCGCCCTCGCGGAACGACGGCTCGCCGTGGCGGGCGAAATATTCGCTGATGGTGCAGCCGGCGGCGGCCTCGAATTCGGCGTCGGCATCGACGAAGGCCACGCCCAGGCGGGCGGCCAGCCGGCGGCCGACGCAGGATTTCCCCGCCCCCATCAGCCCCACCAGGACGACAGGGCGGTCGAGCCGGGCCGCCAGTTCCTGATCCGTCACCTTAGCCATGCGCGCCCCGCCGTTGATCCGCCGCGGCGAGGCCGATACACTGCCCGCGTTTCGCCATTCCCGGCCCTTCGATATACCCTGTCAGTGCCGCTTTTATCCGTCCGGGCCGGGGCCTGTCCATAAAATCACAGCGTGGGGTCGGTTACAGCTCATGGGAAAGATTGCCGGAGTACTGGTGCTTGTGGTGCTCGTCATCGTCGTCGGTGGCGGCATCTTCCTGGCGACGTCGGACATTCCGGCGCCGGCCGTCAAGGTTGAAAAGGTGATCCCCGATGACCGCCTGCCCCGCTAGATCCCGGGCGCGCCGCCTTGCCGCCGGCCTGCTGCTGGCCGCCCTGCCGGGGCTGGCCCTGGCGCAGGGGCGGCCGCTGCCGCTGGCCCAACCCTTCGATCCCGACACGATGGAGCGCGTCGACCCGCCGCCGGGCGAGCCGGCGGGGCGCATCAACGTCGACGCCCTGAAGGCGCCGCATCCCGACGGCATCGGCGTTCTGGACGCCCGGCAGGGCGGTTTCGCCGAGACCCTGTGGCAGGGCACGTCGGCGGCGGTGGCGCGCACGCTGATCCCGATGCTGCCGGGGGCCGGCGGGTCGCGGGTGCTGGCCGGCCTGGAACGGCGCCTGCTGCTGACGGCGGCGCCGCCGCCCGAAGGCGCCAGAGAGGGCGAACGGCCGGCGCTGGTGGAATTGCGGGCCGAGCGTCTGCTGGCGATGGGCGAGATCGACGGCCTGCTGACCCTGGCCAAGGCGGTTCCCGCCCAGGCCTCGGGGGAGATGCTGGACCGCATCCGCCGCGATGCCCGGCTGCTGGCCGGCGATCTGGCCGGGGCCTGCGCCGACCTGGGCCGGCAGGCGGCGCAGCCCGCCGATCCGGTGCAGCCCAAGCTGGTGGTCCTGTGCCACCTGACTTCGGGGCGGACGCTTGAAGGCAATCTGGGACTGGACCTGCTGCGCGAGCGCAAGGATTCCGACCAGGGCTTCATCGCCGCCGCCGAGGTGCTGGCCGGAGTGCCGGCGCCGCCGGCCGACAGGATCCGCCTGGACGAAGCCGCCGCCCTGCATGTCGCCGCCTTCGCCGCCGCCCGGCTGCCGCTGCCGGCCGCCTCGCTGGCCAAGGCTCCGGCGGTCGTCGTCCGGGCCGTGGCCCTGGGGGCGGGCAATCCGCCCGACCTGCGGCTGGTCGCCGGCGAACGTGCCGAAGCGGCGGGCATCCTGCCGGCCGAGGTGCTGCGCAGCCTGTATCTGGCCCAGACCTTCGCCCCCGACGAAATGTCCGCGCCGCTGGCCCGGGCCGAAGGGGCCGGGGGCCGGGGCCGCGCCCTGCTGTTCCGCGCCGCCACCGACCAGCCCGATCCGGTGATCCGCGCCCAGTTCGCCGCCAAGGCCATCGAGCTGGCCGCCGCCCGGGGCGAGGCCGCCGCCGCCGCCCGCCTGTTCGAGCCGGTGCTGCTGTCGACCCGTCCCGATACCGTCCTGGCTGCCGCCGCGCCGTCCTTCGCCCGTGCCCTGTTCGCCCTGGGCAAGCCGGAAGCCGCCGCCAAATGGCTGGACATGACGCGGGCCGATCCGGCCGGCGTCAAGGCCGCCGACCGTCTGTGGCCGCTGGCCGCGGTGGCGGGGACCGATCCCGGGGCCGAAATCTCCCTGGCCGGTCTGGCCGCCTGGCGCCAATCCCTGGCCGGTCTGCCGCCCGAGACCGCCGCCCGGCGCAGCGCCGTCGTGCTGGGGGCGCTGGCCGGCCTGGGGGCCAAGGTTCCCGACATCGCCTGGCTGGAGACCCTGCCGTTGCCGGCCGGCGGCCCCAGGCCCGGCCTGTTCGCCATGATGCAGGCCGGCGCCCTGGATGCCCGGCTGGGCGCCACCGTGCTGGCGGTGCTGGCCGCGGTCGGCGACACGCCGCTGGACAGGCTGGATTCCATCACCCTGTCCGAGGCCGTCAGCGCCCTGTCGGTGGTCGGGCTGGGCGACGATGCCCGCCGTCTTGCCGTCGAGGCCATGCTGGCCAACGGCATCTGATGGCGGCCCCGGCCGAACGCCAGCGCCTGTTCGCCGCCGGGGTGGCCAAGGCCAAGGCCGGGCGCCACGCCGAGGCGCTGGCCCTGTTCGAACGGGTCCGGCGGCTGGGAACCGACGCCGCGGTGCTGAACGCGCTGGCCATCACCCGCAAGAATCTGGGTGATCCGGCCGGCGCGCGTGCCGCCTACGAACAGGCGATGCGGCTGGAGCCGGGCAATCCCGACCTGCTGTTCAATCTGGCCAAGCTGGAAATGGACCGGGGCCGGCCGGCGGCGGCGGTGCCGCTGCTGGAACGCTCGCTGGCCATCCGGCCCTCTGCCGGCGCCTGGAAGAATCTGGGGGTCTGCCGTCTGGACCTGGAAGACAGCCGGCAGGCGGTCGAGGCCTTCACCCGCTGCGCCGGGCTGGCCCCCGCCGATCCGGTGCCGTGGTCCTATGTCGGGGCGGCGTGGCAGCAGGCCGGCGACCTGGGGGCCGCCGAACAGGCCCACGCCAAGGCCCTGGCCCTGCAGCCGGACAATCCGGAAATCCTCAACAATCTGGGCTCGACCCGGCTGCTGCAGCGCCGCCTGGACGAAGCCGAGACCGCGTTCCGCCGGGCCATCGCCGTCTGGCCGGATTACGCCGAAGCCCATTACGGCCTGGCCTGGGTCCTGCTGCACGGCAGACGCTTCGCCGAAGGCTGGCGGGAATGGGAATGGCGCCTGAAGCGCCGCCGCTTCGCCGAGCCGCCGGCCACCGCGCCGCTGTGGGACGGCCGTCCGTTCGCCGGCACCCTGGTGGTGCATTCGGAAATCGGCTTCGGCGATTCCATCAATTTCTCGCGCTTTCTGCCCGCCGCCCGCGCCCGCTGCGACCGGGTGGTCTTTGCCTGCCAGCGTCCGCTGGTGCCGCTGCTGGCCGCCGCCTTTCCCGATATCGACATCGTCCCCGACGATGCCGGCCCGCCGCCGGGCGACCGCTTCTGCTATGTCATGAGCCTGCCGACCTATTTCGTCACCGGCACCGCCGACATCGCCGGCGCCCCCTATCTGACCGCCGGGCGCGCCTTCGACCTGGGGGTGGACGACGGCCGCAAGCGGGTGGGGGTGTGCTGGTCCTCGACCCGCAAGGGCATCGATCCTCACCGTTTCCTGGGGGCCGCCGCCTTCGCCGGGGCCATCATGGACGGATGTCCGGGCGCCCGCTTCTACAGCCTGCAAAAGGGGCTGGCGGCGGCCGACAAGGCGGCGGCGGTCGCCCTGGCCGAGGACCTGGAGCCGCGCCTGAACGATTTCGCCGACACCGCCGCCGCCATCGCCGGGCTGGATCTGGTGGTCACGGTCGATACCGCGGTGGCGCATCTGGCCGGCGCCCTGGGGGTGCCGTCGCTGGTGATGCTGCACCACGGCGCCGACTGGCGCTGGTTCGACGGCCCCGTCTGCCCGTGGTACGCCAAGGCGCGGCTGTTCCGCCAGCCGGCTCCGGGGGTGTGGGGGCCGGTGCTGGCCGACATGCGCCGTGCCCTCGACCGCTTCCTGGCATGAGCCGCCACGTCGAGACCTTTCTGGAAATGATGGCGGTGGAACGCGGGGCCGCCGCCAACACCCTGGACGCCTATGGCCGCGACCTGGCCGATCTGGCCGACTTCCTGCGCCGCCGGGGCGTCGCCCCGATCGCCGCGACGGGGGCGGACATCGCCGCCTATCTGCGGTCGCAGAACGATGCCGGCATGGCCACCCGCACCCAGGCCCGCCGGCTGTCCTGCCTGCGCCAGTTCTATCGCTTCGCCTTCGCCGAAGGCTGGCGCGGCGACGACCCGACCAGCCGCGTCGACATGCCCCGGCTGGGACGCGGCCTGCCCCGGCTGCTGTCGGAAGCCGAGGTCGACCGGCTGCTGGAGGCCGCCCGCACCCTGCCCGATCCGCAGGGGCCGCAGATGACCGCCCTGCTGGAGCTGCTGTACGCCACCGGGCTCAGGGTGTCGGAACTGGTCGGGCTGCCCTTCGCCGCCGTCGCCCGCGACCCGGCGGTGCTGATCGTGCGCGGCAAGGGCGACAAGGAACGCATGGTGCCGCTGTCCGATCCCGCCCGCACCGCCCTGACCGCCTGGAAGGATGTGCGGGCCGGGCTGCTGGGCCGCAAGGCGTCGCGCTGGCTGTTTCCGTCGTCGGGCAAAAGCGGCCACCTGACCCGGTCGGGCTTTGCCCGCATGCTGCTGCGGGTCGGCATGCTGGCCGCCATCGACCCCCGGCGGCTGTCGCCGCACGTCCTGCGCCATGCCTTCGCCAGCCACCTGCTGGCCCACGGCGCCGATCTGCGGGTGGTGCAGGAACTGCTGGGCCATGCCGACATCGCCACCACCGAGATCTATACCCACGTTCTGGATGCGCCGAAGATTCGGCTGGTGCAGCAGCACCACCCGCTGGCCGGGAAAAGCTGAGGATATCACTGGAGACTTGCGGCAATCCGCCGTGGGGTCTAGGCTATCCACACTTTCAGGTCGGTAATTTTTTCGGGGATCTCTCGTGCTCGACGGCCGTCGCATCCTTCTGGTCATTTCCGGCGGCATCGCCGCGTATAAATCGCTGGAGCTGATCCGCCGCCTGCGCGAGCGCAGCGCCGCCGTGCGGTGTGTCGTCACCGCCAACGCCACCCAGTTCGTCACGCCGCTGGCGTTGCAGACCCTGTCCGGGGAAAAGGTGTTCCAGGACACCTTCTCGCTGACCGACGAACACGAAATCGGCCACATCACCCTGGCGCGGGACTGCGATCTGGTGGTGGTGGCTCCGGCCACCGCCAACCTGCTGGCCAAGATGGCGGCGGGTCTGGCCGACGATCTGGCCTCGACGGCGCTGCTGGTCACCGACAGGCCGATCCTGGCGGCGCCGGCCATGAATTTCCGCATGTGGGGCCATCCGGCCACCCAGGCCAACCTGGCCACGCTGGCCGGCCGCGGCGTGCGCACCGTCGGTCCCAATGCCGGCCCGCTGGCCGAGGGCGAGTCCGGCATCGGCCGCATGGCCGAGCCCGGCGAGATCGTGGCGGCGGTGGAAGGCCTGCTGGCCGCCGGCCCGCTGCAGGGGGTCAAGGCCCTGGTCACCAGCGGCCCGACCTTCGAGCCCATCGACCCGGTCCGCTTCATCGGCAACCGCTCGTCGGGCAAGCAGGGGCATGCCATCGCCGTGGCCCTGGCCCGGCTGGGGGCCGAGGTCACCCTGATCAGCGGGCCGGTGCGGCTGCCCGACCCGGCGGGAATCCGCACCATCGCGGTGGAGACCGCCCGCGAGATGCTGGGGGCGGCCCTGGCCAACCTGCCGGTGGACGTCGCCGTCTGCGCCGCCGCGGTGGCCGACTGGACGGTGTCCAACGCCAGCCGCGAAAAGCGCAAGAAGGAACCGGGGGCGCCGCCGCCGGCCATCGAGCTGGCCCCCAATCCCGACATCCTGGCCACCCTGTCGGAACAGGGGTCGGCCCGGCCGCGCCTGGTGGTGGGGTTCGCCGCCGAAACCGAGAAGGTGGTCGAGCACGCCCGGGCCAAGCGCGAGCGCAAGGGCTGCGACTGGATCGTCGCCAACGACGTGTCTCCGGCGTCCGGGACCTTCGGCGGCGATTTCAACAGCGTCCACCTGATCTCCGCCGCCGGGACCGAGGATTGGCCGCGCATCGCCAAATCCGACGTGGCCGAGCGGCTGGCCTGGCGCATCGCCGATTTTCTGAAGCCCGGGGGACACGGATGATCGCCATACCCATTCTTCGCCTGCCCCATGCCGGCGACCTGCCGTTGCCGCGCTACGAGACCGGCCATGCCGCCGGCATGGATCTGATGGCCTGCATTCCCGCCGACATCACCCTGGCCCCCGGCCACCGCGCCGTCATTCCGACCGGCTTCGCCCTGGCCCTGCCCACCGGGTTCGAGGGGCAGGTGCGGCCGCGGTCGGGTCTGGCCGCCCGCCACGGCGTCACCGTGCTGAATGCGCCGGGCACCATCGACGCCGATTATCGCGGCGAGGTCGGGGTTATTCTGGTCAATCTGGGCGAAAACGCCTTCACCGTCAGCCGCGGCATGCGCATCGCCCAACTGGTGGTGGCCCGGGTCGAACAGGCCCACTGGATCGAGGCGACCGACTTGAGCGAAACCGATCGGGGGGACGGCGGCTTCGGCTCGACCGGCACCGGCCGACGCAACGAGGGCTAGGCCATGCTGCGACCGTCGAAGAAGATGCTGTTCGCCATCGAAGCGGTGCTGGACATCGCCTACCATGCCGGCGGCGAGCCGGTGCAAAGCCGCGAGATCACCCGGCGCCAGGGCATTCCCCGGCGCTATCTGGAACAGACCCTGCAGCAGCTGGTGCGCTCGGGGATTCTGACGGGGGTGCGCGGTCCCCGCGGCGGCTACCGTCTGGCCCGCGAACGCCGCCGCATCTCGGTGGGCGAGATCGTCCGGGTGGTGCGGGCGATGGAAACCGCCGAGGACCCGTACCAGGACATGCCGGCCAGCGAACTGGGCAAAAGCGTCATCCGGCCGATGTGGACCGACCTGTCGGAAGAGATCATGACCCGCCTGGATGCCATCACCGTCGACGATCTGTGCATGCGCTCCTACAAGGCCGGCATCCCGTCCGAGGCTCATCAGAAGCTGGATTTCATCATCTGAGGCTTGTCGCCGCAGGCCCAGGCGTGCGAAGCTGTGAATAAGAGAAGATTAACAGTTAAAGTGAGGACAATAGGATGAGCGAGTTCCGCGGTCGCATCTACGACTCCATCATCGACACCATCGGGGCCACCCCGCTGGTCCGCCTGTCCAAGCTGGCCGCCGAAGCCGGCGCCAAGGCCGATATCGCCGGCAAGTGCGAATTCTTCAACCCGATGGCCTCGGTCAAGGACCGCATCGGCTTCGCCATGATCGAGGCGGCGGAACAGGACGGCCGTCTGAAGCCGGGCGCCACCCTGGTCGAGCCGACCTCGGGCAACACCGGCATCGCCCTGGCCTTCGTCTGCGCCGCCAAAGGCTATCGCCTGATCCTGACCATGCCGGAAAGCATGAGCCTGGAACGGCGCAAGATGCTGGCCCACCTGGGGGCCGAGATCGTGCTGACCCCGGCGGCCAAGGGCATGACCGGCGCGGTGCGCGAGGCCGAGCGTCTGCTGGGCGAGATTCCCGGCGCGGTGATGTGCCAGCAATTCGACAATCCGGCCAACCCGGCCGTGCACGAACGCACCACCGCCGAGGAAATCTGGACGGATACCGGCGGCAAGGTCGCCGCCGTGGTGGCCGGCGTCGGCACCGGCGGCACCATCAGCGGCATCGGCCGCGTGCTGAAGGCCCGCAATCCGGCCATCCGCATCATCGCCGTCGAGCCCGAGGACAGCCCGGTCCTGTCCGGCGGTGCCCCCGGCCCGCACAAGATCCAGGGCATCGGCGCCGGCTTCGTGCCGAAGAACCTCGACCGTTCGGTGGTCGACGAGATCTTGCAGATCGGCAACGAAACCGCCTTCGCCACCGCCCGCAAGGCGGCCCGGCTGGAAGGGCTGCCGGTGGGGATTTCGTCGGGCGCGGCCATCGCCGCGGCGCTGGAGGTGGGCGGCCGGGCCGACATGGACGGCAAGCTGATCGTCGTCATCCTGCCCAGCTTCGCCGAACGCTATTTGTCGACCGCCCTGTTCGAAGTCTAGACAAGGAACATCCGCGCCGGGGACCGCCGCATGGATTTCACCGAGGACCAGATCCGGCGCTATGCCCGCCACATCATCCTGCCCGAGGTCGGCGGCACCGGGCAGGCCCGGCTGCTGGAGTCCCGCGTCCTGGTCATCGGCGCCGGCGGCCTGGGCTCGCCGGTGGCGCTGTATCTGGCGGCGGCGGGGGTGGGTACCATCGGCATCGTCGACGACGACGTGGTCGACCTGTCCAACCTGCAGCGGCAGATCCTGCACACCACCGGCTCGGTGGGCATGGCCAAGGTGCAAAGCGCCGCGGAGACCCTGGCCACCATCAATCCCGACATCCGGGTGGTGCCGATCCGGACCCGCCTGAACAAGGACAATATCCGCGCCGTCATCCGCGATTTTCCGGTGGTGGCCGACGGGTCCGACAATTTCGCCACCCGCTTTCTGGTCAACGATGCCTGCCTGCTGGAGGGCGCCACCCTGGTTTCGGCGGCCATCCTGCGTTTCGACGGGCAATTGTCGACCTACAAGCCGGGCGGCCCGTGCTATCGCTGCATCTATCGCGAGGCGCCGCCGGAAGGGGCGGTGCCCACCTGCTCGTCGGCCGGTGTTCTGGGGGCCATCGCCGGAACGATGGGCTCGCTGCAGGCCACCGAAGTCCTGAAGGAAGTGCTGGGCATCGGCGACGGCATGTCCGGCCGGCTGCTGATCTACGATGCCCTGGCGGTGTCGTTCCGGACCGTGCGGGTCCGGCGCGATCCCGGCTGCCCGCTGTGCGGCGACCACCCTTCCATCACCGACCTGTCCGGCCACGGCGACACCGGCCATGCCTGCGGCTGACAAGACCTCGCCCGACAAGCTGTCCATCGTGGTGTTTTCCGGCGCCTTCGACCGGGTGCATTACGCGCTGGTGATGGCGGCGGCGGCGGTGGCGTCCAATACGCCGGTGACGCTGTTCTTCACCATGTGGGCCGGCCGCGCCCTGGAACGCGACCGCGGCTGGACCCGGCTGGCGGTGTCGGACGGCGGCCGGACGGCGGAAGAGATGGACGCGCAGTTCAAGGCCCGCCGCGTCGCCACCTTCGAGGAATTGCTGGAGGCCTGCGTCGCCCTGGGCGTCACCTTCATGGTGTGCGAGATGGGCCTGAAGGCGCTGGGCATGGATCCGGACGGCCTGCGCCCCGACGTTCCGGTGGCCAAGGGCGGCGTCGTCACCTTTCTGGCCGATGCCAGCCGCGACGGGGCGATGGTGTTCGTCTGACGGCGGGGGCCGGCGTGTTCCGGCCCCCGCCGCCGCCGTCTATGCCGTCAGTCCGCCGGCCATCACCGCCGCCATGCGCCGGGCGAATTCCACCGGATCGGCCGGCGGCTCGCCCTCGACGATGCGGGCCTGATCCAGCAGCAGCCAGGCCATGTCGGCGATGGCCTCGCGTCCCTTGGCCTTGACCGTCCGCGCCAGCCCCTTGATCAGGTCGTGGCGCGGGTTGATCTCCAGCACGCGGGACTGCCCGCCGTCCAGCTGGCGATGGGCCTTCAGCAGCTTTTCCAGATGGATGCTCATCTGGCCGGATTCGGCCACCAGACAGACCGCCGAACTGGTCAGCCGGTCCGAGCTTCTGACATCCTTGACGGCGTCGCCCAAGGTCAGCTTCAGGGCGCCGATCAGGGTTTCGACGGCCTCGGCGGCGGCCGGCTCGGGCCGGGACCCGGCGGCGGCGTCATCGCCCTTGATGGTGCTCAGGTCGATGCCGCCTTCCGTCACCGCCTTCAGGGGCTTGCCGGCCCATTCGCCCACCGCCGGCACCCAGAATTCGTCGATGGGGTCGGTCAGCAGCAGAACCTCGATGCCCTTGGCCAGGAAGCCTTCCAGCTGCGGGCTGCGCTTCAGGGCGGCCAGATCGTCGCCGGTGGCGAAATACAGGCAATCCTGGCCGTCCTTCATGCGGCCGGCGGCCTCGTCCAGGGTGGTCCAGCCCTCGGTGGCGGTCGAGCGGAAGCGGCACAGCGGCAGGATGTCGGCCTTGCGCTCGAAATCCTCGTAGATGCCTTCCTTCAGGACCGCGCCGAAATTTTCCCAGAAGACGGCATAGCTGGCTTCGTCGTCGGCGGCCTTCTTCTTCAGTTCGGACAGGACCCGCTTGACCAGTCCGCTCTTGATCTTGGCCAGCACCGGGTTGTGCTGCAGCATTTCGCGGCTGACGTTCAGCGGCAGGTCCTGGCTGTCGACCACGCCGCGCAGGAAGCGCAGATAGGGCGGCAGCAGCTCTTCCGCCTGATCGGTGATGAACACCCGCTTCACGTACAGCTTCAGATGCTGCTTGCGGTCGGGATGGAAGATGTCGAACGGCTTCGAGCCGGGGACGAACAGAAGGCCGGTATATTCGATGGCGCCTTCGGCCTTGTAATGGATGGTCAGCCACGGTTCGTCGAAGGCGTGGGCGGCGTGGTGATAGAATTCCTTGTACTGTTCGGCTCTGATGTCCGACTTCGACCGGGTCCACAGGGCCGAGGCCGAGTTGACGGTCTCGTCCTTGCCGTCCTCGGTGACGATCACCGGAATGGCGATGTGGTCGGAATAGCGTTTGACGATGGATTTCAGCCGGGGGGTTTCCAGGAACTCCCTGGCGTCGTCGCGCAGGGTCAGGGTGATGGTGGCCCCGCGCGGGGCCTCGGCGGCCTCGGCGATGGTGAAGCTGCCCTTGCCGTCGGATTCCCAGCTCCAGCCGTGCTCCTCGCCGGCCTTGCGGGTGACGACCCGGACCGTGTCGGCGACCATGAAGGCGGAATAGAAGCCGACGCCGAACTGGCCGATCAGCGTCATGTCCTTGCCGGCGTCGCCGGACAGCCGGCTCATGAATTCGGCGGTGCCCGACTTGGCGATGGTGCCGAGATTGGCCACCAGATCGTCGCGGTTCATGCCGATGCCGTTGTCGGCGATGGTCAGCGTGCCGGCGGCGGCATCGGGGATCAGGCGGATGCGGTATTCGCCGTCGCCATCGGTCAGGTGGGCCTCGGTCTGTGCGGCATAGCGCAGCTTGTCGCAGGCGTCCGACGCGTTGGAGACCAGTTCACGCAGGAAGATTTCCTTGTTGGAATAGAGCGAGTGAACGACGATCTCCAGAAGCTTGGCGACTTCCGCCTGAAATTCCCGCTTTTCTTCAGCCATGTTCTGTGTTTCCCGGTCCTGATGGGTCGATCCGATGATTTGCGCGCCGCTCCGCAGCGGCCCATTGATATGAGGGAGGTCGGGAAAGGTTGCAAGCCTGGGCAATATTGGGAAAAATGAACGGGTGCCGCTGTTCCGGTTGCTCTGGCGCGGACGAATCGTTATGTATAGCGGCCCCGTCGCACGGGGGCGCCTGAAGCCGGTGGAGAATCGGCGCAGGCATAAAGATGCAGGAGACGTACATGCAGAATTCCCTCCAGATTACCTTCCACGGCATCGACCACTCCGACGCGCTGGAAACCCGCGTCCGCGAGAAGGTGGGCAAACTGGAGCAATTGTTCGACCGCATCACCAGCTGTCGGGTGGCGATCGAGTCGAACCACAAGAACACGTCGAACCTGCATCACAAGGGCGACGCCTTCCATGTCCGCATCGACCTGACGGTTCCCGGTTCGGAACTGGTGGTGAAGCGCGATTCCGACGAGCATGAAGACGTCTACGGCGCCCTCAAGGGGGCCTTCGCCGCCGTCGAGCGCCAGTTGAAGGAATATGTCGCCCGTCAGCGCGGCGACGTGAAGGCCCGGGCCGGCGTCTGACTGCGGCCGCAAGGCCCGGGCGGCGTCGACGCCGCCCGTTTCCCGCCAGGGATGTCCGGTTTTTGCGGCCGGGCACCCGTTTGCGGTGCGCTTCGATCAAAAATTTCGATTGCCCCCTTTCGGGCTGTTGATGTTTGGTCGTGGCTGGAGTAGAAGTCCGGCGTCTTCGCAGGTGCGGCATGGCGTGCCGCGCATTTACCGGACTCCTTCATGAATATCGATCTGGCACGTACCTTCCTGGAAATCGTCGAAACCGGCAATTTCAACAAGGCGGCCGAGCGTCTGAACATCACCCAGTCCACCGTCTCGATGCGCATCAAGGCGCTCGAAGACGAACTGGGGCGGCCGTTGTTCGTGCGCTCGAAGACCGGCACCGGGCTGACCGCCGCCGGCATGCAGTTCCGCCGCTACGCCGCCAGTCTGGTCCGGGTGTGGGAACAGGCCCGCCAGGAAATCGCCCTGCCGCCCGGCTTTCGCACCGTCCTCAACGTGGGCGGCCAGTTCTCGCTGTGGGACCGGCTGCTGGTGCAGTGGATTCCGTGGATGCGTACCGCGCTGCCCGATGTGGCGTTGCGGGCCGAGGTCGGGCTGTCGGACGGGCTGATGCGGCAATTGTCGGAAGGCATGCTGGATATCGGGGTGATGTATTCCCCGCAAAGCCGCCCCGGTCTGCATATCGAGAAGCTGTTGGACGAACGGCTGGTGATGGTGTCGACCAAGCCCCGCCAGGTCGAGGATTGGGACGAGGATTATGTCTTCGTCGATTGGGGGCCGGAATTCCGGCAGGGCCACGGACAGGCCTTCCCGACCTGAAGACGCCGGCGGTGTCGGTGGGGTTGGGGGCGCTGGGGTTGCAGCACGTCCTGGCGCACGGCGGCACCAGCTATTTTCCGATGCGGACGGTGCGGTCCTATCTGGCGGCCGGGCGTCTGTTCGCCGTCGAGGCCGCACCCGACTTCCGCCGTCCCGCCTGGCTGGTCTACAGCCAGGAAGACGGGCGCGGCGACTGGTTCAGGACGGCGCTGGACGGGTTGCGGCACGTCGCCTCGCTGGAAAGCGAGGACTGACCGCCGCCGCCGGTCAGGCGGCAGCCTCGCGCACCCGGGCGGCCAAGGCCAGCAGCAGGTCCGGCTGTACGCCGTCGCTGTCCATCATCCGGCGGATGACGTCGTCACCCAGGATCTCGTCCAGGTCGGGCTCGACATTGCCAAGATAATGAGACGGGCGCTGTCGGCGGCCGCTGCCGAAAACAGTAGGAACCGCGCCCCTGGACGGGCGGTGGGCGACAGGCGAACGGGCGATCTTCAGCATGCGAAGCCCTTTCCTGCATGGATGGTTCTGCCGTGAGTATAAAGCAAACTGATCCGGAGATGTCCAGTTTTGCTGAAGTATCGGCCGTCTTATTCTTTTGGCATAGCCACGAGGACTTTTCTTATGTTGCGGTGCCGCAACAAGGGCTCCGGGCGGCTCCGTGAGGGTGGCCCCGTAAAAGTTGCTCCGGTTTACGGCCCGTTCATCTGGGGCGAAAACGGCGTTTACCTTGTCCGGCTAGGATGCGTCCCGACAGCCAAAGGTTCGCCGCGACGACGGCAAAAGATGTTGTCTGAAATGCAGGACGTCATGTCCGGTCATCATTTTTGCAGCCAGACTGAGCGCCAGGCGCTGGTCATCCTCAACGGAATCAAAGTCGTATCGAACGAAGTCCGCTCGCTGATCCGGGCGCTGGGCGTCGTGTCGTGCCACGATGACTGCGTCGGCGAGACCGCCGGGCAGGTCCTGGACAATCTCGAACGTCTGGCCAATCTGGCCTTGCTGGAGGGCGAGCACCTGTCCCGCGACGTCAGTTCCGCGGTTGCGGGGGCGGTTCGCGATGGATTGCAGGATGCCTGCACCTGCCTGCAGGGCGGGGCCGTCCCCCTGATCTTCGACAGGTTGCAATCGGTTCGGGATCAGGCTCAGGCCGCCGCCGCCTGCACGGGGCACTGTTCGTTGGGGCAAAGCCGGCAGTTGGCCAGAACCCTGGACGGGATCGACCTGATTCTGGAAACCCTGGGCCAGGACGAAGCATTGACCGGCCGCGGCCGCAATCTGGTCAGCGAAGCCCGTCAGGCGGTGCTGGCCCTGGCCCTGCGCGAAGGCCAGGCCCTGGCCCTGCCGGAATTCGCCGGATAACGCCAAGGCCCCATGCAGGCGGTGGCCTGAACCGGGTCAGGCGGCTTCCGCCGCAAGTGCCGCCGGTTCGGCCTTTCGCGCCCGGATGGCCTGTTTCAGGATTGCCAGCGCCGTTTCGCCGCATTCCCGATGCAGGCGGCAGGTCAGCATCGACGAGCACTGGAGATAGGGAACGATGTCGCCGATCGGGCGATCGGCGGCAAGATCGCGCCAGCGGCATTGGCCATCGGACAGGGGCATCCGGCGGTCCGGCCGGTCAGGGGGCGACATGTCCGGCTACGGGTGGTGGTGTGCCGGGCCGATGCCGATCTTGCTGACCAGCGGCGGCAGGAAAAAATCCTCGGGCCGCTGTATCTTCCGGAAGAACGGCCGCATTTTCAGGTCATGCTTGATGACGTGGTCGACGATCCACTGGCGCATCAGCTTGGTGATGTCGGCGATCACGTCGGAATCGCTGCGCGATTTGCCCAGGAAGGCCGTCTTGATCAGGGTTTCCAGGTTCGCCGCGATCTGCGCGTGCTCGGCCGCCTGACGCTCCCTGTCCGGGTAATTGAAGCTTGCCTGAATCGCCTCCTCGCGCCGGAAGTGGCTGCGGGTATAGGCATAAAGCTTCTTGGCGGCCCGCTCGGCGCAGGTCCGCGTCTGGCATGATTCGAATTCGTTGATGATGCCGATCAAGGCCTTGTGGTCGTCATCGATCGCCGGAACCCCGACCGCCATTTCTTCGCGCCACGTGATCATCGCGCCCTCCCAGACCGGCAGCTAATCCCTGGGACATAGATTTCCAGTGAACAGCCCGGGCTTCAATAAGGCGATAACCGTAAATGGGCGGAAGATTTTGTGACGTTTTGTGGCGATCTGGGACGGGAAACGGCCCGGACCGGATCCGCAATACAAACTAGAGGACTGGCCGTAGGTTTGTTAGCATGGCGCATCGCGACCGCCAAAGGCGGCGGCGGCGGGGCCAAGAAGCAAGAGGATGGCGGCAGACATGACGTCGAAATCAGCCGGCCTGGGGGTGGCGGTCGTCATTCTGGCGATGGCGTGTCCGGCCGCGGCCGAGCCGGCTCCCGGCCGCGGGCTGATCCCCCTGGACGAAGCGGACTATCAGGTTCTGCCGGCGATCCCCCGGTTCCGCGCATTCCTGCCGCCCTCGGCCGACCTGTCGCGCTGGTTTCCGGCGGTGGGCAACCAGGGTACGCAATCCTCGTGCACCGCGTGGTCGACCACATATTACCTGCGAAGCTATTACGAAAACCGTCTGGCGGCGGGCACGGTCCGGCCAGCGACCCCGCTCAGTCCGGCTTTCGTCTACAACCAGCTGGCGCCGGCCGGCACCGCCTGTTCCGAGGGGCTGCGCCTGCCGGTGGTGCTGGATCTGCTCAAGACCAAGGGGGCGCCGCCCCTGGCGCTTTTCCCCTACAGGGAATCGTCGTGCGGCGTCTTGCCCGACATGCAGGTCAACCAGCAGGCGGCGCCCTACCGCATCGAGCGGTGGAAGCGTCTGGACAAGGGTGTTCTGGACGATGTGAAGGGCGAGGTGGCCGCCGGCAACCCGGTGGTGATCGCCATGCGGGTGTCGGCCCCGTTCGTCGCCTTCACGGGCGGCGCGGCATTCGACGATCTGACCCGGTCGGACGACTACCACGCCATGACGGTGGTGGCCTATGACGACGAACGCCGGGCCTTCAGGCTGATCAATTCGTGGGGCAAGGGTTGGGGGGACGACGGGTTCGCCTGGATCAGCTATCGCGCCTTCCGGTCCCATGTCGCCGAATCCTATTCGGTCCGGGTCGCGCAAGCGGTGCCGCCGGCACCGCCGCCCCGTCCGGTGGAGCGCGAACGTCCCCAGCCGGCTCCCGAGCCGCCGCCACCACCCCCGCCACCACCCCCGCCGCCGGTTCCCGTCGAGCCGCCGGCTCCGCAACCGCCGCCGCCGCCGATCACCGTCATTCCTCCTCCTCCGGTCGCCGTGATTCCGCCGCCGGCGCCGGTGCGGATCGACCCGCCCCGGATCGACCGTGCCGAGGTCGCGCGCCGGCTGCGTGCCGTGGCCCAGGACCTGTCCTGCGCCGATGTCCGGGTCGAGACCCGGGGCGAATCGCTGACGGTGCGGGGCTTCGTCGCCTCGCCCGGGGATGCCGGCCGGCTGCGGGCCGCAGCGGCGGCGGACGTGGTCTTCGACCTGCCCGTTCGCCCGTGGCCGCAATGCGAGGCCCTGCTGACCCTGTCCCATCCCCTGGAGCAGGCCCAGGGGCTGGTGTTGAGCAGCGGCAAGGCCGAGTGGCGAGAGGGCGAACCTTTGGTCATGCGGCTGACCACCCCGGCCTATCCCAGCTATCTGTATGTTTCGTACATCCAGGCCGACGGCCAGGTGGTGCATCTGCGGCGCTACGCCGATCAGGGCAACCAGCCATTGCCGCCGGGAACGGCCCTGACCCTGGGCGGGAAAGGCGAATATGTGATTTCCGGTCCGGTGTTCGGCGACGAAAGCGTCGTGGCGGTGGCTTCGCGCCTGCCGCTGATGGCGCTCGACCGTCCCCCGGCCGAGACCGAACGCGAATATCTTACCGAATTGCGGCTGGCCCTGCTGGGCCAGCAACAGGGCAAGGCCCAGGTCGAGGCGGTGTTCCTGCCGCTGGTCACAGCCGCCGCCGGCAAAGGAAAATGAGCATGAACAAAATCCTGGCCACCGTGATCCTGGCCGCCCTGCTGCCGGCCCCGGCCGGGGCGGCCGACATGCCCGACGCCGCCGAGATCGCCGGCAAGCTGGCGGCTCCGCCTGCGGCCGGCCTGACCCGGTCGTTCCAGCCGCGGTCCGCCGACGGGCGGGGCATCTCGATGACCGCCGCTGCCCCGGAGGCGCCGCCCGCCATCGATCTCAGCATCGGGTTCGAGTTCAATTCGGCCGAGCTTACGCCTGACGGCCGGATCCTGGTCGGCAATCTGGGGCGGGCTCTCAAGGATCCCCGGCTGGCCCAGGGGCGCTTCCGCCTGGAAGGTCATACCGACGCCAAAGGCGGCGAGCAGTACAACCAGGCACTGTCCGAACGGCGGGCCGAGGCGGTGCGCCGCGAACTGGTGGTGACGCATGCCGCTGACCCCGGCCGTCTTGACGCGGTCGGGCTGGGCAAGGGGCAATTGCTGGATCCGGCCAATCCGGAATCGGGAGTCAACCGCCGGGTGCGGGTCGTCAATCTGGGGGAACGCTGATGTCGGGACGGTGGTGGCGAGGTGGGATGGCGGCGCTGTGGCTGGCGGTCCTGTGGCTGGCGGTCCTGCCGGGGGCGGCCTGGGCCGATGCCGGCCGCCGGGTGGCCCTGGTCATCGGCAACAACGATTATCAGCACGTGTCGCCATTGGTCAACGCGGTCGCCGACGCCCGGGCCTTCCGCCGGGAGTTGGAGCAGCGCGGCTTCGACGTGGTCTATCGGGAAAATGCCGGCCGTCGGGCCATGAACGGCGCCGTCGAGGAATTCGTCGGCAAGCTGAGCTCGGATGCGGTCAGCGTGATCTACTATTCTGGACACGGGGTGCAGATCAACAGCGCCAATTACCTGATCCCCGTCGACCTGCAGGCGGAAAAGGAGGCCGATGTCGCCTATGACGCCGTCGACCTGTCCCGGCTGGTCGACCGGGTGTCGCAGACTCAGGCCAAGTTCACCCTGGCGGTGATCGATGCCTGCCGCAACAATCCGTTCCAGGGGACCGGGCGGTCCATCGGCGGGACCAAGGGACTGGCGGCGCCCAGCGGCAACGCTTCCGGGGTGATGGTGGTCTATTCCGCCGGTGCCAACCAGCAGGCGCTGGACCGTCTGGGCAACGACGACCGCGACCCCAACGGTCTGTTCACCCGCGAATTCCTGAAGGTCATGCGGGTGCCGGGCCTGAAGGTGCAGGACGCCGTCAATCAGGTGAAGATGGAAGTCATCACCCGGGCCAAGGGGATCGGCCACCTGCAGACGCCGGCAATCTACGACCAGTCGGTCGGCACCTTCATGTTCACCCCCGGAGCGGCGGCTCCGGCCGGCGCCGACGAGGCCTCACGGGCTCAGCAGGATGTCGTCGCGGCCAAGGCCGAGCTGGAGCGCATCCAGGCCGAACAGCGGCGCATCCAGGCCGAAATGGACGGAAAGCGCCAGCAGCAGGCGGCGGCTCCTCCGGCGGCGACCGGCGGCGGGCCGCCCTCGCGACCGGCTGCGGACTGGAAGGCGTCGCTGAGTGCCTTCGACACCCAGCGCCTGGGCCGCTATGGCGAGTCGTGGAAGAAGGCCTGGGCCGAGATGGAAAAGGAACGCCCGCAGCCTGCCGCCAGTGTCGTGTCGCTGGTCAAGACCCTGGGCGGCGCCGAGCCGCGCCCGGTCGGCGACAGCGAACTGAACGGCAATTTCCACTGCCGGGTGCTTAAGATCGGCGGCCTGGTCACGGTGCTGTACGACTGGAAACCCTGCCGCCTGTCGTCGTCCGGCGGCGTTTCCAAGCTTGAAAAGACCGGGGGAAGCCAGCGGACCAGCGGGCGCCTGCTGCGCCATGACGACAAGACGCTGATCTATGCCGGGGCTTGGCGCACGCCGGAGATGGCGGCGGTGGCCTATGATCCCGGCGAACCCAAGGCGATGAACTGTAACGACTACCGGAACGAGGTCGGGGTGTTCTACAAGATCTGGGACAAGCACTTCCTGCTTGGCCTGCCCGAGCCACTGTGCGAATCCTCGTTCGACATGATGGAGATCTCGGCCACCCCCTATCCGTGACGGTTCAGGCCAGACAGCGTCTGATCGCCTGCGAGATTTCTTGCGCTGTCTGGGTCTTGAGGAACGCCCCCTGCATTCCGCACGCCGCCGCCACGTCTTCGGCGACCCGGTCGGCCGGGTCGATGGCCAGGATTGCGGGCAGTGCCGCGACATAGGCGGCCTGGGTGGATCGCAGAGTACCGATGAATTTCTGGAATTCCAGGCCGGAGCCGATCACCAGAAAATCCGGGGCGGGGTCACCCATGCATTTCTTCATGCCGTCGACGATGCCGTCGGCTTCCAGGACGATGGTGACGCCCATCCGGATCAGCGTCCGGCAAAGCATATCGCGGGACGCGGCGCCGGCATCGACGACCAGGGCGACCATGTCCAGAGAGGCGAACCGTTCGACGGCACTGCCGCCGTCGCCGCCCGAAGACATGGTCGTGACCACATAATGTTCCATCGTCATGTCGACCTTCTTGACATGACGGATGATCCAGTCTTCCAGGAACTGATTCAGGAATTTGATCGCGTCCCTGTCCAGCGGCTTGCTTTTCTTGATGAAAAAGTCGGTGGCGATCCCGGCGATTTCATCGGACAGCTTCTTGTGTTCCGCCGCGTGGGTGCTGCAATACGGATAACCGCAATCGATCTGTATCTTCTGTTCACGCTGGAAATGCTCTTCGCCATATCGGTAAAGAGCCTTCAGTGTCTCGTGCATCCGCGTCTCATTGCTGAGAGACACCGAAAGGGTGTTGAAATTGTTGATGATATCGAACAGACGCTGGTGGTCGGTGTCGATGATCGGATGTCCGATCCTCAGGTCTTCCGTCATCTGCAGCACGGCCGCACCACACCTTCCGCATCGCCCGTCCGGCAGTCCCTCCGGATCCGCAAA
The DNA here is from genome assembly GCA_903941095.1 of uncultured Rhodospirillaceae bacterium. Taxonomy (GTDB): domain Bacteria; phylum Pseudomonadota; class Alphaproteobacteria; order Rhodospirillales; family Magnetospirillaceae; genus Magnetospirillum. The sequence goes on along the minus strand of CAJANN010000177.1, from coordinate 11,134 downwards.
AAGTATGGGGATCGGTGCGCGGATCAGCAAGCCGGAATCTTTGCGCCGGCCCCGGCCCGTCCAGGGTGATCGCCAAAGGCGATCACCCTGCCGGCCCGTCCTGGCCCCATTGCCTAAATCACCGTGAACAGCGTAACCTTGCCCCGGGCGTTGCGTGCGGCTGGATGGGGCGCGGGGGCACGGCACGGTTCGCCTTTGGCCGCAGGGTCGGATGCCGCCGCTTGCGCGGCAATGGGGGACGAGAAAGGATGGTCGATACGCGGTATTCCGATGGCCGCTCCGGCATGCCGGATGCGGGCGTGCGCCTGCGGATGAGCGGTTCTGCCGCTCCGCATCATCTGGTCCGGCAATGATCGGCGTGCGTATACCAAAGGCGCCCCCCTATCTGCTGATCGCGTTGCTGCCGGTCACCCTGGTGGCCGTCCTGACGGGCATTCTCAATCTGGTGTCCTTCGCCAGCGTTCAGGACCAGTACAACCAGGCCAGCGAACGTCAGGCGCAGGAAATCGCGCGTATCGCCACCGCCACGCATTTCAACCAGGAAATCGCCTCCATCCAGCGTCTGGTGGGCAATGCCCTGGAGCGGGCCACGGCCACCGGATTGGACGAGGCCGGCGCATACGCCATCCACGTCGAGGTGGTCAACCGGCTGGCGGCGCTGGAGCAGAAGCTGCCCGCCCTGTACGGGGGCGGCGAGGAACAGGCCCGGGAAGCCCGGGCTCATTTCGACGGCTATCGCGGACTGGTCATCCAGGCCACCGACCTGGCGGCAATCGATCCGCCCCTGGCGCTGGGGCACGCCTACAAGGCCGGTCAAAGCTACGTCGCCCTGTCCGAGCATACCCACGCCATCGCCGACGCCGTCGCCGTCGAGGCCGCCCGGGCGGGCGAGATGCAGGCGGCGGCTTTTCAGCGCCATGCCGCCAGGGTCACGGTGTTCGGCGGGTTTCTGGTCGGCGTGCTGCTGCTGCTCTGGTTCCTGGCCGCACGCTGGCTGACGGGGCGGCTGTCGCAAATCAGCGCCGCCCTGCAGGATCTGAGCGACGGCAACGCCGACCCTGCCTCGCTGCCCGTGATCGAAAAGATCGTATCGGACCGTCGCAGCATTCTGGGGGGGCTGGCCAAAGCCGTGGTCGCCTTCCGCAATACGATCATTTCGCACAAGGTTTCCGAGAACCGTCTGCTCAATCAGAAAGCGTTTCTCAACTCCCTGCTGGAAAGCCTGCCGATCCCGGTCTTCTACAAGGATGTGCATGGGCGTTATCTCGGGTGCAATCAAAGCTTTCTCGACCATCTTGGCACGACGCGCCAGAAGGTCATCGGCATGTCGGTTTTCGATATGGCGCCGGCCGAGATCGCCCAGACCTACCATGCGAAGGATCTGGAGCTGCTGAACTCGACGGGGTCCCAGGTTTACGAGTGGCAGACGGCGTTCGCCGATGGAAGCCTGCGGACCGTCGAGTTCTATAAATCGACCTTTCCCGCCGCCGACGGGACCGTCGCCGGAATCATCGGGGCGATCATCGACATCACCGAGCGCAAGCGTTCGGAAGCCCACCTGATGGAAGCCGAACTGAAGGCCGAAGCGGCAAGCCGGGCCAAAAGCGATTTCCTGGCCACGATGAGCCATGAAATCCGCACGCCGATGAACGGCATCATCGGCCTGACCCATCTGGCGCTGATGGGCGAGCTCAACCCCAAGCAGCGGGAATATCTCGAAGGCATCGGCCGGTCTGCGCAGCACCTGCTGGCGATCATCAACGATATCCTGGATCTGTCGAAGATCGAGGCCGGCAAGTTCGAGATCGAGGTGTTGCCGTTCACCGTGGCCGATGTCGTCAACGATACGGTGGCGATGGTGACCGCGGGGGCATCGTCGAAGAACCTGCCGATCTTCGTGGATATCGCCCCTTCCGTCCCCCGCAAGGTCATCGGCGATTCGCTCAGGATCGGGCAGATCCTGCTGAACTATCTGAACAATGCCGTGAAATTCACCGAGCAGGGGCGGATTTCGGTCGCCGTGACCGTGGATGGCGAGGATGCCGGCGGCGTGCTCCTGCGCGTCGCGGTCACCGACACCGGCCTGGGCATGACGCAGGAACAGCAGGCCGATCTGTTCAAGCCGTTTCAGCAGGCCGACATCTCGATCACCCGCAAGTTCGGGGGAACCGGGCTTGGGCTGGCGATCACCAAGCATCTGGCCGCCCTGATGGGGGGCGAGGTGGGCGTCGACAGCACGTCCGGGCAGGGAAGCACGTTCTGGTTCACCGTGCACGTGCAGAGGTCCGCGGATGCCGGCCTTTCCGGTCCGGCTGCGGCCACGGAACATCGGGCCGCCGCATTCCCCGCAGATGCCGGGCCGAACAGGTTTTCCATTCTTCAGGGGACGCGGCTGCTTCTGGCCGACGACGACATCACCAACCAGACGGTGGCCGCCGGGCTGCTGTCGGCGGTGGGCATCGAGGTCGACATCGTCGGCGACGGGGCCGCCGCCGTCGACAAGGCCCGGAGCGGGAATTACGAAATCATTCTGATGGATGTCAGGATGCCGGTCCTGGACGGCATTTCCGCCACCCGGAAGATCCGCGAACTGGATGCGCTGCAGGCGGTGCCCATCATCGCCCTGACCGCCAACTCCCTGCAGTCGCAGAAGGAAGAATGCCTTTGCGCGGGGATGAACGATTTCGTCGGCAAGCCCTTCGATCCGCCGCAATTGTTCGATGTGGTCTACAAATGGGTGACCGGGCTGGCGGATGCGCCCGGGCTGGGTTCGGTCGGCGCGGCGCATCTTGGCGACGACCTTTATCTGCCGAGCCATATCGACGGTCTCGATATCCGGGCGGGATTGCGGCGGGTGGCGGGATTGAAGGGGCTCTACATCCAGAGTCTGAAAGGGTTCCTGGCACTTGGCGATGTCGCCGCTGAAATGCGCGTGGCCCTGGCCGAAAACGACCCGGAGCGGGCCGCGCGCGCAGCCCACACATTGAAGGGGGCGGCCGGGATGATCGAGGCCGGCGAGCTTTTCCGCCTGTCGGTCGAGCTTGAGCGGGCGCTCGACAAGAGTGACGCCGAACGCGGCCAGGACCTGATCGACCGGCTTGATGTTCGCCTGGCATCGACCCGTGCCGCGGTGGAACGGGCCGTCGACCTGACGATGGCTTCGCAGCCGCACCAGGCGGGGCCTGACTGAAACCGGCCAGCCTTTCCGGCGGGCAGTGCCGCCCTGGCGGTCATTCCTGCCGGTGAGGTGCGCTGCCGGTGGGGTGCGGCCGTCTGGACGTGGGTGAGCCGATCAAGGCCTGAAATGCGAAAAGCCGCGGTTGTCCGCGGCTTTTGAAAGTTCGCTTTGGAGCGGGCGAAGGGATTCGAACCCTCGACCCCAACCTTGGCAAGGTTGTGCTCTACCCCTGAGCTACGCCCGCTCTGTCTGGCGTGTCCGCTGGCGTTGCCGCCTGCGGAGGCCCGGATAATACGCAAAGCATCGCGCCGATCAAGCCCTTTTTTGCAGAATTTTCTGATGACCGGAAAGGGTCCCGTTTGCCCTTGCCAGCGGTGCGGCTCCGGTCCATCTATTGCGGGATATGTCAGGAAATGCGGATACGGGCACATGGATCTGATTCTCGGTGCCGGCAAGAAGCCGGCGGGCAATGGCGGTGGTGCGGCGGGCGATCTGGTCAAGGACGGCTCGACCGCCACGTTCGTCGCCGATGTGATCGAACTCTCGCGCACGGTGCCGGTGATCGTCGATTTCTGGGCCACATGGTGCGGTCCCTGCAAGCAGCTGGGGCCGGCGCTGGAAAAGGTGGTCAAGGAATTCCGGGGCGCCGTCCGCATGGTCAAGATCGATGTGGACAAGAACCAGGATCTGGCCATGCAGCTGCGGGTGCAGTCGGTTCCGATGGTCTATGCCTTCAAGGACGGCCGCCCGGTCGACGCCTTCGTCGGCGCCCAGTCGGAAAGCCAGATCCGGACCTTCATCCAGCGTCTGGCCCAGGGCGGCGGCGGCGGTCCGTCGCTGGCCGACCTGATCGCCGAGGCCCAGCAGATCCTGGCCGGGGGCGACCCCCGCATGGCGGCCCAGATGTTTCAGCAGATCCTGGCGGAAGAGCCGGGCAACGCCCCGGCCAATGCCGGCTTCCTGCGCTGTCTGCTGGCGGTGGGGGAGGTCGCAGGGGCCAAGCAGATGCTGGCCGAGTTGCCCGCCGATGTGACCAGGCACGCCGACATCGTCGCCGTGCAGTCGGCCATCGAACTGGCCGAGGTGGCGGCCGCGGCCGCCGGCGCCACCGCCGACCTGCGCCGCCGGCTGGCCACCGATGCCTCGGACCATCAGGCCCGTTTCGACCTGGCCCTGGCCTATTATGGCGGCGGCGAGCAGGAAGCGGCGGTCGAGGAATTGCTGGAGCTGTTCCGCCGCGACCGCACCTGGAACGAAGATGCCGCCCGCAAACAGCTGGTCAAGCTGTTCGAGGCCCTTGGCCCCACCCATCCGCTGACCCTGTCGGGGCGCAAGCGGCTGTCGGCGCTGCTGTTCAGCTGAAGCGATGGGCGTGCCGCGGCTGACCCTGGCGGACCTGCCGCCGGTGCTTCCGGTCTTCGCCGTGCCGGGGGCGTTGCTGCTGCCCGGCACCCGCCTGCCGCTGACCGTGTTCGAGCCCCGCTATCTGGCGCTGACCGACGATGCGCTGGGGGCCGGGCGGCTGTTCGCCCTGGTGCAGCCCTCGCCGCATCCCGGGGGCGACGGCGCGGTGGCCGGATTGTACGGAACCGGCATCGTCGCCCGTATCGTCGCCTTCGGCGAAACCGGCGACGGGCGCTATCTGATCACCGCGCTGGGCCTGTGGCGGTTCCGTCTGGCCGGCGAGGACGCAGGGCGTTCGGGCTATCGCCGGGTCCGGGCCGATTACGCCCCTTACGCCGTCGACCTGCTGGGCGAGGCGGCTGCCGGAATCGACCGCCACCGGCTGATGTCCGGGGTCACCACCTATCTGACCCGCCAGGGCATCGCCACCGATCCGGCCAAGCTGGAAGAGGCCGGCGACGCCGATCTGGTCACGGCCCTGGCCATGACCGCGCCGCTGTCGCCCGAGGAAAAGCAGGCCATGCTGGAGGCGGTCGGCGTCGCCGAGCGGGCCAGACTGATGATGACGCTGTTCGAGATGGCGTTGCTGGCCGAAGCCGGTCAGGATGTCAGACACTGATCGCCGCCCCATATCGAGACCGAGGCAAGAACATGACCGATCGCGTTCCCGGCATTGATCCCAAGCTCATGGAAATCCTGGTCTGTCCGGTTTCCAAGGGTCCCCTGCGCTATGACGCCGCCCGTCAGGAGCTGGTCAGCGAAAAGGCCGGACTGGCCTATCCCATCCGCGACGGCATCCCCATCATGTTGCCCGACGAAGCCCGCTCCCTTGATACGGAAGGAACCCGCCCATGACCGAGACGTTCGGCAGCCGTCACTGCCCCGAGGAAATCAAGGTCCGCAAGGCGGAAAAGCGCCTGGACGTGCGGTTCGAGGACGGCAGTCTCTTCGAGATTCCCGCCGAGTTGCTGCGGGTGGAAAGCCCGTCGGCGGAAGTCCAGGGGCATGGGCCGGGGGAAAAGACCCTGGTCTCCGGCCGCTCCCATGTCGGTATCATCGCCGTCGAGCCGGTGGGCAACTATGCCGTCAAGATCGTCTTCGACGATCTGCACGATTCCGGCATCTATACCTGGGATTACCTGTACTGGCTGGGCTCGACCCAGGACCAGCTGATGCGCGAATACGAGGCCGCCCTGGCCGCCGCCGGCCTGTCCCGCCATCCCAACGCCACCCTGCCGGGCACCGCCGCGGCGCCCAAGCATTCCGGCTGCGGTTGCGGATCGGGCGGCGGCAAGGGCGGTTGCGGCTGACCGCGGTCAGGGCAGGTGGCGGCCGGGCGGTTCATCGGCCACGGTATAGTCGGCGTCGATGACCACAGGCCCCGATGCGCCATCCGGCCGGGCCGGTTTCAGACGGCGGGCCAACCACAGCCGCAGGCCGGACCGGACCGGCGGCAGCAGCAGGGCGATGGCGACGATGTCGGTCATGAACCCGGGCAGAATCAGCAGCATCCCGGCCATCGCCAGGCACAGGCCGTCGAAAAGGGCCGTCACCGGCAGCGTTCCCTGGTGCAGGTCGGCCTGCAGCCGGCCCATCGTCGCCAGACCTTGCGAGCGCACCAGGGCGATGCCCGCCATTCCGGCGGCCAGCGCCAGCAGGACGGTCGGCCCCAGGCCGATCCAGCGGGCGGATTGGATGAACAGGGCGATCTCGATCACCGGCAGGGCGATCAGCGCCGGAATCAATATCCATGCCATGCTTGCTCTTTGCCCTTCCCCGGCTTATCTAGGTTTTCGGCTGAGTGAGACCTGATTTCCATGACAGACGGCTTCCAAGCAATCGACATCGTATTCTTCGCCCTGGTGGCGGTCTTCCTGGTTCTGCGTCTGCGCAACGTGCTGGGGCGGCGCACCGGCACCGAGCGTGAGCCGCAGCGGGAATGGAAAAGCGCCGCCGAAAGCCCGCAGGACAACGTGATCGATCTGGCCAGCGTGCGCAAGCCCCCGGCCGAGCCGGTGCCCGAGGGGCCGCTGGCGGCGGGGACCCTGGCCATCCGCAGCGCCGACCCCGGTTTCAGCCTGGACGGTTTCCTGCTGGGCGCACGCAGCGCCTTCGAAATGATCCTGGAAGCCTTCGCCGCCGGCGACAAGCAGTCCCTGCGGCCGTTGCTGGCCGACGCGGTGTTCCAGTCCTTCTGCGCGGCCATCGACGCCCGCGACCGGGCCGGCGAACGGCTGAGCACCGAACTGATGGGCATCCGCAAGGTCGAGCCGATCGAGGTGCGGATGGACGGTTCGTTTGCCGTGGTGACGGTGCGTTTCGTCTCGGAACAGGTCAATGTCGTCAAGGATCTGGACGGCAAGGTGGTCGACGGCGACCCGACCCGCGTCGTCGACGTCACCGATGAATGGACGTTCCGCCGCGACACCCGCTCGCCCGATCCCAACTGGCAATTGTCGGCCACCCGTTCGCCCGAGGACGAGGCGCGGTGACGGCGCGGCGCTGCCGCTTTCCCGTTCTGCTGGCGGTCCTGGCACTGGCCGCCTGCGCCGCGCCGCAGCCTGTCCGCACGCCACCCCCCTTTCCGCAGCCGCCGTCGGTGCCGGCGCCGGACCGGCTGGGCCTGATTCCTTCCACCTTCACCGCCTTGCCCGGTTGGCGCGAGGATGCCGCCGCCCAGGTTCTGCCGGCCCTGAACCGCACCTGCGACCGGCTGATGCGGCTGCCGCCCGACAAGTCGGTGGGCAATGACGGCATGGGCGGGACCGCCGCCGACTGGCAGGGGCCGTGCGCGGCGGCGCGGCGCTTGCCGGCGGATGACCACGAAACGGTCCGCCAGTTCTTCGAAGGCTGGTTCAGCCCGTTCATGGTCACCAACAACGGCAATGCCGATGGTCTGTTCACCGGCTATTTCGAGCCGGAACTGGCGGGATCGCGCAGCCGCAGCCGCCGCTTTTCCGTTCCCATCCTGGGCAAGCCCAAGGATCTGGTGGTTCGCGGCGATCAGACCGGCCGTCTGGCCGGCGGCGCCCTGGTCCCCTATCCCACCCGGGCCGAGATCGAGGCCGGGGCGCTGGGGTCGCTGGCCCCGGTGATCGCCTGGGTCGAGGACCCGGTGGACGCCCACATCCTGCACATCCAGGGCTCGGGACGCCTGACCCTGGAAGACGGCAGCATCCTGCGCCTGGGGGTGGCGGCGACCAACGGCCACAAGTTCGTCGGCGTCGGCCGGCTGCTGCGCGAACGCGGCCTGCTGGACGACATCTCGATGCCGTCCATCCGCGCCTGGCTGAAGGGCAATCCGGCCCAGGCCAAGGCCCTGATGGCGGAAAACCCGCGCTATGTCTTCTATCGCATCCAGGACGGCGACGGCCCGGTAGGGTCGGAAGGGGTGACGCTGACCCCGGAACGGTCGCTGGCCGTCGATCCCCGCTTCATCCCCCTGGGTCTGCCGCTGTTCCTGGATACCGTCGATCCCGCCGGCAACAGCCTGCGCCGGCTGGTCATGGCCCAGGACACCGGCGGCGCCATCAAGGGGCCGATCCGCGGCGATTTCTTCTGGGGCCGCGGCGAGGCCGCCTTCGAAAAAGCCGGGCGGATGAAAAGCCAGGGCCGCTATTGGGTCATGCTGCCCCGCGTCCGGTCGCCGCGCATCGCCCTGGCCGATCCGTCGCCCTGAGCGGACAAAATCTCCTGGCGGGTGGCCGGACGAGCGGCTATTCTGCCGTCCGCGGCCACGAAGTCGCATAATTTTTCAGTCCGCAAGCCAGTCGCATAATCGCTGGAGGAATCGATGCTTGCCCGTCTGGCCGCCGCCGCCGTCCTGACCATCGCGACGCCGGTCCTGGCGCATTTCCAGGAACTGATCCCGCAGACCGACATCCTGGCAGAGGATGGCGACCGCAGCGTGCGCCTGGACATCACCTTCACCCACCCGATGGAGCGCGGCCCGGTCATGGAAATGGGGCCGCCGGTCCAGTTCGGCGTACTGGCCGGCGGACGCCGGCAGGACCTGCGGGCGGCGCTGAAGCCGGTGCGCAAGGGCGACGGCCGGACGGCCTTCGAGGCCGGCTACAAGGCGTCGGCCCCCGGTGATCTGGTCTTCTTCCTGGAGCCGGCCCCCTATTGGGAGGCCGCCGAGGGCAAGGCCATCATCCATTACACCAAGGTGGTGGTCGATTTCGGCAGCGGCGGCGGCTGGGACCGGCTGGTCGGCCTGCCGGTGGAGATCGAGCCGCTGGTGCGGCCCTACGGCCTGTGGACCGGCAACGCCTTTCGCGGCATCGTCCGCAAGGCCGGCAAGCCGGTGCCGTTCGCCGAGATCGAAGTGGAATGGCGCAACGACGGCAGCGTCAGGGCGCCGTCCGACCCGTTCGTCACCCAGGTGGTCAAGGCCGACGCCGCGGGACAGTTCACCTATGTCATGCCGCGGGCCGGCTGGTGGGGCTTCGCCGCCCTGGTGGATGGCGGGCGGACGGGCAAGGGGCCTGACGGCAAGCCGGTTCCGCTGGAACTGGGCGGCCTGATGTGGGTCAAGACCGTGGACATGAAATAGGGCGGAGACGGCGGCATGGCCCATATTCCCGACGGTGTCCTGACCATGCCGGTGCTGCTGGGCGGCGGCGCCGTCAGCGCGGCCGGAACCTGGATGGGGCTGCGCCAGATCGGACCGGAGCGCATGCCGCAGGTGGCGGTGCTGTCGGCGGTGTTCTTCGTCGCCTCGCTGGTGCATCTGCCGGCCGGTCTGGCCAGCGTCCACCTGTTGCTGAACGGATTGATGGGGGTGGTGCTGGGGATGGCGGCCTATCCGGCCATCATGGTGGCGCTGCTGCTGCAGGCGGTGCTGTTCGGGTTCGGCGGTCTGGCGGTGCTGGGGGTCAATGCCGCCAACATGGCCGTTCCGGCCCTGCTGGCCGGCTGGCTGTTCCGGCGGCTGCGGCGGCCGGGCGATTTCTCCCGGCGCACTGCGCTTGCCGCCGGGTCGGCCGGTGGCGGGGCGGTGGCGGCCACGGCCCTGCTGGTCGCCGGGTCGCTGGCCCTGTCCGGGCAGGATTTCCTGCCGGCCCTGACGGTGGTGGCGGCGACCGCCGCGCCGGTCATGGTGGTCGAGACGGTCTTCACCGCCGCCGCCATCGGTCTGCTGGCCCGGGTCAGGCCGGAACTGCTGGACGGTCAGCCATGATGCGGCTGCCGGCGGCCCTGCTGGTGCTGGCATTGTCCGCCGGACCGGCCCTGGCGCACAAGCTGAAGCTGTTCGCCCAGGCCGAGGGCATGGATCTGGTCGGCACCGCCTATTTCGCCGGCGGCGGCAAGGCGGCGGGTCTGGACGGACGGGTCGCCGCCGCCGACGGGTCGCCGGTCGCCACCTTCCGGACCGATGCCGACGGCGCGTTCCGGGTGGCCGCCGGCCGCCGCCAGGATCACCTGCTGACGGTGGACTCGGCCGATGGCCATGCCGCCACCGCCAGGGTGGCCGCCGCCGACCTGCCCGATACCCTGCCGTCCGGCGGCATGGTGTCCCCGGCCGGCGACGCCGCCCTGGACGCCGCCCTGGCCCGGCAGCTGCGGCCGCTGCGCGAACAGATCGACGCGCTGGAAAACCGCACCCGCCTGGGCGACGTCATCGGCGGCGTCGGCTTCATCTTCGGCCTGTTCGGCATCGCCGCCTGGATGGCCGCGCGCAAGGAGAAACGGGGATGAGCATCCTGACCCTGCCGCCTGCCGCCGCCGGTTCCCTGATCGCGCGCCTCAATCCCTGCACCCGGGTGGTGGCGGCCTTCGCCTTCGCCCTGGCGGCGGCGGCCGGCGGCGGTCTGGCGGCGCCGGTTGCCGGTCTGGCCCTGGCCCTGCTGCTGGCCGGCCTGGCCCGGCTGGCCCCGGGCCGGGTGCTGCGCCGCCTGCTGGCCCTGGAAGGGTTCATGGCGATGCTGCTGCTGGTGTTGCCCTTTACCGTGTCCGGCACCCCGCTTTTCACGGTGGCCGGCCTGACCGCCTCGGCCGAGGGTGTCCGTCAGGCGCTGTCCATCGCCCTCAAGGCCAATGCCGTGGCGGTGGCGGCCCTGGCCCTGCTGGGGACGATGGACATGGTGACGCTGGGCCGTGCCCTGGCCCGGCTGGGGCTGCCCGACCGCTTCGTCACCCTGTTCCTGTTCACCGTCCGCTATATCGACGTGCTGCACGAGCAATATGGCCGCCTGCGCCTGGCCATGCGGGCGCGGGCCTTCCGTCCCTCGGCCGGCCTGCACACCTGGCGGTCCATCGGCTGGCTGGTCGGCATGCTGCTGGTCGGCAGTCTGGAACGGTCGGAACGCATCCACGCCGCCATGCGGCTGCGCGGCTTCACCGGACGGTTTCCCCGGCTTGACGGCCAGCCGGCCGGGGCGCTGGACTGGGGTTTCGGGGCGGCCCACGCGGCGTGGCTGGGGGCGATGGTCCTGCTGGGGTTGCCATGAGCGACGGCCTGATCCGGCTGGAAGGCATCCATTTTTCCTATCCCGGCCGTCCGCCGGTTCTGTGCGGCCTGGATTTCGCCGTTCGCCCCGGCCAGCGGTG
>CAJANN010000176.1 GCA_903941095.1 uncultured Rhodospirillaceae bacterium | reverse complement strand
ATCTGCAGGAACCGCTGCGGACGGTCATCAGCTTCGTGCAATTGCTGGAACGGCGCTATGCTGCGCAGCTGGATCAGACCGCCCATGAATACATCGCCCTGGCCTGCGGCGGCGCCAGACGGATGAAGCTGCTGATCAACGATCTTCTGGAATTTTCCCGGGTCGACACGTATGGCCAGGAATTCGCGTCCGTCGACATGGGGCAATTGGCGAAGGACGCCATCCAAAGTCTGGGGGCGTCCATCGAGGCGGCTGGGGCCTCTGTCCGCATCGATCTCGAATTGCCAATCGTGCAGGGCGATTCCGGGCAGCTTTATCGTGTGTTCCAGAACCTGATCGGCAACGCCATCAAGTACCGCCATCCGGAGCGCCGGCCTGAAATCATCGTCTCGGTCAGGCAGAACGGGGCCGCGTGGGAATTTTCCGTCGCCGACAACGGGATCGGGATCCCGCCGGAATACTGGGAGACCATCTTCGTGATCTTCCAGCGTCTGCATCGTCAGGACGAGTACGAAGGAACGGGAATCGGCCTGGCAGTGTGCCGGCAGATCATCGAACGCCATAACGGCCGCATCTGGGTCGATTCCAGCCCCGGTCTGGGCAGCACGTTCCATTTTTCCCTGCCGGTCCGCTGACCGTCAGGCGCCGAGGGCGGGGGAGGGCGCTTCGTGCCGCCCGGCATCCGGCCGCCCGGCGAGGGCTTAGGAACCCGAATGAATCATTCGGGTTCCGTATCAGTGGCTCATCAACACCGGAAGCGTCATGTGCTTCAGGATATGCCGGGTACCGGCTCCCTTGAAGAAGGGCAGGTTGTAGCCGCCGTGGCCCCCCATGACCAGCAGGTCGCAGCCCTGGTCGAAGGCCCGCGACAGCAGAAGGTCCATGACGCCGATATCCGCGCCGGCCAGGACTTCCCTGGTCACCTTGGCGCCATGCTGGGTCAGGTGCTCGATGATGTTCAGGGGCGGCAGCTTGGTGTCGGGCGGCGGTTGCTGTGCCCTGACCGAGACGATTTCCACCTGATCGGCGCCTTCCAGCAGCGGCATGGCATCGTGCAGCGCGCGCGAGGCTTCGCGTCCGCCGTTCCAGGCGACCATGACGTTGGTGGCGATGGTGGGATAGGTGTCGACGGCCGGCAGCACCAGGACCGGGCGGCCCGACTGCAGGACCAGATGCTCGATCAGCTCTTCCGGGGCGTCCTTGCCGTCGTGGTGCTGTCCGACCACGACCAGATCGTGGAAGCGGGCGGCAATGGCCGTTTCGGCCAGGACGTGGGTTTGTTCGCCATGTTCCAGCCGCCACCAGCGGGTGGCGATGCCGGTGTGGGCGGTGGCCTCGGCGAATTGCCGCTCGGAAAGCGCGGCTGCCGCCTCGAAGGCTTCCGACCCGCGCCGGGCGATCACGGCCAGTCCCTGGTTCTCGGCCCGGGCGAACAGGCCGGTCAGACGTCCGCCGAAGCGGCGCGCCAGGGTCAGGGCGGTGGCGATGCGCAAGCCGTCGCGCTGGCCGCCATCCAGGTGGATCAGGATGTCCTTGTACATGGTGTACCTCCGATCAGGCGTCGATGCCGCGCTTTTTCAGGAACGGCACGAAGACGCCGACGATGCCGGCCCGGAACGCCAGAACGCAGACCACGAAGATGCTGCCCTGGATGATGGTGACCCACGATCCCGCCGAAGCGAAGAAGTTCTGGATCGTCACCACCAGATATGCGCCGGCGGTCGGGCCGAAGATGGTGCCGACCCCGCCCAGCAGCGTCATCAGCACCACCTCGCCCGAGGCGTGCCAATGCACGTCGGCCAGAGAGGCGAGCTGGAACACCAGGCTTTTCACCGAGCCGGCCAGACCCGCCAGACCGGCCGAGATGACGAACGCGATCAGCTTGTAGCGTTCCACCTGATAGCCCAGCGAGATGGCCCGCGGTTCGTTGTCGCGGATGGCCTTCAGGACCTGGCCGAAGGGCGAGTTGATGACCCGGTGCAGGAAGAACAGCGCCAGGACGAATACGCCCAGGACGAAATAATACATGTTCAGGGTGTCCGACAGGTCGATCAGCCCGAACAGGCGGCCGCGGGGCACCCCCTGGATACCGTCTTCACCGTGGGTGAACGGCGCCTGCAGGGCGACGAAATACATCAGCTGGGCCAGGGCCAGGGTGATCATGGCGAAATAGATGCCCTGGCGGCGGATGGCCAGCCAGCCGACCACCGCCCCCAGGGCGGCGGCGCAAAGCGCCCCCAGAAGAACGGCGATCTCGGGCGTCAGCCCCCATTCCTTGGCGGCGTGGGCAGTGATGTAGGCCGACCAGCCGAAGAACATGGCGTGGCCGAACGACAGCAGTCCGACATAGCCCAGCAGCAGGTTGAATGCGGCGGCGAACAGGGCGAAGCACAGCCCCTTCATCAGGAATACCGGATAGGTGGCGAACGGCGCGGCAAGCGCCAGAACCAGCAGGATTCCGATGAAGATCGCCTGACGTGACGGTGCCGGCCGGGCGGCGGAAGTCATCTGGTGCGAGGTCATGGTTTCAGGCTCCCTTGCCGAACAGGCCGGCGGGCTTGATCAGCAGTACGATGACCATGACCATGAAGATCACGGTGCTGGCCGCCTCGGGGTAAATCACCTTGGTCAGGCCTTCCAGCAGGCCCAGCATGAAGCCGGTCAGCACCGAGCCCATGATCGATCCCATGCCGCCGATGACCACCACGGCGAAGACGGTGATGATCAGGTTCGATCCCATCAGCGGATTGACGGAATAGATGGGGGCCGCCAGGACGCCGGCAAAGGCGGCCAGCGCCACGCCGAACCCATAGGTCAGGGTGATCATCACCGGCACGTTGATGCCGAAGGCCTGGACCAGGGCCGGGTTCTCGGTGGCGGCGCGCAAATAGGCGCCCAGCTTGGTCTTTTCGATCAGCAGCCAGGTGCCCAGGCACAGCAGCAGCGAGGCCACCACCACCCAGGCGCGGTAGATCGGCAGGTACATGAAGCCCAGGTTCCAGCCGCCGGCCAGCTCCTTGGGCACCGCGTAGGGCATGCCGGAAATGCCGTAGAGCTGGCGGAAGAATCCCTCGATGATCAGCGCCAGACCGAAGGTCAGCAGCAGCCCGTACAGATGGTCCAGCTTGTAAAGCCGGGACAGCATGGTGCGTTCCAGGATGATGCCGAACACCGCCACCACGACCGGCGCCACCGCCAGGGCCACCCAGTAATTGGCCCCCAGGTAGGTCAGGCTCAGCCAGGCGATGAAGGCTCCCATCATGTACTGGGCGCCGTGCGAGAAATTGATGATGTTCAGAAGGCCGAAGATCAGCGCCAGCCCCAGGCTGAGCATGGCATAGAAGGCGCCGTTGATCAGTCCCAGCAACAGCTGGCCGAACAGGGCGGCCGTGGGAATGCCGAACAGGGTCATCATGGTGGCTTGGTCTCTTGCGATTACGGCTGACGGTGGCCGGATCGGGGCGCCGCCGCGGCGGCGGCGCCCCTTTCAGGTCGAAAGACTTACTTCTTCACCAGCGAGCAGGTGCTTTCCGACAGCGGCTGGTAGGCCTCGTCGCCCGGGATGGTGCGCAGGACGTTGTAATAGTCCCACGGCCCCTTCGCTTCCGCCGGCTTCTTGACCTGGGCCAGGTACATGTCGTGGACCATGCGGCCGTCGGCGCGGATCTTGCCGTTGACGGCAAAGCCCGAGGCATCCTTGATCGGCAGGGCGCGCATCTGGTCGGCGACCTTGACGCCCTCGTCGGTCTTGGCGGCGGCCAGACCCTTCAGATAGTGGATGACGGCGGAATAGGTGCCGGCATGGACCATCGACGGCATCTTGCCGTCCATCCGTGCGGACCAACGCTTGGACCAGGCGCGGGTCTCGTCGTCGCGGTTCCAGTAATAGCCGGTGGTCAGCTGCATGCCCTGGGCGGTTTCCAGGCCCAGCGAATGAACGTCGGTGATGAACACCAGCAGACCGGCCAGCGACTGGCCGCCCTGGGTGATGCCGAATTCCTTGGCCTGCTTGATGGCGTTGATGGTGTCGGCGCCGGCATTGGCCAGACCGATGATCTGGGCGCCCGAGCTTTGCGCCTGCAGCAGGAACGACGAGAAGTCGGAATTGGGGAAGGGATGGCGGACCGCCCCCTTGACTTCGCCGCCGTTGGCCTTGACCACCCGCTCGGTCTGGGCCTGCAGATTGTGGCCGAAGGCATAGTCGGCGGTCAGGAAGTACCAGGTCTTGCCGCCGTTCTTGACCACCGCGTTGGCGGTGCCGTTGGCCAGCGCGTAGGTGTCGTAGGTCCAGTGGAAGCCGGTGGGCGAGCACTTGTCGTTGGTCAGCGGGGTCGAGGCGGCGCCGGAGACCAGATCGATCTTGCCCTTTTCCTTGGACACTTCACGCACGGCGACGGCGGCGGCGGTGGTGACCAGCTCGGCGATGGCGTCGACCTGTTCGGCGTCATACCACTTGCGGGCGATGGACGAGGCGATGTCGGCCTTGTTCTGGTGGTCGGCCGAGACGATTTCCACCGGCACGCCGTTGACCTTGCCGCCGAAATCCTCGACAGCCATCTGGGCGGCGACGACCGCGCCCTTGCCGGCCAGATCGGAATAGGTGCCCGACAGATCGGTCAGCACGCCGATCTTGATCTTGTTGTCGCTGAACTGGGCCTGGGCCTGGCCGGCCATCAGGGCGGTGGCCGCGGCGGCGCCGATCAGAGCTTTCTTCAGCATATGAAAATCCTCCCGTTGTTATTTCTGGAAAGCGGTCAAACGCCCAGATACCCCTTCAGTTTGCCCATGTTGGCCTGCAGGTCGGCATTGGGAATCATGTCGATGACATGGCCGTGCTCGACCACGTAATGGCGGTCGGCGACGGTGGCGGCGAAGTGGAAGTTCTGTTCCACCAGCAAGATGGTGAAGCCGCGCTCCTTCAGCTGGCGGATGATGTTGCCGATATGCTGGACGATGACCGGAGCCAGTCCCTCGGTCGGTTCGTCCAGCAGCAGCAGCTTGGCGCCGGTGCGCAGGATGCGGGCGATGGCCAGCATCTGCTGTTCGCCGCCCGACAGCTTGGTGCCCTGGCTGCCGGCGCGTTCGGCCAGACGGGGGAACAGGTCGTAGACTTCGCTCAGAGGCAGGCCGCCCGGCCTGACCACCGGAGGCAGCACCATGTTCTCGCGGACGTTCAGCGAGGCGAAGATGCCGCGTTCTTCCGGGCACAGGGCGATGCCCAGGCGGGCGATGCGGTTGGACGACAGGCCGATGGTTTCGGTACCCTCGTACACGACCGAGCCCTTGCGCTTGGCGACCATGCCCATGATCGAGCGCATGGTCGTGCTTTTGCCGGCACCGTTGCGGCCCAGCAGGGTGACCACCTCGCCGTCGCGCACGTCGAACTTCATGCCGTGCAGGATGTGGGATTCGCCGTACCAGGCTTCCAGCCCCTCGACCGAAAGAAGAATGCCCGCCCCGTCACGCATGGCTGCCCACTCCGTGTCCCATGTATGCCTCGATCACTTCCGGGTTCTGCGAGATTTCGCCGTAGGGGCCTTCGGCCAGCACCTTGCCCAGTTTCAGGACGGTGATGGTGTCGGACAGGTCGGCGACCACGGACAGATTGTGTTCCACCATCAAGACGGTGCGGTCCTTGGCGACGCGGCGGATCAGTTCGGCGGTGCGGGCGACATCCTCGGTGCCCATGCCGGCCATCGGTTCGTCCAGCAGCAGCATTTCCGGGTCCAGCGCCAGGGTGGTGGCGATTTCCAGCGCCCGCTTGCGGCCATAGGACAGCTCGCCGGCCGGAACGTCGCGGTATTCCTGCACGCCGACATCCACCAGCAGTTGTTCGGCCCGTTCGTTCAGCTGCGCCAGGGTTCGGTCGGACCTCCAGAAATGGAACGAGGTGCCCAGCTTGCGCTGCAGGGCGACGCGGACGTTCTCCAGTGCCGTCAGGTGGCCGAACACCGCCGAAATCTGGAAGCTGCGGACCATGCCCTGGCGGGCAATGGCGGCCGGAGCGGTGTCGGTGATGTCGCGGCCGTTGAACAAGATGTTGCCCCGCGACGGCGGCAGAAATTTGGTGATCAGGTTGAAGCAGGTGGTCTTGCCTGCTCCGTTGGGGCCGATCAGCGCGTGGATGGTATGGCGCCGAACCTTCAGGTTGACGTCCGAGACCGCGACAAACCCCTTGAATTCCTTCGTCAGATTCTTTGTCTCGACGATGAAATCGCCATCCATGCATACCTCCCGAAGGTTTCCCCGCTGGCTGGGACAGGATTTTCGATGGTATATGCGAAAATCGCAGACCAGCTATCTCCTTTTGCCTATATTAAGGGCATGGCTCCGCGGAGTTGTCAAACGGGACTTATTGATGATTTTTCGTATGATTTTCACGGTGCGGACAATCACGGGCGCCAATGCATCGCAAGCTGGAATTTACCGATGACTCCAGGGCAATGCTTTGCTTTCCTCTACCATCTTTCAGTGGAGTCTGGGCGTTTCATCAGTATTCTTGTATGTGCCCTGCATTGTGCGTATTCTCGCTTCTGCCGGGATCGTGCATGACTTTCCCTTGCAGCCGGACCGGCACGGATCGGTCAGCGTTGCCCCGACCCGGTGCCGGCCGCCAGTTTCAAGCGGGTGATGGCCATTTCCAGTTCGGCGGCGACGGAGCGGCGCTGTTCGGCGGTCCTGGCCTGTCCAAGCCGGCGCAGGGCGCTTTCGGCATCGTTCAGTTCCTGGATGGCGGCCGAGCCGGACTGGGTGGCCAACTGCAGCTTGGCGGTGGAAATCTCGGCGGCCTTCTCGGCCTCGTAGGCCTGGCCGATTGTCGCCGGCTGGGCCAGGGCGGCGGCGGACCCCAGCATCGCCACGGCGAACAGGGCCACCAGGGTTTCCCGGAACTGCATGTCGTCCTCCGTCACCGAATGCGTCACTCACTTGCCTATCAGTCTACCCGCAGCGTTTGAATTGAGGAGTGCCCAAAATCGTGCCCTCCATTCCCGGATCGGCATGGCCGGTACCGTGCAGCCGGGAATTCTTGCGGAAATCATTTGGTGTCGGCGGGGCGCAGCGATGCGGTAAATCTGCAAGCGCCGGTGCCCCCATCTTTGCGGGTGGTGGCGTTTGCTACATAAGGCCGGGAAAGTGGCGCAACCGGTAGGATTCGAACCTACGACCTCTGCCTTCGGAGGGCGGTGGATGGGCACTTCCCCCGGTTTTCTCGATCACGCTGCGTCATTCTAATGCACTGATATCTCGTTTGAAATGTTGAATTGCCGGAGCTATGGTAATCGCCGGGAATTTCCCGCGCATGCTCGCCCGTGCTTACCTCTTGCTTACCCGAACGACCGCCATGAAACTGACGCTCCGCAGCATCTCCGATATCAAGCCGGACCCACAGCGAGACATATACGTGTGGGACGAGGAGCTTGCCGGATTTGGCCTCAGGATCAAACCGAGCGGCACCAAATCCTTCATGCTTCAGTACCGCAACATGAAGGGCGACAGCCGGCGCATCACCCTGGGAAAGCTTGGAACGCTGACGCCGGATGAAGCCAGGAAGGAGGCCAGAAAGAAGCTGGCCGATGTGGCGAAAGGCGGCGATCCCGCCGAGTCCAAGATGGAAGAGCGCAAGGCGATGACCGTGCAGCAGCTGTGCGGCGAATACCTTGCCGCCACCGAGAAGGGTTTGGTACTTGGCAAGCGTGGGCAGGCGAAGAAGGAAACGACGCTGGCGACGGATCGGGGACGCATCGCGCGCCATATCCTTCCCCTGCTGGGCAAGCGGAAAGTGCGTGATCTGACGGCGCCGGACATCGTCCGCTTCATGCGCGATGTAGCATCGGGGAAGACCGCCGCCGACGTAAAGACCAAGAAGCAGGGGCGTGCCATCGTCGAGGGCGGAGCCGGTACGGCGACCCGAACCGTCGGACTGCTCGGGGGCATTCTTTCGTTCGCGGTGTCCGAAGGGATCATTCCGGCCAATCCAGCGCGCGGCATCCGGAGGCCTGCGGATTCAAAGCGGGAAGTCCGCCTCTCCGCCATTCAGTATCGGGCGCTCGGAATGGGCCTGACAGCCGCCGATGCCAAACGGGACGCTTGGCAAATCACAGCGGCCATCCGTCTGCTGGCGCTGACCGGTTGCCGTCGCGGCGAAATCGAGAAGCTGCGCTGGGATGACGTGGATATCCCAGGGCAAAGCCTTCGGCTGTCCGACACCAAGACGGGCAAGAGCGTTCGCCCCCTGGGCATTGCAGCAATCACGGTGTTGCGCGAATTGCCGCGTTCCGGCCCGTTCGTGCTGCCGGGTATTGTCGGCCGGGAGAAATCAGGTGATCTGGAAGGCCACTTCACCGGCCTTCCGAAGGCGTGGACGCGAGTGCTGGCACTCGCAGCCGACGCTGTCGAACGTGCGCGAGTGGATGGCACGCTTGCGGATAATGAGGCACGACAGGCCAGCCTGTCCGGGCTGACCCCGCATGGCCTCCGGCACGGCTTCGCGTCGGTTGCCCACGACCTCGGCTACACGGAACTCACCATCGCGGCACTGCTGGGGCATTCGTCCGGTTCCGTCACTGGGCGGTACATCCATCATGTCGATAGCGCCCTTGTCGCCGCTGCCGACCGGGTGTCTGATTGGATCGCCAATGAAATCAATGGGGCAGAGCCGCTATGCGCGCCCAATGCAATTCACGGAGAGGTGAAAGGTGCATGACGAATTCGACGATATGCACTTGGCGGACATAACGAGTCGCCTTGATGGCTGGGAAGAAGAAATAACTGACCGCCTGACAAAACTCGGGTATCGGCCGGAAACGTTCACAAGTGACCATACGAATCTTCACGTCCGGGTAATGCTGCGAGATGGGGTGACCAATACCAGTCGCCGAATCAAAAGCGAGAATGAAGCGTTATCCCTGTTTCAGGCGTTGTCGTACCTCCATTCTATTCGTGACCATGTGGCAAGCGGGAACTACCTAAGGGCCCTGAAATACGCCTTGAGGCTGCCATTCCATCTGGTGAGTTCCGATATGCGGATCGCAGATGATGTGCGCAGACGGAGTGCTTCAGGCGGCGGCGACACGGTTGGCGCAAAGGCCCGTCATGAGAGGTGGCTCGCAATGGCGGCTGGAATGCGCTCGCACCCCCCTAAACTATCGAAGCGGCGGATGGCGGATATCATTTCGGAGCGCGAGACCGCGTCGGGAAGGCCGATCGGCTCCGACGCTGTCCGGAAGGTTCTGACAAAGTTGGGAAAGCGGGGGTAACTTCCCCACCGATCAGAGCTATCACGTTTCCAGAAAGCGCGGGCCTTTCCCGTGATGACCTGGAGATGGAAGATGCCGGAACAAAAATATCTTACCCGCCGTGAAGCCGCCGATTTTCTGTGCGCCCTCGGCCTGCGTGTCGCCCCAACGACTTTGGCCAAGTACGCCAGCGTTGGCGGAGGACCGCTCATGCGACACTTCGGTCGCCGAGTCCTCTATGATCCTTCAGCCCTGCTGGAGTGGGCGAATGGCAAACTTTCCGAACCCTGCCGGTCAACATCCGAACGGCTTGGGCGGTGGGTTTGATGATGACGCCCGACCAAGCCGAACTGCTGCTTCACGCACCCCGGTATCGGATGGCTTATGGGGCTACGAAGAAAGCGCAGCTACTGATCCCCGACACGGAAAAGGCGTTACAGTGGGCGGCAAAATCTGGGGCCGAGAGGGTGGATTCCCTGACATTTCATCGTCTTGAGCCCGATGGAAAGCCGTCTCGCTACCGGGCTGGCGACTTCCATTGTCGCATCAGCAGGGTTTTTTCCTCTGCGGAGGCCGGGATGTCGATGCTGACTAATGCGATCTCGCACTTATTGGTATTTCGTTTGAAAATGTCAGCCTTAACCGACATAAACATAATTTACATATGCCGGAGTGAAATTGAGTTCACCGTCCCGATGGCGTCATTCCATGGCGCATCTAATTCTATAAACTTGAACCACTATTATTTAGCTCTTTCAAAGATTTTGAATGCATTTTTATCGGAATCGGACTGGCGCGGACTGCGGATCATCTATGACGGCAAGGCCAACATTCCAAATCATCCTCTAGGCAATGATGAGTTTGCCGTTCCGTTTCGGCTGGCTGAATTGGCAACCATGTCCGAGGACTACCTGTCGCAAGCGGTTTGCCGCCCCAGACCAAGCCCAGGGCAGGGATTCAGTGATGAGATAAGCCATGACTTGCATCAAATGATTATGCAGGAAGCCCGCCGCATTGGGAAATCCGACAGGCCTGAGCCGGCCTGGGAGGCTCTCCGGCCATTCGACCGTTCTTCCGGCTATACCTCAGGGGCAGTATGTGCCGAACATCTCCTGGGGTGGATTCAAGGCAGAGGGATTACTGAATTCAGCCGCAGGAATGCCATTCGGAT
>CAJANN010000175.1 GCA_903941095.1 uncultured Rhodospirillaceae bacterium | reverse complement strand
TTAATCTCATTCAACAAATGAACCCCCAGTGGCGCGATCTCTGCGAAGACATTGCCTGACGGCTCCCGTCGGTTGGATGCCCGCCTGCGCGGGCATGACGTCAAAAATTTACCCTTCCGTAACCTGAGTTCGGAGCCCTGAACGCCACCAACCATTGCGCCCCGGGAACGGCCCGTTCGCGCCGCGGGTCAGAAAACGAAAGCCGCCGCCGCCGCCGAGGGCAGACGGCCGGTGGTGGCATCGAACAGGACGCGCTGCCCCCAGGTATCGCCGACCCGAACCACCATGACGCCCCGGCTGACGCCCCGTCCCGCGCCGATCATTGCGACCAGACGGCCGCCATCGGCCAATTGCCGGCGCAGATGGGGGGACACCTCGTCGACGGCGCCGGACAACATGATGACATCGAAAGGAGCCTGCCCCGGACAACCGGCATCGAACGCGCCCTGCACCACGGCCGCGTTATCGATCCCCAATCCGCTGAGGGTCTGGGCCGAACGGGCCGCCCACTCGGGATCGGCTTCCAGGGACACGACGGTCTGCGCCAGCCTGGACAGGACGGCGGTGGCGTATCCCGTGGCGTCGCCGACATTCAGGACCACGTCGGAAGGACGGATCCCGGCGGCCACCAGCAGGCGGGCCAGGACCAGGGGTTCGATGACGAAACGTCCGCCGCCGACGGGCAGATCCTCGTCGACATAGGCGAAACTGCGCATCGGCTTCGAAACGAAAACCTCACGCGGGATATCGGACAGGGCTGCCAGAACCCGCGGGTCCGAGACCCGGTTGGTGCGGATCTGGTTTTCCACCATATTGAAACGCGCGGCAGCGAAATCCATCGTGCGACTCCCCCCTTTTTTGCCCCTGCCCTTGATCGAAAGCAGAGGCGTCTTGCTGCCTTATACCCCCGGGGAATGGCCGACTCAAACGGTTTCCGGGGAACCTTTCCCAGGCCAGAAACATCGGCTTGACCGATGCGGTCAACCCGCGTATAAGCACGGACCTCACGTCGGGCACCGGCCGCTTGCAGCGGTGGAAACGACAGGCGAGAGGCCGGGTGGCAGAGTGGTGATGCAGCGGACTGCAAATCCGCGTACGTCGGTTCAATTCCGGCCCCGGCCTCCAAGCCCGTGAGACGAGATTTCAGTGGGTCGCTTACCGCA
The DNA here is from genome assembly GCA_903941095.1 of uncultured Rhodospirillaceae bacterium. Lineage (GTDB taxonomy): Bacteria > Pseudomonadota > Alphaproteobacteria > Rhodospirillales > Magnetospirillaceae > Magnetospirillum. The sequence goes on along the minus strand of CAJANN010000175.1, from coordinate 8,264 downwards.
AGGCCCCCTGATCCGGAGTAGCTCAGCGGTAGAGCAGCCGGCTGTTAACCGGCTGGTCGGGGGTTCGAATCCCTCCTCCGGAGCCAATACCAAGGGGCCGGTCGTTCCGACGACCGGCCCCTTGTCGTTTGCCTTTCATGACCGGCGATTGCCTGGAAAAGGCGGCACGGATAGGCTAAACCTCCATCGGGAAACCAGTCGTCGCGGGAGTCCGGCTTGAACGCGCCCCACCCGGCCTTTGTTGCGGCCGTTCACCATTATTCGGCAGGCCGGCTGGCCGAGGCGGCCCAGTCCTGCCGCCGGGCTTTGGCCGTCAATGGCCGCGATGTCGAGGCCTTGCGCCTTCTGGGGGCCATTTCCTATCGCCAGCAGGACTGGAACGGGGCGATCAGGACGTTGCAGCAGTTGGCACGTCTGGCTCCCGGCGACCCTGCGGTCGCCAACGATCTGGGGGCCGCCTTCGAAAAGGCCGGAAAGGCCGATCTGGCGGCCAAGGCCTATGGCGACGCCGTCCGCCTTGCTCCATCCTTCGCCGTCGCCCACAAAAACCTTTCCGGCGTCCTGCTGGGCCTGGGACAGGCCGCCAAGGCCCTGCCCCACTGTCAGACGGCCGCCCGGCTGCGCCCCGACGATCCGGCGGCGCACCACAACCTTGCCGCGGCGCACGACGCCCTGGGCCAGGACGCCCCGGCCGAGCAGGCGTTCCGCCGGGCGCTGGCGCTGGATTCCGGCAACCACCACACCCTGTCGGCGTTCGCAGCCTTCCTGCTGACCCGGGCGGGCGGCTTCCAGACGCCGCACGCCCTCAGGGACCGCGACCGGGCCGAGGCCGCAAAGCTGTTCCGGACGATCCTGACCCGGGACCCCGGGACCGCCGCCGCCCATGTCGGTCTGGGCGACATCGCCTTCGAGGATGGCGAGCCCGTTCAGGCTCTGCACCATTACGAGGCGGCCCTGGCCGTGCAACCGGACGACATCGCCTGCTGGAAGGCGTTGCTGGGCGTCGCGCTGCATCTGGAAACAATGGACGACGGCCGGTTGGCGGCGTTTCACCGCCGGTTCGGCTCGCACATGGCGCGGCATGCCGAAATCAACCCCCTGCCGCAGCGCAAGCGCAAGCGGCGGCCGCAGGACCGCCTGAAGATCGGCTATCTGTCGTCGGACTTCCGCCTGCATTCGGTGGCCCGCAACATCTTGCCGGTGATCCGCAGCCATGATCGCCGCGCCTTCGAAATCCACTGCTACGCCCAGGTCCGCACCCCCGACCACACCACGGCGCAGTTCCGCGATCTCGCCGACCGCTGGACCGACATCGACGGACTCGACGACAGGGCCGTCGCCGCCCGCATCGCCGCCGACGGCATCGACATCCTGGTCTGTCTGGCGGCGCATTTCGACCAGAACCGCCCCGGCATCCTGGCCTGGCGCCCGGCGCCGGTGCAGGTCAGCTTTCATGACGTCGCCACCACCGGCCTGCCGATGGTCGACCATATCCTGACCGACCCGGTCCTGACGCCGCGCAACGGCCCCGAATTCTTCAGCGAACGGCCGTTCCGCCTGCCGTCCTTCTATCATGCCGACTTTCCGGCCGACGCCCCGACCCCCCGCGACCGGCGGGGGAGCGGCGCCGCGGTGTTCGGCTATTTCGGCAACCCCCGCAAAATCTCTCCGGGCGTGCTGGCCTGCTGGGGACGGATTCTCGCCCGGCTGCCGCAATCCCGGCTTGTGCTCAAATATTTCGACCGCTTCGCCCCCGAAGGCGTGCGCCGACGGATCGGCCAATCCCTGGCCGCCGAGGGAGCCGACCCCGCACAGGTCGATTTCCTGTCCGGAACCGACGCGACCGCCGATCACCTGCTGCAGTACGACCAGATCGACATCGCGCTGGATTCCTTTCCCTTCTGCGGTTCGACCACCTCGTTCGAGGCGCTGGTCATGGGCAAACCCGTCATCACCCGGCGGGGAGACCGCATGATCGGCCGCTGGACCTCCTCGATGGAAACGGCCCTGGGCCTGGGCGAACTGATCGCCGCCAGCCCCGAAGATTATGTCGACATCGCCGTCGCCGCCGGGCAGGCGGTCGAACGATGGCGTGCCGACATCATGACCGTCCGCGATCGCCTCAGGGGCTCGTCCCTGTGCCGTCCGGATCTCAGAACCGGACAGATCGAACGTTTCTACCGTGCCGCCGCCGCCCGGGCCGAAAAAAGGACCAACCGATGATCCGCCTGCTGACCTGCATGTTCCTGGCCCTGATGACGACGGCCGGCCCCAGCCGGGCCGGCTGGGACGAAGCCAAGGCCGCCCTGGCCCGCCAGGACTGGGAACCGGCCTTGCGGGAATTGCGGCCGCTGGCCGCCGCCGGCCATACCGAGGCCCAGGCACGGCTGGGCCATATGATGCTGAACGGGATCGGCACGCCCCGCAACGAAGCCGAGGCGATTCCCCTGCTGACCGCCGCCGCCGGCAAGAACGATCCCCTGGCCCAGTTCGCGCTGGGATCGGCCTACTTCCAGGGCCGCGGCGTCCCCGCCGACCGCGACCGCGCCCTGACCCTGTTCGGACAGGCCGCCGACCAGAACCAGCCCAATGCCCTGAACAATCTGGGGCAGATCTATTTCCAGGGCATCGGCATTCCCAAGGACGAAGCCAAGGCGCTTACCTATCTGCGCAAGGCGGCCGACCTGGGAATGTCCGCCAGTTGGGAGACCATCGGCATCGCCTATTGGCACGGCCGGGGCGTGGCCGCCGATCATGCCGAGGCCGCCCGCTGGCTGATGAAAGCCGCCGAGCGCGGGCACATGGTGGCCCAGAATCTTTATGGTGCCGCCCTGTGGAACGGCGACGGCGTTTCCAAGAACCAGACCGAGGCCGTCCAATGGTTCGAACGGGCCGGCCAACAGGGTGACGGATCGTCACTTTACAATGCCGGCGTCGCCTACAAGAACGGCACCGGCGTCGCCCGCGATCCGGAAAAGGCCTATTACTATTTCATCCTGGCCGAGCGGCAGGCCAAGCCGCAGGAAATCCGCAAGATGGTCGAGGCGCGCGACAAGGCGCGCCAGGAAACCAATCCCGACCAGGAAAAGCGCGCCCAGGCCCAGGCCGCCGCCTGGAAGCCCGCCTCGCCGGCCGGCGCCGCGAAAGGTTCCGACAAGGCGCCGCCCCGCCCCCAGATCACATCCGGCTCGGGATTCGCCGTCACGCCCGACGGCGTCGTCCTGACCAACTCGCACGTCGTCAGAAGCTGCCGCAACATCCGCGTCACCATCGGCGACGGAACCAGGCCCGAGGCGGCATCGGTCATCGCCCGCGACGAGACCAACGATCTGGCCGCCCTGAAGACTTCGCTGCGCCCGGCCGACATCGCCCGGTTCCGCGAAGACCGCCCGCTGCGCTCGGGCGACGAGGTGGTGGTGGTCGGCTTCCCGCTGTCGACGCTGCTGTCGCGCGAACCCAACATCACCGCGGGCGTGATCAGCGCGATGGCCGGCATCCGCGGCGACAAGCGCCACTATCAGCTGACGGCCCCGATCCAGCGCGGCAATTCCGGCGGCCCGGTGGTGGACATGAGCGGGTCGGTGGTCGGGGTGGTGGTCGCCACCCTGAACGTCACCCGCGAGGCGGAACGCAGCGGCGCCATTCCGCAGAACGTCAATTTCGCCATCAAGTCGGATCTGGCCAGGAAATTCCTGACCGACAACGCCATCCCCTACTCGACCGCGGCGGCCGGCGCCCCCCTGTCGGCGGCGGATGTCGGCGACAGGGTCCGCAAGGTGACGGCCTTCATCGAATGCGAGGGGTGATCCCCGTCACTCGACCACATGGCCCCACAGGTCGAAATCCTCGGCATGGTCGACCATGACCCTGACGATGTCGCCGGGTTTCAGGTCGGTCTCGCCGTTCAGGAAGACGTTGCCGTCGACTTCGGGACTGTCGGCGGCGGAACGGGCGAAGGCCCCCTCCTCGTCGACCTCGTCGACGATGGCCTCGATCACCGTGCCGACCTTGGCCTGCGAAATTTCGTCGGAAACCTGACGGGCCACTTCCATCAGGCGGTTGTAGCGTTCTTCCTTGACGTCTTCATCGACATGGTCGGCCAGATGGTTGGCGGCGGCCCCGGCGACGTTCTCGTACTTGAAGCAGCCGACGCGATCGATGCGGGCTTCTTCCAGCCACGCCAGCAGGTGCTCGAAATCCGCTTCGGTCTCGCCGGGGAAACCGACGATGAAAGTCGACCGGATGGCCAGATCGGGACAGGTCCGGCGCCAGCCGCGAATCCGCTCCAGCAGCTTTTCGTGGTCGGCGGGACGGCGCATGGCGCGCAGCACGTTGGGCGAGGCGTGCTGGAACGGAATGTCGAGATAGGGAAGGATCTTTCCCTCGGCCATCAGCGGAATGACCTCGTCGACATGGGGATAGGGATAGACGTAATGCAGGCGCACCCAGATCCCCAGATCCCCCAGCGCCGCCGCCAGATCGGTCATCCCGGCCCGGACCGGCCGGCCGCGCCACAGGCTTTCGGCGTGGCGGATGTCCTGGCCATAGGCCCCGGTGTCCTGGCTGATGACCAGCAATTCCCGCACGCCGGCCGCCGCCAGACGTTCGGCTTCCTCCAGCACGTCGGCCGCCGGACGGCTGGCCAGGTCGCCACGGATGCCGGGGATGATGCAGAAGCTGCAGCGATGGTTGCAGCCCTCGGAAATCTTCAGGTAGGCGTAATGGGCGGGGGTAAGGTGCAACCCCTCGGGCGGGACCAGGGACAGGTGCGGGTCGGCCACCGGCGGCACCGCGGCGTGAACGGCGTTGACCACCTGCTGGTACTGGTGCGGCCCGGTGACCGCCAGCACGTTGGGATGTGTGGCGCGAATGGTCTTTTCGTCGATTCCCATGCAGCCGGTGACGATGACCTTGCCGTTCTCGGCCAGCGCCTCGCCGATGGCTTCCAGGGATTCGGCCCGGGCCGAGTCGAGAAAGCCGCAGGTGTTGACGATGACCGCGTCGGCCTGGTCATAGCTGGACGATATGTCGTAACCCTCGGCGCGCAGCCGGGTGAGGATCCGTTCCGAATCCACCAATGCCTTGGCGCAGCCCAGGCTGACGATACCGATCTTGGGCATGGCCGTGCTCCTTTCCGTGCGGACGCACCAAGTAACGCGTCCGGGCCGCCGTTGCAAGAACGGCGGACGCTCAGGACCCGAGCAGATTCTTCAGCCGCACGATGTCGTCGGGTGTGTTGACGTTGAAGAAGGGATCGGCGGGCCGGTCGGGCCAGTCCACCACCGTGGCCCCCCAATCGGCGGTCAGACCGTTGATGCGCCGGACCCCGTCGTCGCGGATGGCCCGGCGCAGACGGCCGGCCAGGGCGACGCTCCACCATCCGAACACCGGATGCCGGCGCCCGCCCGAGGCGGCGATGGCCAGCATTCCCCCGGCGCTCCCCAGCCGGCGGACAAGATCGGCGGGAAACAGGGGGGTGTCGGCGGCAACGGTGACGATATGGGACAATCCCTGCCGGACCGCCCAGTCCATGCCGGCCAGGACACCGGCCAGGGGACCGGCGTGACCGGGAATGGAATCGGCTTCGACCGGCAGACCGAAACGGGAGAATCGGGCAGGATCGCCGTTGGCGTTCAGCATGACCGCGTCGACCTGGGGAGCCAGGGCGGCGACGACCCGGTCCAGCAGGCTGAGCCCGTCGATTTCCACCAACGGTTTGTCCAGGCCGCCCATGCGCCGCCCCAAACCCCCGGCCAGGATGATTCCCGCAACCATGATTTCCTTCAAGCTCGCCCGCGACGGGGTTAGAGTGGGCTTTCAAGGCGTCGCTGTGAAGAGGTTGAGATGAAGGTTGCCGGCAAAACGCTGCTGCTGTGCTCGTGCGAGGGCTCGATGCCCATCGACCCGCAAGCCCTGGCCCTGGCCCTGGGAACCGACCCGGGGCCGGTCCACCACCAGCTTTGCCGCGCCGACCTGGGTGCGTTCCGCCGTGCCCTGGCCGGCGGAGGCGCCATCGTCGCCTGCGGACAGGAGGCCCCCCTGTTCCAGGAACTGGCGCAGGATGTCGATGCCGACGCCCCGCTTTGCGTCGACATCCGCGATCGGGCCGGCTGGTCCGACGAAGCCGCACAGGCGACACCGAAAATGGCCGCCCTGATCGCCGAGGCGATCCTGCCGGTTTCGGCCCCCGACCCCGTCCTGCTGAATTCCGGCGGCCGCATCCTGGTCCTGGGCCGCGACGAGAGGGCCCTGCTGGCCGCCGAGCGGCTGGCCGCAGATCGGGTGGTCCAGCTTCTGGTCCCCCCGGTTTCCGAGGGGCTGCGCCCCCCCACCATCCGCGGATTCGCCATCTGGCAGGGCCGGGCGACGCAGGTGACCGGCGCCCTGGGCAACTGGACCGTCACGGTTCATGGGCTGGCCGGGGCCAAGCCCTCGTCCCGCTCGCTGCTGGATTTCATGCCGGCCCAGCCGGACGCGGCGCAACTTCAGGTCGACGTCATCCTCGACCTGAGCGGCACCCCGCCGCTGGTCCGTCAGCGCGACGGCTGGATCAGTGCCGATCCCGGTTCGGAACTCGCCGTGGAAAAGGCCATCCAGGCCGCCCACGACCTGCTGGGCGAGTTCGAGAAACCCAGGGCCATCGTGATCGATCCCAGCCTGTGCGCCCATTCCCGCAACGGTCAGGTGGGGTGCACGCGCTGTCTGGATGTCTGTCCCAGCTCGGCATTGCGCCCCGAAGGCAACAGCGTGGTGGTCGACACCCACGCCTGCAGCGCGCATGGCGGCTGTGCCAGCATCTGCCCGACCGGGGCCATCCGCTATCAGGTCCCCACCGACGAGCGGCTGTCCCGGTCGATCCGCACCCTGCTGGACACCTATCGCCAGGCCGGCGGCGTCGATCCCGTCCTGCTGCTGCACACCGAAGATTGCGGCATGATTGCGGCCTTGGCCCGGGACGGCGGCGGTCTGCCGGCCGGCGTCCTGCCGCTTGCGCTGCATTCGGTCACGGCCATCGGCCCGGAACTGATGCTGGCCTGCCTGGCATGGGGGGCCGCAAGCGTCAGCGTGCTGGCCTCGCCGGCCAACCACCGGCATGCAGGCCCTGTGACGGCGGCCATCGATCTGGTCAACAGGATTACGGCCGGACTGGGCCTGGGCGCGCGGGTCAGCCTGCAGGAAACCGCCGACCCCGAGGCTTTGGCATGGGGGGATGTGCGGCCCGGCCTGCCGGCCGCCACCTTCGGCGCCGTCGGCGGAAAAAGGGCGATGCTGGCTGCCGCCATCGGCCATCTGCGCCAGCATGGCCCGGCGGGCGGCGAGATCGTCGCCCTGGCTGACGGCGATCCGTTCGGGACCATCGCCGTCGATGAAGCGGCCTGCACGCTGTGCATGGCCTGCGCCGTGGCCTGCCCGTCCAAGGCCCTGACCGGCGACCTGCGTCACCTGACGCTGACGATGACGGAATCCCTGTGCACCCAGTGCGGCCTGTGCCGGGTGACCTGCCCGGAAAAAGCCATCGCCCTGGTGCCGCGCCTGAACCCCGCCGCCGACCGTCCGCACCTGCTCAAACAGGATGAGCCCTTCGCCTGCCTGGATTGCGGCAAGCATTTCGCCCCACGCTCGTCCATCGAACGCATGGTCGAACGTCTGACCGGACATTCGATGTTCGCCGAGCCGGGCAAGCTGGACCTGATCCGCCTGTGCGAGGATTGCCGCGGCCGGCGGTGATCCCGGTTACTTCCTGTCGCCGTGCGCCGGTTCTTCCAGCTCGGGCGTCCGGAAGAACTTTTCCACCGCCGCCCAGGCGGTGGTGACGGCGACGGCGTGCACGTCGAAGCGCCCCATCGGCGAGTACAGGGACGAGGCCAGATACAGGCCGATCTCCTCGACCTCGCCGATGGTGAAGGTGACCTCGCCGCAGGGCATGTCCAGCCGCCGCCGGGTCCCGACCTCGGCGGCCGTCAGTTGCCCGGCATCGGCCGGCAGCAGAATCAGGTTCATGAACCACGGCGTCACCAGAATGCCGGCCAGCCAGTTCTCCCACCGGCGGAACCCCACCGCCTCGACCTGAAGGGCATGGTTGTAAAGGCCGATATCCTTCATGCGCTCGTCGCCGATTCGGATGAAGACGTCGACCAGATGACGGACACGGGCGGCATCTTCGGGATAAAGCGGTTCGAACATGCTGGGACCTCCGGTTTCCCATCCCAGGGCGACGGGATGAAATTAAGAATATTTGTATATGAGCATCACTTCATATTATG
>CAJANN010000174.1 GCA_903941095.1 uncultured Rhodospirillaceae bacterium | reverse complement strand
GTGGGTCGGCGCCGACCCACCGGCCGATGCCGCCCGGTTCGGGCATCAGGGCCGACCAGTCCCAGAAGGCCAGTCCCCGCTGCAGGGCGACGCGGCGCTGGATGCCGCGCACGATCGGCAGGTTGGCCGGGGTGAACCAGCGGCAGGGTACCGGCTTCTTGCCCGGCTTGGCCGGCTTGCACGGGCCGGCGGCACGCTGGCCGGCGGTACGCTGGCCATCGGGGGGGCCGACCACCAGCAGCGACGCCCGCGGCGCCCAGCCGGCCAGCCGGTCCAGCCCGCGCGCGAAGGCCTGGGTATAATCATGGGGATCCAGGCCGATCTCGAATCCTTCGTTGGTGCCGAAGGCCAGCAGAACCAGCGACGGGTCCAGGGCCGCCATGTCGGCGGCCACGCTGTCGGCGTTCCACCGTTCCAGCACCCGCACCGTGGCGCCGACGACACCGAAACTCTCGACGAAAACGCCCGGCTCATTCCGTGCCAGCGACCAGCCCTTGATCCGCAGTCCCGCCCCTTGCGCCACCAGCCCCAGGGTGCGGGCGCCATCGGCGGCGGCGACCTCGACGGTCCCGGTCTCGCCCTCGGCGCCATCGGTCGGCACGGTTTCCACCACGGCGCCGTCCAGCAGCACCTCCATCGCCGGCCCGGAATCGCCGCGCAGGAAATCGATCCTGGCCCGCTGGAATCCCCGTTCCTCGGCGGACGACACCTGCATCGCCGCCCCGGCATCGCCGCTGACGGCGACGAAGCCGCTCAGGCCGAACGCCAGGTCGGTGCTGCCCAGCTTGCCGTTGCGCATGGTCCAGGGACCGGACTGGGCCAGCGAGACCTCTTTCTGGCGGATGCCGGGATAGGTCTTGCCCGGCGGCATGGCCCCACGTCCGGACGACCCGAAAGCCGCCTGGAACCGGCTGCGCAGCCGGCCGGAAAAGACGTCGCCGGCGGTATGGCTGTCCCCCAGCTGCACGATGTGCAGATGGGTGATCTCGCCCTGTTCCAGACGGGCGAGATCGGCGTAGAAACGCTCCAGCGCCAGAGGGACGGCCTGCTTGCGCAACTCGGCGGGCGCCCGCTTCCTGGCCGCCGCCCCGCCCCCGGCCAGCAGCGCCGCCGCCAGCAGGACAAGGCCGCCCCACCTCACCGCAGAACCTCAAGAACCCTGGCGGCGATCATTTCATAACCGGCATGGGTGAAGTGGACGCCGTCGTCGATGCGAACCTGACGCTGCCGTCCGCCGGCATCGGGCAGGTGGGTGGCGAACGCGCCGTCCTCGCCCTTGAAATCCTCGATCAGCGGCAGGAACGTGACGTTCGGCCCCTTGAGCGTGGCGGCGAACACCTCGTTCAGCACCTGGCTGCCCTGATTGGACTCGTCCTTGCGCATGATCGGCAGGCCCAGCCAGACCACGCGCACGCCACGGGCGGAAAATTCATCCAGCATCCTCTGGATGCGGGCCTGATAGACCTGCTTCCAGCCCGGCGTGCCGAACAGGAACCCGCGGCGGTTGTCGTCGCGCACGCTTTGCAGGTCATTGGCCCCGACCATCACCACGGCGACGGTGATGCGGTCGACCTCCAGACTTTTCGGCAACTCGGCCAGCCAGGCGGGGAAATCCGGCCGGGTCAGCCCCGCCCCCACCTTGGAATAGCGGAACAGCCTGTCGTCCGGCTGCTTTTTCAGCAGGGCGTAAAGACCGCTCCACACCCCGTCGCCCAGGGAATCGCCGAACACCCCGATCTGCCGCTCGGCTGCCGACAGCGGGCGGACAGGACACAAGGCCAGGACAACAAGTCCCACAATCGCGAACAGGCGCATGGCGGACGGTCGATCAGAAAGGAGGGGCCGCCCCTGTGAAACAGGGAGCGGCCGCACTTTAACCGCCCGAACCCCGCCTGACAACCGGAAGGAGGGGAAAAATCAGGGCAATCGGCTTTGGACGAGCGTAGCGAGGACTATGCCCGTTGAGATACCGTGTTGGCTCGTCAAGCGAGTTGGAACGGGCGCTGGGACTTTATGACGCCGTAGGCGATGACGAGAAGCTTTCTGGCGACGGCGACGAGGACAACCTTGGGGGGCTTTCCCGCATCCTTGAGGC
>CAJANN010000173.1 GCA_903941095.1 uncultured Rhodospirillaceae bacterium | reverse complement strand
CGCCCTGTCCGTCACGGTAGCCGGCCGGCGGCATCCCGAACCGTTGGGCAAAGGCGGCAGCAAAGGCGCTACGGTGGGAATATCCCAGCCGGAAGGCGATTTTCTTGATGGGAAGTTCGCCCAAGGCCAACAATCTGGCTGCCGTCTCCATCCTGTGCTCGTGCAGCCATTGCGCCGCAGTCATGCCGAATTCGCGACGGAAAATCTCGTTCAGGCGGCGAGGAGACGTCCCAACCTGCCGGGCGATATCGATAATATCTGGAATTGAGCTGAGATTGGCCAGCAGCAGATCGCGTGCCGCTAGCAAACGCCGCCGCTCGCGGCCCAGGATGCGGTCATCCCCGGCTTGTCCCTCATCCATGAGATCGACCACCGATGACAGCATTTCCAGCACCTTGGCCTGAAGAAACAGCCGCCGTGCGCTGCCACTGAACGGAATGGCCCGGATTCCTTGAACCGGCAGGCGCATTTCTGGCGTAGCCTGGGGCGAGATGACGAAATTTCTCGACCGGCCTTCGATAAATTTCGCCAGAGCTTCTGGCAATCGCATATCGCCGATCATCTGGCTCACCGCCTCGGGCGACAACGCAAGCGAAACGTGGGAGTAATGCTGTCCCGGCATCGGGTTACAATGAATCTCCTCGCCCTCGCATTTGATGATGGCGCACTGCCCCGCAGACAAGGAGACGGGGGCTCTCAGTCCAGGAACCCCGCTTTCATCTATTCCCCGTACCATGATCCTGACCCACAACTGGTCCCGATAGGGCACGACGACTTTACGATGCGCCCCCTCCTTTGGAATTAATTGACTGGTGTCCAGGATATCGATGCCGGCACCTGGATTGTGATGGACAAAGGGCGGCCTTTCCCAGGTTCCGCTCATATGTACCCGCATGGCGTCCAGCGGCAGTCCGCCCCCGTCTTTCGAGGACGGCTTCTGCACGGCGGAAGATTCAGCTGTCTCTGCGGTGGTCATCTTAATTAGGTGAAGGGGGAAGGTATTGGTGGAGCGTACCCGGAGTTTGCTCGCATTTGCGAGTCGACAAAACTACGTGATATGGAATCATAACTACGCCAAATCTCCTAGCGCCCTCGGAGAAGATAGATGCGTTCCGCCTATGAATTCTTGAAGTTCCATTGGCTCCAGGAGGGAGAGGAGGGGAATTTCCTGCCGTTGGACGGCGATGTCGAGCGGCATCCCTATCCCATGTCACCCGAAATGGGGGAGGCTAATTTCACCAAGATTGAATTGGCCATGGGAATGACGCTGTTCCGCACCACCCGGAGGTTCACTCCGGCGGCCCTGGGGCAATTGATCCATATTGGGCATGTGGAGGGGGCATTTCCCGGCGAGTCACTGATGATCCAAACAGTCACCGGCGGCCAAGTCATTCATCACGAGAAATACCCTGCGGCAGAACTGATTTTTCGCCCGGGAATCGACCTGTTCCGCTTAGCCGACCGATTGGTTGTAGATCCCGTGGTCGACGGTTCTTCCGACGTTACCATGACAGCGCTGACCGTCAGCCGGACAGTGCTTGGGCATTTGGTCGGCCGCGATGTCGCCGCGCGTACCCTGGATGCCTTGGACCTGACCCCCGCCCCTAGGATCCGGGTGCGGCCTATGCCCCATCAGGTATCGGCCCATTTGCACAACGCCATCCCCCATGACATCGTCGGGGCCAGTCGCCGCCTAATGTGTCAGGCCCGGGCGCTCGACTATCTGACCGCCCTTATCGAACATCTTGGCACCAATATCCCAGGACCGCCGCCCCTCTCATCGGCGAGTCGACAGGCCCAGGGGCTCTATCAGCAACTCGTCGCCCTACAGGGAAAGTTGCCGACTCTTGAAGAGCTGGCAGTGCAATTCAACATGTCCGCTAGGTCACTCAATAACGCGTTCAAGGCCGAATACGGGCAGCCGATTCATACATTCATCGCAGAGCACCGCTTGGTTGAAGCTCACATGGCCATCGAAAGTAGCGATATCCCCTTGAAGACCCTGGCCCAGCGCCTGGGATACGTCCATACCAACCATTTTCTATCGGCATTCCGCAGAAAATTCGGCTATCCACCTGGAAGTTTACGTCGCCGCGGAAGGACGGAGCACACCGATGTAGATGAGGGGGGCATGGCGCTGGCGTTGGATCCGGAGACGATCGAAGACGGACGATAGGTCCCCCGAGTCCGGCGCAACTGCGGACGGTGTTGAGGGGGCGAGTCGCGAGCTTGGCGGCGGTTCTCCTCTGAGCGGATGTCTCCGTCCTTACTCGCTCGGCGGCGTGCCGTCAGCCACCAGGGCGAAATAGGGACCTTCATGGGACGGGGGAGGGTGTGCAAAGCCGCTGCCGGTCGGTTGACCCGTAACAATTTGATCAGAAACGAGAAAATGGTGCCGGTTGCAGGGTTCGAACCCGCGACCCCCTGATTACAAATCAGGTGCTCTACCAGCTGAGCTAAACCGGCGCCGGGGCAAGGTACGGCCTTGCCGGGCATGTCGCAAGAGTTAGCGGATCAATTCATAAAGGGCGACGGCGGCGGCGTTGGAAACGTTCAGGCTTTCCATGTCGCCGGTCATCGGCAGACGGACCAGCAGGTCGCAATGTTCACGGGTCAGGCGGCGCAAGCCGTCGCCTTCCGCCCCCAGGACCAGGGCGATGCGGCCGGACAGCTTGGCCTGAGCCAGGGTGTCGCGGGCCTCGCCGGCCAGGCCGGCCACCCAGAAGCCGGCGCTTCTCAGGGCTTCCAAGGCGCGGACCAGATTGGTGACGCGAACCAGGGCGATGCGTTCCAGCGCCCCTGACGCGGCCTTGGCCAGGGCGCCGGTCTCGTCGGGGGCGTGGCGGTCGGGTGCGACCACGGCCAGGGCGCCGAACGCAGCCGCCGAGCGCAGGATGGCGCCGACATTGTGGGGGTCCGTGACCTGATCCAGAACCACGATGACGGCGCTGTCGCGGGCGGCGCCGCGCCGGGCCAGCTCTTCCAGGGTCAGCTCCGGCAGCGGCTCGGCCAGGGCGGCCATGCCCTGATGGACGGCGCCGGGCGGCAGATGGCGATCCAGTTCGGTGCGCTCGACGATCTCTCCCGGCCAATGCGGGCGGCTTTTCGCCGCTTCGGCGGTGAGCAGCAGGCGGCGCAGACGGCGGGCCGGGTTGGCCTGGGCCGCTTCGACCGCATGGGTGCCGTAAAGCCAATAGGCTCCGCCGCTGGGGCGTTCCGGTTTGCGGCTGCGGTCCCTGTCGGGACGGGCGGGGCGGCGAGGGGTGGGATCGCGATGGGACATGAAGAATGTCTTAGCCTTCTCTTTTCGAGTTGACAAGTCGCCGAAAATTCCCATAGTTCCGGTCTCCCGCCGCTGGACGGAAAAATCCGGTGACGGCGTGGAGGGGTGGCCGAGCGGTCAATGGCAGCAGACTGTAAATCTGCCGACGGTAGTCTACGTTGGTTCGAATCCAACCCCCTCCACCATTATCCTTTCAGGGGCGCGCAGGCGCGGGGCGCAAGCGGGTGTAGCTCAATGGTAGAGCAGAAGCCTTCCAAGCTTACGACGAGGGTTCGATTCCCTTCACCCGCTCCAGACCGTTCCCCCAGGGCTGACTGAGTGATTTGTTGGACGACCAGCGCGGCACCGAGCCGCCGATCAGACGGGTTCTAAAAAGATGGCCAAGGCGAAATTCGAGCGTAACAAGCCGCACTGCAACATCGGCACCATCGG
>CAJANN010000172.1 GCA_903941095.1 uncultured Rhodospirillaceae bacterium | reverse complement strand
CGGGTCTGATAGGGGCTTGGGGTCCACCACCACTTCCGAGAACTCGGCGTCGATGGTCGGCGGCGCTTCGGCCTTTGGCGAACGCGGCTTGGCCAACAGCTTGACCGCGTCACGGATGCTCAAATTCGGAACATGTTCCGGATTTCCAACCGCCAGCATGTCCCAACCTTTGGCGATCTTCATGTACTTCTCGGCCATGCTGGCAGAGACCCGGCAATTGGCCTCAAGCCACGGCAGCCAGTTGCCATGACCGGCAAGGCGCTTGGCCTCGATCAACATCTCCCCGGCCTGCTTGGCCAGTTCCAGGGTCATGCCCCAGGCTTGTTCGATCTGCTCTTGCTGTTGGTTGATCCTGATCGCCAGGGCATCAAGGCTGACCAAGTGTTGGTTCACAAGTTCCCCCTTCCAGTCGTTCCAACAATCGTTTGACCTGTACCGCCTGCCACTCCCCACCGCGAGGCGTGGCGAGGCCCGCAGAATTTAGGGCGGTTGCGATCTCGCGCAAGCTGCTGCCCTGCTGTCGCAGTGGCAGGACGATCCCGGCCAACTTCCCCGCCCGCTGATCGGCCAGTTCCTTCAGCACCGTGTTGCGTTTCATGGTGGCGTCACGCATCCCGCCCAGCTTCTTGGTGGATTGGGCCAAGGCAGCCTTGGTGCGTTGGCTGATGAAGTCGCGCTCCTTCTCGGCCAGGGCGGCGTAGATGTGGAGCTGGAACTTGTCGGCATTGGGCATCTGGGCGACTTTGAAGTCCAGCTTGGCGTCGTCGGTCAGCTTGCCGATGAACGACACCTTGCGGCTCAAGCGGTCCAGCTTGGCCACCAGCAACACCGCCCGTTCCTTCTTGGCCAAGGCGATGGCCTTCTCCAGTTCCGGGCGGCTGTCGTCGGTGCCGGATTGCACGTCCACGAACTCGCCGATTACCTCCCACGGCTCTGGGGTGTAGGTGGTCAGGAACAGGCGGATGTCGCGTTCCTGGGCGGCAAGACCAAGACCCGAGCGGCCTTGCTCCTTGGTGCTGACACGCTTGTAGGTGACGTAACGGACCATCGCCGCCCCCTTGCTTGATGTGACTTCGGGGGACGTTACAGCCACAGCGTTACAAACGTCAACGAACGTTGTGCATGTAACACGCATGAGCTAGATCGGCTGTGGTCAATCATCATTACCGCCCCGGACTGGTGGGCGGGCCACCCCACCGGGGGGAATTGACAGCCGCCGACAGGGCGAATACCCGCTGAGATTTTTCCGCCAGAACATTCGCGATGTATCGGCAAAGGAAAACCCCCGCCAGTTTCCTGACGGGGGCTTCCGAAATCGGGTCATTGACCGCTACACACGCCTGCTACACAGTAGTCTCCGGGTGTGGCGCAAAGCCAAGGGTTCCAGCTATTCCGCTTAGACGGAATAATACATCTGGAACTCGACCGGATGCGGGGTGTGTTCGAAGCGGTAGACTTCCTCGTACTTCAGCTCGATGTAGGCATCGATGAATTCCTTCGAGAAGACATCGCCCTTGCACAGGAAGTCATGGTCGGCGCGCAGGGATTCCAGGGCCTCGCGCAGGCTGCCGCACACGGTGGGAACCTGCTTCAGCTCTTCCGGGGGAAGGTCGTACAGGTTCTTGTCCATCGCGTCGCCGGGATGGATCTTGTTGGCGATGCCGTCCAGGCCGGCCATCAGCATGGCCGAGAAGGCGAGATAGGGGTTCGCGCCCGGATCGGGGAAGCGGACCTCGACGCGCTTGGCCTTCGGGCTGGTGGCGTAGGGGATGCGGCACGAGGCCGAGCGGTTGCGGGCCGAATAAGCCAGCAGAACCGGGGCTTCGAAGCCGGGGATCAGGCGCTTGTACGAGTTGGTCAGCGGGTTGGTGAAGGCGTTCAGCGCCTTGGCATGCTTGATGATGCCGCCGATATAGTAAAGCGCGGTATCCGACAGGTCGGCATAGCCCGAACCGGCGAACAGCGACTTGCCGCCCTTCCAGATGGACTGGTGCACATGCATGCCCGAGCCGTTGTCTCCATAGATCGGCTTCGGCATGAAGGTGGCCGACTTGCCGTAGGACGCGGCCACGTTGTGGACGACGTACTTGTAGGTCTGCATCCAGTCGGCGGCCTGGACCATCGTGCCGAACTTGCAGCCCAGTTCGTGCTGCGACGAGGCCACTTCGTGGTGGTGCTTCTCGATCGGCAGGCCCATCTCACCCATGATGGTCAGCATCTCGGCGCGCATGTCGACGGCGTTGTCCACCGGCGGAACCGGGAAATAGCCGCCCTTGACGCCCGGACGATGGCCCAGGTTGCCCTCGGCGAAGTCCTTGCCCGAGGATTCCGGACCGTCTTCCGACGACAGCTCGTAATAGCCGACATTCAGGCCGGTCTTGAACTTGACGTCGTCGAACACGAAGAATTCGGCTTCCGGACCGAAGAAGGCGGTGTCGCCCACGCCGGATTCCTGGATGTAACGCTCGGCGCGCTTGGCGACGGCGCGCGGGTCGCGGTCGTAAAGCTGGCCGGTGGCCGGCTCGACGATGTCGCAGAAGATGATCATCTGAGCCTGGGCGGCGAAGGGGTCCATGACCGCGGTGCTGCAATCGGGCATCAGGATCATGTCGGATTCGTTGATGCTCTTCCAGCCGGCGATCGACGAGCCGTCGAACATGATGCCTTCGTTCAGCATGTCG
>CAJANN010000171.1 GCA_903941095.1 uncultured Rhodospirillaceae bacterium | reverse complement strand
CTTGAGCAAGCCTGAAATGGCGCTGTTTCGCGCCGACCGGCCCAGCTACCGCGAATTGCTCAATTTCGTCCGCCGCCAGCGGGATTTCGAGGGCGGTCCATCCGATGACTGCCTGCCTTGCGATTGCACGGACTGACCATGACCCATCCGCTTCCCGACACGGTCGAGGCTTGGCCCATCGACCGGCTGATCCCCTATGGCCGCAATGCGCGGACCCATTCGGATGCCCAAGTCGCCCAGATCGCCGCCAGCATGGTCGAGTTCGGCTGGACCAATCCGGTGCTGGCCGACAGCCAGGGCAACGTCATCGCCGGGCATGGCCGGTTGGCCGCCGCCAAGTCCCTGGGCCTGACCACCGTGCCGGTGGTGATTCTCGACCATCTGACCGAGGCCCAGCGCCGCGCCTACATCCTGGCCGACAACAAGTTGGCCCTGAATGCCGGGTGGGATGATGAAACCCTGGCGGCGGAGCTGCACGCGCTCAACGCCGAGGGTTACGACCTCGACCTGATCGGCTTCTCGGAAGAGGAACTGGATGCCCTGATGGCCCCGCTCGACGATGAGGGCGACGGGGATGGCGAGGCCGGTGAAGACGAAATCCCCGAACCACCCGCCGATCCGGTGACCCGCCCCGGCGATCTGTGGATTCTGGGCCGCCACCGCCTGCTGTGCGGCGACAGCACCTGCGCCACCGACGTGGAACGCCTGCTGGCTGGGGCCACACCGCATCTGATGGTGACCGATCCGCCGTATGGGGTGGAATACGATCCGACCTGGCGCAACGAGGCCGGGGTGTCGTCTTCGGCCCGCACCGGCAAGGTGGCCAACGACGACCGAGCTGACTGGAGCGAAGCCTGGGCGCTGTTCCCCGGCGAGGTCGCCTATGTCTGGCACGCGGCGATCTTCGCCAAGACGGTGGCCGAGAGCCTGGAGGCCAACGACTTCAAGATCCGTGCCCAGATCATCTGGTCGAAGAACCGCTTTGTCCTGGGCCGCGGCGATTATCACTGGCAGCATGAGCCCTGCTGGTACGCCGTGCGCAAGTCCGGCACCGGCCATTGGCAAGGGGCGCGGGATCAGGCCACCGTTTGGGCCATCGGCAACAACGGTGACGAGGACGAGGCCACGGTCCACGGCACCCAGAAGCCGGTGGAATGCATGCGCCGCCCGATTCTCAACAACAGCGCCGAGGGTGACGGGGTGTACGAGCCGTTCGCGGGCAGTGGCACCACGGTGATCGCCGCCGAGACCACGGGGCGGATCTGCGTTGCCATGGAATTGAACCCGGCCTATGCCGACGTGATCGTCGGCCGTTGGCAGAAGCTGACCGGGAGCAAGGCCGTGCTGGACGGCGATGGCCGGAGTTTCGAGGAGATCGCCGCCAGCAAGGCCGTCAGCGCCGGGTAATCCGGCGAAGCGAGGTCTGATACTTGGCGTCGGTGGGCTTCCAGTTCACCGGCTTACAGCCGAGGCGCAGGTCGCGCTCCCAGAATTCGAGGATCTGTTGGTTGGAATAGCCCTTGCCCCGGAAGTATTCGAAGTCGCTTTGCGACCACTGCGGATGGGCCTTCAGGGCGGCGGTGGGGCGGACGTTCAGGGCCATGATCACTTCGCCTTCTGGCCGGCGGCGTAGGCCGCGTCCAGAGCCT
>CAJANN010000170.1 GCA_903941095.1 uncultured Rhodospirillaceae bacterium | reverse complement strand
CGGCCTCGGCGACCATGCGGCCGTCGTTGGCGGCCATCCCGAATCCCTGGGGATCGAAGGGGACGGACAGGGCCGGCGGCAGGCCCAGGGTCTCGGCGAAGATTTTGCCGTCCAGTTGGGCGCGCTGCGCGGCGTCGACCCGGTTCAGCACCAGCCGGGGGGGCGTGGGCCGCCGCGGCGCCAGGATTTCCAGCAGGATCTTGGCGTCGCGCAACGATGCCAGGTCGGGGGATGCGACCAGCACCACCTCGTCTGCGGAAAACAGGATGTGGGAACTCCAGTCGGTCCACAGCCGGGGCAGATCGACCACCACCTGGGCGGCCATGCGGGACGCCATGTCCAGCAGCCGGTCGATGCCGTCGACGTCCATGCCGCCGGCGCTGCGCGGATCGCCCGCCGTGCCCAGGACCCGCAGCGTTTCGTCGTAATCCATCAGGCAGCGTTCCAGCATCACCGGGTCCAGGCGGTCGGGCTGGGCCAGCAGGTCGGCGGCGCTTTGGCGGATTTCCATGTCGAAGGCCAGGCCCGATGTGCCGAAAGCGGTGTCCATGTCGACATACAGAACCGATTCCCGCAGATGGCGCCCCAGCCCCCAGGCGGCGTTCTGGGCCAGGGTCGAGGTCCCGCAGCCGCCGCGGGTCCCCCAGAAGGCCACCACTTTGCCGCGCGGGGCCGCTTGCGGGTCGGCATACAGGGCCGTCACCGCCGCGGCCACCTGCGCCCCGGCCAGCGGCAGCGGCAGGTAATCGCTGATCCCGCGTCCCAGCAGGGTCCGGTACAGGGCGATGTCGTTGCTGTGCCCCAGCACCACCACGCGGGTCGAGGCTTCGCAGACTTCGGCCAGATGGTCCAGACCGGCCAGCAGGGCATCACCGGATTCCAGGCTTTCGACGACGATCACCTGGGGGGTCGGCTGGGTGGCATAGGCCGCCTGTGCCGCGGCCAGCCCCCCATCCAGGACCCGGACGCGGCAACGGGAAAGCACCGGCTCGGACGCGAGGTCCGCCAGGGCGGCGGCCCCGGCCGGACCGGCGGAAAAGGCGTCGATGGTCAGGCGATGGATCATCTTACTTCCCCCCTCCCGACGGGGCCGCGGCGCCCGGCCCGCCCGGCAGGGCGATCGGGGCCGAGCCGGTGGCCTCGCCGCGTCCGTATCTGGCGAGGACGTCGGCGGCGCGGTTGCCGTCGCGGCCCGAGGCCTCGCGGGCCCGCAGCAGGTCGGCGGGGTTCTGCATCATCATGGCGCGGTTGCGCTCGACGGCGCTGGGCTGGGCGGCATGATCGCTCCACACCACGCCGCTGTCGGCGCAGGCGGGCAGCAGCAACGGCAGGATCAGGGCGAAGGCGCGGATGGTCGTCATGGTCGTTTCCCTCTATTCCACCACATAGCCGAACGGACCCTGCAACTCGCCCGGAATGGCGGCGGCGTTGCGGGCATAGGTCTTCTGCAGGCGGCCGAACAGAAGCCGGTCGATATCCGAGGACGGCGCGAATCCGTCGGTGGGCAGGGCCAGGGACGGCTGTTCCACCGGCTGGACCACATAGGCCGACAGAATGATCACCAGTTCGGTCTCGTTGCGCTGGAAGGCGGTCGAGCGGAACAGCGCCCCCAGCACCGGCACGTCCATCAGTCCGGGCAGCCCGGCCATGCTGGAGGTGACGTCGTTCTGCAGCAGGCCGGCGATCATGATCGAGCCGCCCGAGGGCAGTTCGACCGTGCTGGCGGCGCGGCG
>CAJANN010000169.1 GCA_903941095.1 uncultured Rhodospirillaceae bacterium | reverse complement strand
ATAGACGCATGGTGTTTTCATGAGTCGCAGCTGCGTCTCGCCCAACCGTCGTATGGATGCCCGCCTGCGCGGGCATGACGAGTATGTACCAGGGGAAATTAGCCACTTCTTAACCTGGATTCGGAGCCCTGGGGCTGAGCCTGCGCCATTGATCTGCGGGCGGATGCCATGTACACCGCGATGTGATGAGCAGCTCTGACGATCCCCGCGAACGCTTCAAGCGCCCCCTGGAACGGCCGGTCCTGAACCTGCCGGCCAAGCGGGCCGCGCCGGTGGCCGAGCCGCCCAAGGACGACGTCGCGGCCGAGGCCGGCGGTCTGGCCCGCCTGCTGAGCGCGGTGGCCAAGATGCTGCAGCCCAAGGCCCCCGACGCGCCTCAGGCGGCCCCGTCCGTCGACCCCGCCGCCGAGCCGCCGGTCTATACCGTCCTGGTGGCGGCGATGGCCGGCGATTCCAGCGACGGCGCCGCGTCGCAGGCGCTGTTCAAGGTGCTGGAATCCCGGTCGGCCCTGAAGGTCAGGCCGCTGCCGCGGCCGTTCGTCCTGGAATCCCTGGACGATCCGCTGCAGGTCGCCGCCCTGGTCACCAACACCCGCCACGCCATCGCCGAGGAAAACGCCGACCTGCTGGTCTGGGGCGAGATGGGGCGCGACGGCTATCGGCTGCGGCTGGCCGGCGCCAACCTGCCGGACGAGGAGAAACCCGGCGGCTTCGGGGTTTCGACCCGCATCGAGCTGCCGCCGGTCCTGGGCGACCCGCAGGCCAACCTGCTGTATGCCGCCTGTCTGGCCGCCGCCGATGCCGGCAACGAGGTCCAGCGCGCCGCCGTGCGCCGTCTGCTGCCGTTGGCCGCGGCGCCGCTGGAAGCCCTGGCCGCCAAACCGCCGATGGCCTTGTCCATGCCGCAGCAGCGCAGCCTGCAGCAGGTCTATGGGCATGTCTGCGCCGCCTGTGCCCTGGTGGTGGCGCCGTCCCAGGCGGGCGACTGGTTCCGCAAGGCCGTCGACGCCTATCGGGCGGCGGAGAAGCGGGTCGGCCGCACCGATCCGGCCTGGGAAACCGGGCTGATTCACAAGCAATTGGCCGCCGTGCTGACCGCCTGGGCGGAACGATCCAAGGATCAGGCGCAAGTCCATCTGGAAGAAGCCGTCCGCTATTGGCGGCTGGCCGGCGATGTGCTGACCCGCGCCGCCATGCCGCAGGAATGGGCCGCCGTGCAGACCCGCCTGGGGGTGGCGCTGTACCGGCTGGACCTGCTGACCGGCGACAGCGAATTGCTGCGGGAATCGCTGCAGGCGCTGCAGGCCGCCCTGCAGGTCCACACCCGGGCCGACGCGCCGCACCGCTGGGCCGACGTGATGAACACCATCGCCCAGGTTCTGGAAGTCTATGGCGATCAGCTGAAAAATCCCGAGGTGCTGAAGCGGGCCGTGGATGCCTGCCGGTCGGTTCTGGAAATCCGGACCCGCGACCGCACCCCCCTGGCCTGGGCGTCGACCAGCAACACCCTGGGGTCGGCCCTGTTCCTGCTGGACCGGCACGGCGGCGGGCTGGGCCATCTGGCCGAAGCCGACAGGATTCTGGAAGCGGCGCTGGAGGTTTTCAGGACCTATGGCGCCAAGGGGCCGGCCCAGGTGGCGGCCCGCAATCTGGCCCATGTGCGCAAGCTGGCGGAAGACCGCAAGGGACGGGCCGTCATCGATCCCGACTGGACCTGACCGCGGCGGGGAAGGGTCACAGTGCGGCGATGGCCGCGGCGGCCTCGTCGAAAGCGGCCTGCATGGCCGGAACCAGGGTTGCGGCGATTTCGCCGTCGCCCCGGGCGCAGGCGGCCTCGATTTCGGCGCACAGGCGTCCGAAGCGGAAGCAGCCGGCGGAATTTCCCGCTCCTTTGGCCGAATGTGCCGCCTCGCGAGCCTGTTCGATCTTGCCCTCGCCCAGGGACTGGCCGGTTTCGGCCACCAGCGGCCGGGTGGTGTCGACGAAAAGCTGCAGCAATTCCTTGGCGTCGTCGGTGATGGCGCCGAAAATGGCGCACATGACCGCCGGATCAAGGACCGGCGGCCGGGTGTCCTCGACGGAAGCCGCCGGGGCGGCCGAGACCGGCGCATCCGGCGAGATCCGCCGGCGCAGGGCGATGGCCGCCGGCAGCAGCTTGCGCAAGGTGGCGTCCAACTGGGCCCGGTCGATGGGCTTGGACAGAAAGGCGTCCATGCCGCTGTCCTGGCACTTCTTGGCGGTGCCGGCCAGGGCGTCGGCGGTCAGGGCGACGATCGGGATGCGGTTCAGGGTTTCCCGTTCCCAGGCCCGGACCCGCTCGGTCAAGGCATAGCCGTCCATGTCCGGCATGTGGCAATCGGTCAGCAGCAGGCCGTAATCGCGGGTCTGCATCCGCTCCCAGGCCTCGATTCCATCGGAAACCACATCGATGGCATAGCCCAGCCGTTCCATCAGGCGGCGGATCACCACCTGATTGGTGGGGTTGTCTTCCGCCACCAGGATCAGCGCGCCGGCGGCGGCGGCTTCCTCGAAGCCGGGCGGCTGGAAGGTGGCGTCCTGGCTGCTGCCGCCATCCCCGTCGACGTCGTCCAGCGAGGCACGCCCGGCGGCGGCGGCCACCGTCCGCCACAGGGTGTGGCGGCGGACCGGCTTGGGCAGGGCGGCGAACAGGCCGGCATCGCGGGCTTCGCTGGATGCCGCCGAATAGACCGAGTGGGCGGCCACCATCACCACCTTGGTCCGGCTGTCGGGGCCGGCCGCCGCCAGAACGGCCCTGGCCACCGACAGACGCAGCTTGAAATCCTGCGCCCCGTCCATCAGCACCACGTCGTAGCTCCAGCCGGCCAGGGACGCCGCCCGGACCGCCGCCAGGGCGCCGTCGGTCGAGGCCACAACGGCCACCTGGGCGCCCAGATGGCCAAGATATTGCCGGATGGCTTCGGCGGCCACCGATCCTTCCGCCAGCACCAGCACCGCCACGCCGGTCAGATCCGGTCCCTGTTCGGGCTGTCCGGACACGATGTCCAGCGGAATGCTGAACCAGAACGTCGACCCCTGGCCGACCTTGCTTTCGACCCCGATATCGCCGCCCATCATCGCCACCAGCCGGCGGCAGATGGACAGGCCCAGGCCGGTCCCGCCATAGCGGCGGGCGATCGAGGCGTCGGCCTGGGCGAACGGCTCGAACAGACGGTTCTGCTGTTCGTCGTCCAGGCCGATGCCGGTGTCGCGGACGGTGAAGCGAAGGCGGCCCGGGGTCTGCGGGTCCGCCTCGACCCCCAGGCGGACGCAGCCGCGATCGGTGAACTTGATGGCATTGCCGGCCAGGTTGGTGATGATCTGGCGCAGGCGGACCGGATCGCCGCGCAGCCGTTCGGGCAGGGTCGGATCGATGTACGAGATCAGTCCGATCCCCTTTTCGACGGCGCGCGGCGCCAGCAGGTCGGCCACCCCTTCGATGGTGTCGGCCAGGGACAGCGCCACCATCTCAAGCTGCAGCTTGCCCGATTCGATCTTCGAGAAGTCCAGGATATCGTTGATGATGGTCAGCAGCGAGGTGGCCGAATCGCGGATAATGCGGGCCATTTCCCGCTGTTCGGGCGGCAGCGGCATGTCTTCCAGCAGCTGCGCCATCGTCAGCACGCCGTTCATCGGGGTGCGGATTTCGTGGCTCATGGTGGCCAGGAACAGGCTTTTGGCCTGGCTGGCATCCTCGGCGATCTGTTTGGCTTCGGCCAGGACCTGCTCTTGTTCCTTGCGCTTGGTGATGTCGATGCTGGAGACGCAGATGGCCGGTTCGCCGTCCATGACGATGGCCGCCGCCGACATCATCGCCCACAATTCCACCCCGTCGCTGCGGCGCATGCGGCTTTCGTAATCGGCCACGAAGCCCTGGTTGCCGATCAGTTCGACGATCCGGAAACGGTCGCCGGGATCGGCGTAGAAGGTCGATGCGTCCATGCCGACGGCATGGTCGTCATGGACGCCGTACAGTTCGCACCAGCGGGGATTGACGTACAGGATGCGGTTGTCCGACACCCTGCTGATGGCCAGGGCCAGCGGCGAGGTGTCGAGGATGGTGCGCATCCGCCGCTCGCTTTCCTTCAGCGCCTCGGACGAATCGCGCAATTTGGCCAGGGCGTCGCGAAATACCGCCAGTTCGCCGGCCATGTCGGTGATTTCGTCGTTGCCGTCGGCTTCGACCCGGGTTTCGATGCTGCCGCCGGAAATGCGGTGCATGGCGTCGGCCAGACCGGCCAGGCGGTTGACGATATTGCGGGCCAGGTAGAACCAGACGAACAGCAGGGCGCCGATCACGGTGACGGCGGCGATGGCGATGATGAAGCGCCGGCCTTCGGTCAGGGCCTGGTGGGCGCTGCGGTTGTTGTCGGCGGCTTCGGTTTCGGCGGCGCCGACCAGCCGGCCGATGGCCGAGGCGGTGCGGGCGACCAGATCGCGGCCTTCTTCGTTGGCGGTGGTCAGGCGGGATTCGGCGATCAGGCGGCGGACGTTCAGTTCGAAGACGTTGTCGGGGCTGGTGCCGAAGGTGATGATGCGGCGGGCCAGATCGCGCATGGGCGTCGGGCCGGTCGATTCCATCAGCAGAACCAGCCGGCGGGCCTGATCTTCGTAACCGCGCCGGGCCGCGGCGATGGCGTCGAGGTTGGCGGCATTGGTTCCCTCGCGCAGCAGGTCGGCGGCGGCGACCACCTGCTCGGCCATCGGATCGTGGGACCTGTGCAGCAAAATGGCATGCAGGTCGACGCTCAGACGGTCGATCTCGGCGGCCAGGGCGGCGCTGCGGCTCCGCAGGACCAGGCGGTGCTCCACCAGGGCGTTGCGGCTGGTCATGTTGTCGCCGATGGCGATCATCAGCGAGCGCAGTTCTTCCAATTGAAGCGGGTCGACGCCGGACCCGGCCAGGTTTTCGATCAGGCCGCGCAGGCGCTCGGCCTGCTGTTGCAGGGCGATGAAATTGCCCTGGCGCTGGAACTGGCTTTGCGACGCGTCCAGGGCCGGAGCCGACGCCGCCAGCCGGGCCGTCGCTTCCGACAGTTTCAGGGCGCCGGTGACGCGGGGCAGGTTCTCGCCGGTGACCACCTCCAGCAGCCGGCCGATCTCGGAATAGCTGGTCCAGGCGATCAGGCCGGCCAACACGGTCATGGCCGTGACCGTCCCGACGGCCACCAGCAGTTTGGCCCTGATCCCGAAACGCCAGCGTCGCACGGCCGTCACTGTTCCCCAGAAAGAATGCTGCGCGGCGATCATGCCCCAGCCAGTCCCCCGCCGCCAGTCCGGAATTCCACGTTTCCCCCTGCGATTCGGGTGGTGTGCGGAACGGCCTGTTAAAGCTGTTTCTCGGTTCCTGGAATTACGCTAATCTTGCGGCCAGGGTTATCGGGGACCCAGGCGAGAAGGCCTGGTGGGACGCACATGAACAATCCAGTCAAGGATGATGGCGAGCTTTCGTCGGGCGATGCCGCGGAGAAGGCTTTTTGCGGCACGGTCGAGGAATTTTCCAGCCCGGCCGCCCGCGAGATGATGGGGCGCTATATCGGCTCGTTTCTTGACCAGCTGATCATTACCCCGGCCGAGCTGGTTCATTCCGGCAAGTACCTGAAGCGTCTCAGCGATTCCGGGCGGGTCCTGATGAATGCCGTCGACAGGGCCGGCACGTTGCAGGCCAAGATCCGCAATCTCAGCGCCGCCGTTCGGGTCAAGGAACTGCACGCCCTGGTCAGCGCCGGCGTCCGCCGGGCCTGGGACGAAGACCGGGAAAAGCCGGTGCCCAGCGTCACCGCCGCCACCTTCTTCAAGGTGGTCGAAGGCGTTCGCCTGTCCGGAGCCGAACGGGACCGCCAGATCGGCCGTATCCTGACCGAGGTGCTGTTCCAGCAGAAGACCTGGCGCGACAAGGTCAATACCCTGGTCGGCCTGCTGCAGTCGGCCGGCGGCACGCCGATGTTCGACTTCATCGAGCCCTGGCTGGCGGAAGCCCTGCGCAGCGAACCCGCCCTGGACCAGTTGCTGGGATTCCCCGAGCGGCTGGAGGAACGGTGCGGCGACCTGAACGATCTGTGGCGCGGCGCTTTCGTGATGCGCGACACCGCCGCTCCCGTGCTGGCCGACATCAACCGCCTGATCGGCGAGGGGCGGGCCCCGACGTGCAAGGCGTCTTTCGAATATGTTCTGCTGCGGACCCTGGCCAACAAGGAACCGTTGCGTTCGGCCGAGCCGGAAATCGAGATCCAGGCCATTTTCGACATGTTCCGCCGCCTGTGGAACGGCGGCGAGATCTGTGGCGGAACCCGGACACCGGCGACGCTGGAACGGCGGCAGAACCGCCTGATCACCTCGGAAGGCGTGACCGACCTGCTGCGCGAGCGCAAGGTGGTGGCCGATCGTCTGGCCTATCTGATGACCCTGGCCAACACCGCCATCGGTCCGTCGAACCGCGGCACCATCAGGACCTTCCTCGATCATTATTTCGGCGATCAGGATTTCGTGCCGCGCACGATCGGCGGCCAGGACCCGCCGGTTCCCAAGATGCAGACCCTGACCGGCATTCATCGGGCGCTGAAGGCGTCGTGGCTGCCGGAAGCCGACAAGACCCAGGCGATGGCCCGGGTGGAGACCGCCCAGCTGGAACTGCTGCGGCGTTCGCGTCTGTTCGAGCAGGTGGACAAGAAGAGCGGCGGTCCCGCCCAGAAGGTTCTGACCCTGGTCGATCTGACCCGCAAGGGCACCTTCATCGACGGCGAAGCGATGGCGCAGCTGCGGCCGATCCTGCACGTCTATCTGCGCGACCCCATGTTCCTGGTCGAATACACCGCCGGGGCATCGGGGGAAGACCGCGCCAGGAAAATCGCCCTGCTGTCCAAGACCCTGGCATCGTTCGGCGTGCCGTGGGCCGCTGAATAGGCCGGGACCGCAAAACCTGTGCCGGGGGGCCGGTTCAGGCCCCCCGGCATTGGTTACGCCGCGCCCATGTCGGTGCGGACCCGGGCGATGGCTTCCTTCAGGACCTGTTCCTTGAGCATGATGGTCGGCTCGTTGAACAGGACGTTCTTCATCCAGTCGAAGGCCAGTTGCAGCAGGGCGTCGTCGCTGGCCTTGATCAGTTCCACCGCTTCCGGCGAGACGTCATAGGCCTCGAGGAACCGCGACCCCAGCACGAAGGCGCGGAAGCCATCGACGTCGGTGGTGGCGGTGAAGAACATCTTCTTGGTCTGCAGGCTGGGTTCCTTGCCGCCGGGGCCGCCCAGGACCTTCCACGACGCCATCTTCATCAGGATGTCGACCCAGCCGCGATTGATGCGCTCGTATTCTTCCAGCTGCTGTTCGGTGCGGTAATCGCCGACATTCTGGCTCTTGCTTTCGCAATGGCCCTGGCAATGGTCTTCCTTGACCAGGAAGAAGAAGTCCTCCTTGGTCTCCATGTCCTTCATCTTCATGGACACCATGCCCAGCGGATAATAGCGGCAGGTGGCCGGGCGCTGGTCATAGACCGAACAGCCGTCGGGGGTGGAGAACGGGCAGGGGCCGCGGCCGTCATTGCCGCCCATCTTCAGCTTGGCCACCGGCAGGCCGGCCTTTTCATGGATGGCGGGAACCGTGTGCGACAGCAGGAATTCGGCCGGGCGGACCCCAGATGCTTGGACAGGCGCAAGATGCAGTTGGGGGTCAGGGTGATGTCGGCGCCGTGACAGCACTTGTTCCAGCAGCCGATTTCCTTGTGGCAGCGGAAATTGAAGGTGTCTTCCGGCTTCAGGCGGACCGGCTGGACCGGAAAGGCCGACTGGCCGCGCACGGCGTCGAACACTTCCATCTGCATGTCGCGATCGGTGGACGCCAGCCGGCTGGCTTCCATGTCCATTTCGTCGAGTTCGTCGTCTTCGGAGGTCCGGGGGGTGTTGCTCAGGGGGGGCGT